>JAJFJS010000025.1 GCA_021773815.1 Gammaproteobacteria bacterium
ATGATCGGAACGAGCTGCTGGAACACGAAGGGTCGGCCTCACTGATCGCCGGGGGTTGCGCGGGACAGTGTACCGCTCTGCTCCGACGGCGTGCCGGAAATTGGTGGTTGAAAATTGGCGGGTGAGAATTGGTGTCAGACCCCTGCTGTCCCATCAAGTCACCGGTGTTTCACCGGGAACATAGCTGGAATCGATCATGCGTAAAGATCGAGAACGGGCCGACATGACGGAGCGGCACCATTCCGAGACACGCCGTGAACACGTCCGTGTGGGCTTGGGGCCCGCGTCCCTGCGGGCCACAGTCTCGGAAAGGTGCCGCTCCGTCATGTCAGCCTGACAGGATAAGCAAGTTTGTGGGACAGCAGTGGTGTCAGACACCAATTCTCTGCCTGTTCCTGCCACTGGCGTGATGCCAGCCTTGGAAGCTGTCGCTTGTTGCTAATTGGTGTCAGACACCAATTTTCGCCCAACAATTTTTAACTTCCGATTTTCGACTTACAATTTTCGCGCCCAAAAAACGTTATGCTACGCGGTCGGTGAGCGCAGCAGCAGGGAGCGAAACAGATGGGCGATGTCATTCAGATAGCAGCGAGCGACGGTCATGCGCTCGATGCCTACCGTGCAACGCCGGTCAAACCGCCCAAAGGCGGCATCGTCATTCTTCAGGAAATCTTCGGCATCACCGGTCATATTCGTCGCGTCGCCGACGGTTACGCCGAGCAGGGCTACCTCGCGATTGCGCCCAGCCTGTTCGACCGCGTCCGTGGCGGAATTGTGCTCGATTACTCGGATGTCAATGAAGGCCGTTCGATCATGATGCAACTCGATCTGAACGATGTCGTGACCGACGTGGGCGCCGCGGTCGCTGCGGTGCGACCGGCCGGCCGGGTCGCGGCCATCGGCTACTGCTGGGGCGGCGCCATTGCCGATCTCGCGGCCTGCCGAACCGATATCGATGCGGCCGTCTCGTACTACGGCCGCATGATCGTGGAATGGCTGGACGAGCAGCCGCGCTGTCCTGTCATGTACCACTTTGGCGGACAGGATCCGCTGATCCCGGCGGAAACAGTCGAGCGAATCGGCGCCGGACGCAAAGGGCAGCCGTTATACGTCTATGACGAGGCCGGCCATGGATTCAACTGCGACGAACGAGCGGAATTCGTGCCGGACAGCGCCGCGCTCGCACTGGAGCGGACGCTGGCATTTCTCGGCAACCACCTCGACGGGCGGGAGTCGACGCCGATCAGTTAACCAGCTTGCGCAACAGGCCGGTAAGCCTGGACCGGTCATCCGCGCTGAGCGCATGGACTTGCAGATTTGCCGCCTGAAAGCGCGCCTGCAGTGCTTCATCGACGACCTCGCGGCCCGTATCGGTCAGCGTGATCAGCACACCCCGACGGTCACCGGGATCCGGTCGGCGGCGCACGTTGCCCTTGCCCTCGAGTTTGTCGATCCGGTTCGTCATCGCGCCGGCGCTGAGATACGTTTCCCGGGCCAGTTCCGTGGCCGCCAACTCGAACGGCGGGCCCTGCCGCCGCAACGCGGCGAGAACGTCATATTCCCATAACTGCATATCCAGCGGCGCCAGCGCATCTTCCGCGTGGCGGCGAAATTCGGTCGACAGAGCCTGCACCCGGACAGCGATGGACAGACCCGACAGATCCTGTTCCGGACGCGCCTTCGTCCATTGATTGAGCAGATCGTCGACCGGGTCTCGTGCCATTGTTTTAGCCCTCTGGAAAGAACATGTATTTTGATCTAAAACTACTTGACATGGAAGTAATTAACGCCTACTTTTCGCCGAAATATGCTTCGAGTTCAACGATGCGTATCTGCGCTGCAGGCATGCTGCGTGCAGCTGCCAAAACGATCCGCTGCGCGGCAGCCTGACGGGGCCCGACACGAGGCAACTCTTTCGGGAGGAACCACGGGATGAAATCTCGTAAAGGAAGCGACGACCCATTCTTCGATGCCGATTCGTATCCGCTGGCCCGGACACGCAAGCTGGCGAGAGAGAAGCGGCGTCAACGGGCCAGACTGCGCACCGATGTCGAACGCTGGCGCGACGGCCGAGACGAACACGATCCGGATCTGCGGCCCGACTAGCGACCGATTGAACGATTAAATCGCGGCGCCTTGCTGTCGCCCTGACGGGAAACCGAGGGCGATCGGCGGCAGCCGAACGAGGACCGGCCATGATGGACAAGCCAGCGCGCAACGACCAACACCATAGAGAACGACCATGAAAAAGAAGCCGCAAACCAAGCTCCAGAGGAAGAAAAAAAGCGTCGATGACGACTCGGATGATGATTTCAGCGACATCGATGCCGACAACGACGATTTCTTTGACGAACAGGTCGAAAAATTCAGCAGCGCTTCGCTTGCCGCCGGCGGCATGGAAGCACGACGAGCCATCGAACTGGCCCGCGAAGAACGCGCACTGCGGCTCGCACTGGAGGATTATCCCGACTACTGAGAAAGCAGGCATGGTGCCGGCGTCGCAGCCCCCACCCAGGTTTGTGCCGGTGTACAGAATCTTAAGAAGTTGTGCACCGGCACCATACACCTGCCATGACCGAAATCAGCCGGTCGACTGATCGGCCAGAGCAAAATTCAGGATCTTGTACGCCAGCTTTGCCGCGAGAAAATCGCAGCCGTGCAGCTCCGGCCGGGGCGCCAGTTCACTGATATCCGCACCGACGATTCGCCCCCGTTGCGCCGCCGCCCGGATAATCGGCATGACATCGTCCCAGAACAGGCCGCCGGGTTCCGGCGTGCCGGTTGCGGGCATCAGGCTGGCATCGAAGCCATCCAGGTCGAACGTCAGGTATACCGGGCGCTTATCCAGCACCGAAAGAATCTCATTCAATGCCCATTGGCTGCGATCACGCGCCCAGAAAATATGGATCCGGTGTCGGTTAGCCTCGAGAAACGGGACCTCCTCGGCGGAAATATTGCGAATGCCGAGTGAAACGAGCGTGATGTGTTCGAAGTCGAGCACGCGGCGCATGGCCGCAGCGTGCGAGTACCGCTCACCCTCATAGCCATCGCGCAGATCCGCGTGCGCATCGAAATGGAGTACGACGAGATCCTGATAGCGTTTTGCAAACGGCCGGATCGCCCCGGCCGTAATCGAGTGTTCGCCACCGAACGTCATCGGAAACCGGTCTTCCGCAAGGACCGTCGCCACCGTATGCTCGAGTTGCTCGAGCGCCGCCGGCAGACTTTCTGCAATGACGGGCGGCCGCAGCGTGGCGATGCCGTAGTCGAAACAGGGCTCCGACCACAGGTCCTCGTCGAACAGTTCGACCTGGTGCGAGGCCCGCAACATGGCATCCGGGCCCTGTGCCGTTCCGCCGCCGAAGGTTACGCTGCGTTCCAGGCCGAACGGAATAACCACGGCTTGCGCCTGTTCCGGCGCACCGGACCGATCGGCATCAAGACCGAGAAATCCCTGATCGGGCGGCAGGTAATCAAGCATGAACGGATGGCGCCAAGCCTGATCGGGTATTCGCGCTGGTCTGCGGCCCGTCGGCGTTACAACCATTCAGAGGATTGCAGATCATCGAATTTTCCGTCACCAGCGCTCGGCGACTACGCAAACAACTTCGCGAACCGGCGGCGGGGCCGCTGCTTCCAGGCGCCGCGATGATACGCGTCGGACGCCAGTAACGGCAGCACGCTGCCGGCCTCGGCATAGACCATCTGCTCGCTGACCGTCTCCACCTTGCCCCAGGAACAGGCTTCCTTGAGCGTGGAACTCGAACACGCGCCGTCACGCACGTCGGCGACCGTAATCTGGATCGCATACCGGTGCATGTCCACTTCCTTGCCAAGAATTTCGGCGCAAACGACCGTATCCTGCGCGAAGTTTTTCGGCACGCCGCCGCCGATCATCAGCAGGCCGGTTCGCCCCGCCGCAATCTTGATTTCGGTCAGTTCGCGGAAGTCGCGAATTGAATCGAGCGTCATATGCCGGTCGGGATTCTCGGCCTGGTGCAGCACGAGACCGAAACCGGCGCTGGAGTCGGTGAATGCCGGGCAGAAGATCGGCACATCGTGCTCATAGGCAAGCTGAACGAGCGAGCCGGGCTTTTTGGCGTGCTCGCCGAGCCACTTACCCATTTCTTGAATGAATCCGCGTGATGAATACGGCTGCGGCTCCAGCGAGCCGGCAATATCCGCGATCGCACGATCGCAGGACTGCAGGTCCGTTTCATCGATATAGGTGTCGTAGATCCGGTCGATATACAGTTCCCGCAGCCGCTGGTCATCGACATCCGATTGCGCCTGGTAGTGTCGAAACCCGAGTGCCTCGAAGAAATCCATGTCGACGATGCTCGCCCCGGTCGCAACGACCGCATCGACCATGTTGTAGCGAATGAGGTCGGCATAGAGCTGCATGCAGCCGCCGGCTGACGTTGACCCGGCGATCGTCAATATCACCGAGCAGTTCTCATCGGCGAGCATCTCGTTGAAGATTCGCGTAGCGCGCGCCAGATCACGCGATGTGAACGACATGTCCTCCATTGCATCGATAATCGGGCGCGCATCGATCTTCGTAATATCAATGTGCTCGACGGTCTTGCTCAGCAGATCCGCTTTCGGATCGAGATTGTCTTTTGCCATAGCCATTATGATCGACCTCGGTCAGGCGCCCGCCGTATATTCAGACTGTTAAGTTCTCGTCTTGTCACAAGGTTCGACTCAGCATGGCATTGGCCTCAATTGCCGCCGCCTTCATGAAGAATGCCGGCTAGCGGCGCTGCTCGGCGGCCGGCAGCAACGTATCCGAAAAAAGACTCATGAACGGCGGATCATTGACATGGATTCGCTCACCGTGACCGAATCCATTGAAACGCGAACGCATGGTTTCACCGTACGCACCAAGCTGTCCGATTTCAATGAAATCACCGGCGCGCATGTCTGCCGGCAGGATGAAGGGTCCGGGCATGAAATCGACGCTGTCGCAGGTCGGACCGAATAATCCGAACGACGAGGCGGTATCGCTCGTATGAATGTGCCCGTCCCGAATCGCCTGTACCGGGTACGGGAACTTGAAATGCGCCGCATCGAACAATGTACCGTAGGCGCCGTCATTGATATACAACAAGTTATCCTTGCGCAGTGTCACGTTGACAAGCACGGAGGCGGATTCGGCGACGAGCGCCCGGCCCGGCTCACAGTACAACTTGCAGGCCTCGCTCGTGAGGCTGTTCTCGAACGCGGTGTCGATGACGCGCATGTATTCGTCGAGCGGTGCGGGCACGATCCCCGGGTAGGCAGCCGGAAATCCGCCGCCGACATCGAGCGAATCGATGATCACGCCAGCCTTGCGAATAGAGCGGTTCGCCCGCTCGATGGCCCGGGCGAAACTGTTCGGATCCATAGCCTGCGACCCGACATGAAAACAGACGCCGAGTCGTTCTGCGCGCAGCCGCGTAGCACGCAGCAGGTCCGGCGCCTGTGACGGCCGAACGCCGTATTTCATCGCCAGCGGCATGCGGCTGCGACTGTTGTCCACCGAGATGCGCACGTGCAGCCCCAGATCCCGGGCGTAATCGGTCGCCACGAGTATCTTGTCGAGCTCGTCGATCGTATCGAGCGAAAAGTCGCGAATGCCGTCCTCGAAATAGGCCGCGCGAATATGCGCCGGGTGCTTGACCGGATTCATATAGAAAATCCGCGCATCGCCGTAAGGCTTCAGCAGATCGATCTCGAACGGCGACGTGACGTCGAAGTGCCGGATTCCGGCCTTGTACAACGTATCGATAATCAGCGGCGACGGATTCGACTTTACGGCGTAGAGCACGTCGCCCGGAAAATTCCGCACAAACCACGCCGCCGCAGCCGCGGCGGCATGCGGTCGATAACAGACGACAGGATCAGCCGGCGCCTCGCGTTGCAGGTAGTCACAGACGGACTCGAAGGTTCTCATAGCGCTGAGACTCCACGATTTATGGCCACGTTGTGACCGACCAGAATATGACCCGGCGACCCTGAGCTGAGGCGCTCTTCCGGCCGGGCCCGCGAGTCTACAAGGAAAATTCTCAGGATGAAACGCTTTTTCGGTAATTCGCACCCAGACGGGTCCGGAGCGGATTCTCCCCCTCAGGCCGGCTCGTCGATGACCTCATTGCGCAGCACGCCGATCCGGTCAATCTCGACCTCGACGACGTCTCCCGGACATAACCAGACCTGCGGATCCCGGGCCGCGCCCACACCGCCGGGTGTGCCGGTCGCGATGACGTCGCCCGGATCGAGCGGAAAAATCGCGGACAGGTATTCGATCAGGGCGCCGATACCGAAACACAGGTCATCGATGCGCCCGGATTGCATAACACGCCCATTAATTCTTGTTTCGAGGTGCAGCGGCCCGGGATCGGCAATTTCGTCGCTCGTCACCAGCCAGGGGCCGAAGGCGCCGCTGCGATAAAAGTTCTTACCCGCCGTGAACTGCGACGTATGCCGCTGGTAGTCGCGTAGTGTCGCGTCGAGAAAACATGAGTAGCCCGCCACGTGCTCCAGGGCACGATCGGCCGTGACGTGACGCGCGCGCCGCCCGATCACGACGGCCAGTTCACCCTCGAAATCGTAACGCTCGGACGCGGCCGGACGCATGATCGGCCAATCGTGCCCCACGAGGCTATCGGGAAAACGGGTAAACAAGGTCGGGAACGCGGGACGCTTGCGACCCATCTCGGCGATGTGTGCGACATAATTCATGCCGATGCAGACGATTTTGCCGGGCCGTGGAATCGGCGGCGCCAGCCGGACATCGACGAGAGAGACGGGATCGACCGCTAACGTGGCCGCTTCCGCACAGGCGCCGGCGGCAATCATTTGTTGCAGATCCGCGTAATGGTCGGCCGGAACGGTTCGGATATACCCGTCTTCGACGATACCGAAGCCGGCGGTTTCGGCGCGGGTGAAACTGGCGAACCTCATTGGTTTTCTCCGGCGGCGGCCCAGCGGGCCAAGTGTCGATCCGCCGGCAACAAGCGGTACGATTCCCTGTATTATAAGTCGCCGATCGGGATTCGGACCCAAGCGCACCGGTTTTCCGCCTGTATCCCTGCTACCGATTTCGGCAGTCGGGTCACGCCGTGCCTGCCTCGCGGATCGGCATTGCCATCGGCCAAGGGATCCGACACGCAGCGGTCGGCCGCGCGGATCATCCGGGAACAGAATGACTAACAAGAAAATGAACAAGGGCGGTCGCAACCTGACACAGGGACCGGTCGGTCAATCGATTCGCTCCCTGATGGTGCCGATGCTGGTGGGCATGGTCTCCCTGTTGTCCTACAACATCGCGGACACCTATTTCGTCGGCCAGCTCGGCACGATGGAACTGGCAGCAATCAGCTTTACGTTCCCCGTCAGCTTCATCGTCGGCGCCGTCACGCTGGGATTCGGCATCGGCACGGCCTCGGTTTGCGCCCGGTTGTTCGGCGCCAAGAAACTCGACGATGTGGAGCGCGTCGTTGTTCACGCGATGATGCTCGGGATCGTAACCGGCCTGACCATTATCACCATCGGCCTGACGACGATCGACCCGCTGTTTACCCTGCTCGGCGCCGACGACACGACGCTGCCGGTGATTCACCGCTATATGCGGATCTACTACTGGGGCGGCATCTTCCTCGTCGTACCGATGATCAGCAATTCGGTCCTGCGCGCGTCGGGCAACGCGAAGACGCCGGCCAAGATCATGACGGCCGCGGCGATTATCAACATCATCCTCGATCCTATCCTGATTTTCGGTCTGTTCGGATTCCCGCGTCTCGACGTCGAGGGCGCCGCGATCGCCACGGTCCTGGCCAACGCCGGCACGATGGTCGCTTCGATCGGCGCTATCATGTTCAAGGAACGCCTGGTCACCTTCCGGCACCTGTGGCTCAGCGAGATCTTCGATTCGTGGCGGCGCATTCTGCATGTCGGTCTGCCGTCGATCGCCAGCAGCCTGATCGCGCCAATCACGACCGCCTTTATCACCTACCAGGTCGCGCGCTTCGGCCAGGAAGCGGTGGCCGGTTTCGGCATCGCCTCGCGCGTCGAAGGATTGATGCTAATGGCCCTGATGGCACTGAGCGCCGCCATTACGCCATTTGTGGGCCAGAACTTCGGCGGCCAGCAATACGACCGGGTCAGGCTCGGTGTCAACTGGTGTTCTCGCTTCTCACTGGGCTACGGCTTGCTCGCGGCCGGCATCATGGCCGTATTCTCCGGTCACATCGCCGGTCTTTTCACGGACGACCCGACCGCCATTGCCACCGCGAAGCTGCATATGCGCATCGTGCCGTTCAGTTACCTCGCCCTGGGCATGGCGATGACGGCCAACAGTTCATTCAATGCGATCGGCAAGCCATTGCCCGCAATGTTCGTCTCGCTGACCCGGACCATACTCGTATACGCCCCGCTGGCGTTCCTGTTAGCCAAACTGTTCGGCATCATCGGTATTTTTGCCGCGGCCTGTACGGCCAATTTCATCGCCGGGGCCGTCGGACAAACCTGGTTCCGTCTCGCTTTCGCCAAGACCGTTGCGGAAGACAAGGCAGTCTTGAAAGCCTGAGTTATTCGGGGCCAGACCCCAAATTGGCGGCAGCGGCTGACAAGCAATCGGGCCGCCAGCGCGGCGCGATGGCCGGATCCTGACGCTTACCATCAAACGGACCGTTGGTCGCAACTTCAGAACGGCGATTCGGATCCGTCGAACTTGAGAATTATCCAGAACATCGATTAATCGGCGCCGATTCGGGACAGAATCCTGCGCAGTCCGTCCGAGACCTTGCCGCGATCAGCAACGCCGAGGTCGCGGAGCTGGTCTTCGGCAATTGCCATCCGGGTTGCCACCGCCTGATCGACGAGTTGCTTGCCTTTTTCCGTCAGGCGCACGTTCACGCCGCGGCGGTCATTCTTGTCGGCACGTCGTTTGACGAGGCCGCGTTCCTCGAGGCCGTCGATGCGGGTCGTAATCGTGCCGGTTGTCAGCATGGAGGCCCTCGCCAGGGCCGAGGCCGGCATTTCGTGGCGCGGGCGTTGTCGGCGCAGCGCCGATAACACATCGTATTCCCAAAGCTTCAGACCCAGAGCCTGCAGGGCGTCACCGGCATCGGCGCTGAGCAGCCGACCCAGAAGCTGCACCCGCACGACGATTGCCAGCGCCGAAGAATCCAGCTCGGGCCGCTGGTCGGCCCACCCGTTGATGATCTCGTCCACGATGTCTTGCATGGGGCACATTGTACGCGGTCGTCACTTTGACATCAAACTACTTGACAACAAGGTATTTTTGCGTAAATTCGAGGTCGTGACTTGAGGAGGGCGAGGAACATGTCAGCTTATGTAAAACCAATAACAGGCCGGGCCAACCCGGGCATCGCCATGTATCGCGGCGCAGGCGGATACGGATCGATGCGCGGGGGCGCAGCGCGCGTCCGGCCCATGACGACGGGCACCCATTTGAGCGGTGGCCATGATGCATTTTTCGAGGGGAACAACCATGGCGAGAAAGAAGAAAGCAACCCCGAACGGGCGTAGCCGCCCGACGGACGACGCGATCGGTCGTGACGAGCAACTGACCTGGACCCCTTCGGGTTCACACGAGTTGTTTACCGAAGATGACGACGAACTCTTTGGCGACGATGAGCAACTTTCCGAATACGACGTCGAATTGTGGAAATGCTTTCATGCCAACCCCTCTCGCCCCACCGCGAGACGTCTGGCCGAACGCATAAAGGAAGAAATGGCTTTACGCAAGGCGCTCGAAGACCCGTTGCTGGATTTTTGACCGCTAATTTCCAAACCTGTTGTGAGGTATGAATCAATGAGCCGCCGACTGAAAGGGCCGCAACTTCGCGGCTGTCTTCCCCCAAACGAAAAAGGCCGAAACGCAGGAAACGCGCCGGATGAACTCGACTACTGGTTCGAGTTCTCATCGAAGCGCACGCAGCGTGCCGAAGCCTTCCGGGAGACAGTCCGCAGAAAAGACAGCCAGCGAAGAAATTCCGACTGGGAATAATCTAATTGGAAAACCTGGCCGCTGACAGCCGTTGGCGGCCAAGTTGTCTGCATTTTCGCCGGCGGGCGTTGGTATAAACGCCGCGCTTCAATAGCGGGTTAGCCTTGGCCGCGTGTCTGTGTTTTGCCGCGCTTCGCGTTTTTCTCGATAAACTCGATGATTAATTCGGCCACGTCTTTCTTCGTGGCTATTTCGATCCCCTCCAGGCCCGGAGATGAATTCACCTCCATGACGATCGGACCGTGATTCGATCGCAACAGGTCGACGCCCGCTACATTCAGGCCCATGATGCGCGCGGCGCGCACCGCCGTGCTGCGCTCCTCGGGCGTCAGCTTGATCAGTTCCGCGCTGCCGCCACGATGCAGATTTGAGCGGAACTCTCCTTCCCGAGCCTGACGCTTCATGGCCGCAACCACCCTTTCACCGATCACGAAGCAGCGGATATCGGCGCCGCCGGCCTCCTTGATGAATTCCTGAACGAGGAAGTTGGCTTTCAAACCACGGAAGGCCTCGATCACGCTCTCCGCTGCCTTCTGCGTTTCCGCCAGCACGACACCCACGCCCTGGGTACCCTCGAGCAACTTGATCACCACCGGTGCACCCCCAACCAGGGCCAGCAGGTCATCTGTGTCGCCCGGCGAACTTGCAAATCCGGTCACCGGCAGTCCGACGCCCTTGCGCGACAGCAACTGCAGCGCGCGCAACTTATCGCGCGAACGCGTGATGGCGACCGACTCGTTCACCGAATACACTCCCATCATCTCGAACTGACGCACGACCGCAGTACCGTAGAAGGTCACCGAGGCCCCGATCCTCGGGATGATGGCATCGAAGCCTTCGAGTTCTTCGCCGTTGTAATGCACGCCCGGACGATGCGTGGCGATATTCATGTAACAACGCTTGTGGTTGATTACCCGGACCTCGTGCCCGCGATTGGTCGAAGCCTCGACCATTCGCCTGGTTGAATACAAAGTCTTGCTGGTAGACAGAATGCCTATTTTCATGATCAAAAAACCTGTTGCTCTAGCGACTCAAATCCGGATCCATTTCGATATGGAACTCTTCAACAGTATCCTCCGCCAACGAGACGCTATCAAATCGCGCCAGGTTCAGCAGTGCATCGCCCTCATGGGCCAGCGGTAATCGGGACTCACCGATAATTATCCCCGAAAATGCAGCCCGAACGGCGGTTTCCGACTCGCCGAAGGGATCGCTGATCGTGGCCAGGGTCTCGCCTTCCTGAACGCGCTGACCAAGTTTTTTCCGCGCCCGCACCACACCGCTCACAGGCGCTCGAACCCAGCTTGTCGAGGTGGCAACCAGTGGTTCGATACGGCGTGACGACGACTCGCGAGCCGGCAGCATTTCGAGTTTGCGCATGACGCTCAGCACGCCGCGCAGCCCGGCACGAATGGCCGTTTCATCGAATCGCAACGCCTCGCCAGCCTCGTACAGCAACATCGGTATGCCGTTCGCAGCCGCGTGTTCGCGCAAAGATCCGTCGCGCAGTTTCGCATTGATCAAAACGGGCACATTAAATACCCCGGCCAGTTCGCGGGTCCGTGGGTCATCCAGATCGGCCCGGATCTGTGGCAGGTTGCTACGATGCACGGCGCCCGTATGGAAATCGATGCCGTAGTCACACTGACTGATGATCTCGCGGGAAAACGTATCGGCCAGACGGGCGGCCACTGAACCCCGGGCACTGCCGGGGAAAGACCGGTTGAGATCACGACGGTCCGGCAGGTAGCGGGACTGAGCGAGGAATCCATGCACATTGACGACCGGCACGGCCACGAGACACCCGGCGAGCCGGCGCAGCGCCTTCTGTGCGAGCAGCCTGCGGATTATTTCGACGCCGTTCAGTTCATCACCATGAATCGCCGCGCAGACAAACAGCGCCGGACCTTTGCGCTTGCCGTTGACGACCTGAATCGGCATATGCAAAGACGTATGCGTATAGAGATCCGCCACCGGTATATCGATAAACTGCGTCGTGCCCGGCGCAACATCGGTACCGAAAATCGTCATCACGCTGCCGGTGTTTTTCCTGATCATGTGGCGATTATCTCAGCGACCGAGCAGGAAGGATCGGGACGGATCGACCATGAATCGCCGGCGCATCGCCGTTCGCCCCAGCAGCATCCGAAAGCGCATCGTATCCCTCGATGTCAACGACATTTCAACCGGAAAGCACATGGCGCCAGCCTGAACATCGGCAATGATCACGTACCGTTCCTCGCGATGTCCGCCGGAATCGGCAACCACGCGAACATCATGTACCGGTGATTCACAGAATATCTCCGTTTCGGTCGAGTACTGATCGGGATGGATGCCGAACCGCACCCACTGCCGACCGTTGCGCTGAAAATCGACTACGCTGAAGGCGTGCAATGCCGATGTTCTCGCACCGGTATCGATCTTTGCCTTAATCCGGTCGATGCCGAGGGTCGGCAATACCAGCCATTCACGCCATCCCACCACCGTAAGGGCGCCCGAGCCTGCTTTCCTGCTGATTTTCTTCCGGCGGCTACAGCCACCGCCTCCATTTAAACAGCAGCAGGATGCCAATAGCCGCACCGATCATCATCAGTGACAGAGCGGTAAATGCAATCGGGTTTTCGGTACCCGGCAATCCGGCGACATTCATCCCCATCAGACCGGTCAGGAAGGACAGCGGCAGGAAGATAGCAGCAACAAGCGACAGGATATACATTCGGCTGTTCTGCTCCTGGGCGAGTTGCCCGATCATTTCTTCCTGCGCCACCATGGCACGCTCGCGGATCAGGTCGAGATCCTCCAGGTAACGCGTGATGACATCCGCCTCCTCTCGCAGTTCCAGTCGCTGGATTTCGCTGAGCAAAAAGCTGCCCTGCTTGGCCAGGCGTTCCAAGCCGTCCCGCTGCGGCGCGAGATGACGGCGAATACGCACGGCCTGACGCCGCAGATTGGAGAACTGGCTGCGATAACCGAACCCGACGGTCCCGGAACCGACCTCGGCCTGCTCAAGCTGAGCATCGATCTCTTCCACGACCGGCCCGATACGATCGCCGAGGCGTCGGGCCAGCGTGATCAAAAAATCGACCATATCGCGAGGACCGTTCCCGGCAGCAAGATCTTCGCGGATACTCCGGATAGATGCCAGGCGCCGGCGACGCGTCGATACGATTCGATTCCCTTCCAGCCAGATCCGGATCGAGACCATGTCCTCCGGCTGCGATCCCGCATTGGAGTTGACTCCGCGGAAAATCACCAGCAACCCCTGCCCGTGCTCAATGCTACGGGGCCGGCTGTCTTCATCGATCATGGCCTCGGCGATGCTGCGCTCGATACCGCTGTCCCGGAGCAGCCAGCGGCGGGTTTCCTCCGCCATGAAATCAAAGTGAAACCAGCGAACCGCAGCGCCGTTATACGCCTCATCCAAATCTGCTCGACCGAGTTCCCGCGCGCCGCCCAGGCCGTCGAACTCAAACGCGCAAATCAGCGCGTCGGGGGCAACGCTACCGGAGTCAGTCATCGCCATTCTCCGAATCCGCGACGACACGAACCTTGATCGCCGCCGCGGTATCCAGATGCACGTCTCTCTGCGGGAATGCAATCGTGATACCGTTCTCGGCGAACAATGCGTCGATCCGGAACCTGATATCGCTGCGAATAACCCGCAGATCCTTCTCGCCGTCCGCCAGTACCCAGAAACTGACATCGAATATCAGCGCACTGTCGCCGAAATCCTCAAACAATACGAGCGGCTTGGGATCTGCCAATACAGACTGGTGCTCCGAGGCGGCCTGGTTGATCAACTCGGCGACCCGGGCAACGGGCGATCCGTAAGCGACCCCGACCCGGACGACCGTCCGGGCCAGGCGATCGATCAGCGTCCAGTTAACCACCATGTTTTCCAGCAGCTGACTGTTCGGGATCAACAGGTGTACGCCGTCCACGCGGCGAATCCGGGTAGAGCGTGTATTGATCGATTCTACGGTGCCTCGTGTTTCGCCGATTTCCAGGAAATCACCGATCCGGATCGGCCGCTCCCACATCAGAATCCAGCCACTGATGAAATTATTGATGATGTTCTGCGCACCGAAACCGACTCCAATCGCGACCGCACCGGACACGAACGCGAATGCCGTCAGCGGCACATCGAGCAGTTCGAGCAGCGTAACGAGCAGTACGGCCAGAATAATGATGAGGTAGACGCGCCGGACCAGGTGAATCAGATCCGGGCTGACCTCGTTTGCCGTCAGCCGCCTGACGATGATCCGCTCGATCCAGCGCGCCAGCAGGTAGCCGCCGACCAGGACCGTTGGCACGAACAACACCTGGCCGACCGCCACTGAACGCTCGCCCACTGTCAGGAGCTGAATCGAGAGGAATCGGGATATGGTGTCAAGCATTCCGGAAGTGTGTCACTTACCCGGTGGGTTGGGAAGATTCAGAGCGCTGCCGGATCCATCGCAACGCAGTCATCGCTCCAAACGGGACGATGGATGATCGGGCCCGCCCGGTGTCCGTATCATGACATCAATCCGATCTGGCCGTCGGCAACCGGCCCGGTCGCATCGAAGGCTTCGAACCGGTACACGGCCGATCCCGCCTGTCGAAAGATGATATGCCCGTCGATCCGCAGCGCGCCGTCACGACCGTCAAGATACTCGGCATATATATCCAGCGTCGTGACGAGCGCGACGAAAACCCGTGAGGCATCGGGCGGAGGCTCCCCGGACTCGTCGGCAACGAGCACACCGTGGAGCGCAAAAGCCTGCGCCGCATACTCCAGCACACAGATCGCGGGCAAGCGGCCGGCGACCCGCAACGGGTTATCCGCCAGCAGGTGGCTGGTCGCTGCACATTGAATGTGTTCATGGTCCCAGTCAACCGCCTCGTCGACGAGACACATCGAGCCGGTATGCGGCAGCCGCTTGTACAGGTCTGTCGTATCAACCACGCCGTTCATCCGTCGGGCCAATCAATGCGCCCCGCGCCACGATCTCGCCGGCGACCCGGCATTCGAAACGGTATTGCCCGGCTTTCGGCCGACACTCGACCTCGACGACATCCGCCGGCCGCACCGGCAACGAAAAACGAACCTTACGCAACCCTGTGATCGCCCAGCCCGACGCGGACAGGCGGGTGACAATCTCCGCGAGCAGCAGTGCCCCGGGGACCACCGGATGGCCGGGAAAGTGGCCGGCGATTGCCGGGTGATCGGCAGCGATGCAGATTTCGAAGCGAGTATCCGTCTCGGCGCCCTTCCATACGGACAATGACGAACGGACCGAATGCTATAATCCGGCGCGGTGGCGACGATCATAGCCAGTCGTCGGCAAACGAAGCAAACGAACAAACACACCGACCGGCCGGCAATGACCAGGACCGGTAGCGCATGTTTGCGGCACGGGCGATCCGATCGATGAAAAAAGTACTGGTCATTCATTTCTCGCAAACGGGCCAACTGGACCGTGCTGCCGAACACTTCACCCGACCGCTCGTCGAGGCGACGGATGTCGACGTGACCTTCGAGCAACTGCAACCCGTCGACCCGTTTCCTTTCCCGTGGCCGTTTCTGCGCTTCCTCGACGCCTTTCCCGAATGCATCTACCTCGACCCCCCGCCGATCCGGCCCCTGTCGATCGACCCCGGCGCAACCTATGATCTGGTCGTCATCGCCTACCAGGTCTGGTTTCTGTCGCCGGCGCTGCCGGTCACCGCGTTCATGCAGAGTGACGCTGCCCGAAAACTGCTCGCCGACACCCCCGTCATCACGCTGATCGCCTGCCGCAACATGTGGCTGATGGCGCAGGAAGCGATGAAGACGATGCTGGCCGATATCGGCGCCAGGCTCGTCGGCAATGCCGTGCTGATCGACGCAGCGGGCAGTTTCCTGAGCCTGTTCGCGACACCGCTGTGGGTCCTGAGCGGCAACAAGGGCCCCCGTTTCGGCGGACTGATTCCGCGCGCCGGCGTCTCGGACGCGGATATCGACGCCTGTGACCGGTTCGGCCGGCGAATCGTCGACAGATTCCGGAGCGAGGCGCCGCTCGACCAGAGCCTGCTGTCCGGACTGGGCGCGGTCACCGTCGACGAGAAACTGATCTCCAGCGAACGCATGGCCCGCCGCGGCTTTCGCGCCTGGGGTAAGCTGCTGCGCGCCCTCGGACCGCCCGGATCGAATCGGCGCAAACCCGTCCTCATCGTATACTCCGTATTTCTTGTGACGTTTCTTCTGACGTTTCTTCCGATTAGTATGCTGATCAAGAAATTGGCGGCGCCGTTGACCAGGCGGCGTATCGCCGAGCAGAAACATTATTTTAGCCAGCCATCGGGCATGACGCCCGGCAACCCGGGCCGAGAATGACTGAAGTATTTATCAACGACATTGCCGTTTTCCTGCCGAATGAACCGGTCATGAACGACGAAATGGAATCCGTACTGGGACAGATCGGCGACAAGCCCTCACGGGCCCGCCGGACGGTCCTGCGCAGCAACGGCATCAAGAGCCGGCACTATGCCATCGACCCGGCCACCGGCGAGCCGACGCACAACAACGCGGAATTGACGGCGGCGGCGATCCGCGGTCTGGCCGAGGGCGGGTTTGACCTGTCGTCCATCGACTGCCTGTCCTGCGGGACGACGATTGCCGATCAACTCATGCCCAATCATGCTGTCATGGTGCACGGCGAGCTTGGTACGCCGCCGTGTGAGGTCGTCGCGACCAGCGGCGTCTGCCTGTCCGGCCTGACGGCAATAAAATACGCGTGGCTCGGCGTCGCCGCCGGCGAGTTCGACAATGCCGTCGCGACCGGCTCGGAACTCGCATCGGCAGTGATGCATGCCGGTCGCTTCAAGCCCGAGGTGGCGGCCAAGGTCGAGGCGCTCGAACAGCACCCCGAGATCGCGTTCGAGAAAGACTTCCTGCGCTGGATGCTGTCGGATGGCGCCGGTGCAGTACTGCTCCAGCCACGGCCGAGAACCGACGGCCCGTCGCTGCGTATCGACTGGATCTTCGAGCGCTCCTACGCCAATGAAATGGATGCCTGCATGTATGCGGGCGCGGAAAAACTGCCCGACGGGCGGCTGCAGGGCTGGAACCGTTACGCGCCGGAGGAATGGCTCGAACGATCGATGTTTTGCGTCAAGCAGGACATCAAGCAGCTCAATCAATACGTCATGTATTACACCGTAGAAAAGCCGCTGCTCGAACTGGTCACGAAGAAGGGCATCCGCGCCGGTGATTACGACTGGTTTCTGCCGCATTACTCGTCGCAATTCTTCCGGGACCAAGTTTACGAGAAGATGCGCAATGCGGATTTCGATATCCCCCAGGAGCGCTGGTTTACGAACCTTCCCGCCAAGGGCAACACCGGATCTGCGGCGATGTACATCATTCTCGAAGAACTGCTGCATTCGGGCCGGCTCGCAGACGGGCAGAAGCTGCTGTGCTACATACCCGAAAGCGGGCGATTTTCGACCGCATTCATGCAGCTGACCGTCGTCGACCCCGCGACGGTGCCGTGAAGAAGGACGACGTCCCGCAAGATCGTGCCCGCGCATTCGAGGGGCAGAAAAAAGCCGTCTATGCCGTCGATGATGACGGGCGCTACCGGATCGTCGGCTCCAGCGGCTGGGAAGCCGAGGAAGTCGTTCTCGATCAGGCCATTGCGCATTTCGAACAGCTGGCGGCGGATGCCCTCGCCCGCGCACGGCAAGGGGTGACGGCACCGCTCGAATACCACATGTACCGCCAGCGCATGGACCTGACGCTGCTGGCTCAGTGCACGGGTTTCTTCAAATGGCGCGTGCGTCGCCACCTCCGGCCGTCGGTATTTGCCCGCCTCGACGATCGGCTCCTGGAACGATATGCCGATGCGCTCGGGCTGACGTTAAGCCAACTGACCGGCTTGCCCGATGACGACTGAACCCTTCGAGCATCGCCAGACCGCACATTGCGAGAGCGGTGCGATATCGGCGCTGTTGCGCCACGCCGGACTCGACGTCTCCGAGGCGCTCGCGCTGGGCATCTCCGGCGCGCTGATGTTCGCCTATATCCCGCTGATCAAGATGGGCGGCCTGCCGCTGATCGCCTACCGCAGCCCGCCGGGAAATATTATTCGCGGCGTCACGAAACGGCTCGGCGTCGACATGCATTTCGAGCGGTTCCGGGATCCGGACAGCGGCATGCGCGCGCTGGAACGGCATCTCGATGCCGGCCGACCGGTCGGGCTGCAAACATCGGTATTCTGGTTACCGTATTTTCCGGCCGATCTGCGTTTCCATTTCAACGCCCACAACATTATCGCCTACGGCCGTGACGCCGGAGAGTTCTTGATCAGCGATCCGACGCTGGAGATGCCGACACGCATCGATGCCCCGTCGCTGCGCAAGGCGCGCTTCGTCAAGGGCGTGCTCGCACCCAAAGGACTGTTGTACTTCCCAACGCGGGTGCCAGAATCGCTCGAGGCGCGCGACGCGATACGAAAATCGATCAAACGCACGACGTCGATGATGCTGCACTCGCCGCTGCCGGTCATCGGCATACGCGGTATTCGATTCGTCAGCCGCAAGATCGCGCGACTCGGCCGCAACGGCACGTGCGACGAAGAAGAGAACAAGCGGTTTATCGGCCATATGGTCAGGATGCAGGAAGAGATCGGCACCGGTGGCGCCGGTTTTCGGTTTCTGTATGCCTCGTTCCTGCAGGAGGCGGCCGTATTGACCGATCATGCCGCGTACGAGGATGTATCACGACGGTTCACCGATACCGGTGACGAATGGCGGCGCTTCGCGCTGTGGTCGGCCAAGATGGTCAAGGGCCGCATGGCCATGGACTACGACAAGCTGGCTGTCCAGCTCCGCCACGTCGCCGATCTGGAAGCCGATGCGCACCGGCAGTTGCGCCGGGCGGCGATTGGGAAATAATAAAAAAGCGTCTGAAAATGTTGTCCAAAAATTGGTGTCTGACACCAATTAGCAACAAGCGACAGCTTCCAAGGCCGGCATCACGCCGGCGGCAGAAACGGGCAGAGAATTGGTGTCTGACACCATTTTCAGACGCCAATTTTTGACGTCTATTTCAAAAAAAAGGCCCGCCTCGAACCGAGGCGGGCCTGGAAGATTTCCCGGCCAACAGGGCCCGCAGACCCTAGAAGCCTTTGCGTACCGTTACGCCGATAGTCCGCGGCATGTTGGTGCGGAATCCGAGCCGGGCCCGACCGCCCCGTTCACGATCAAACGACAGGTCCGCATTTTCGTCCGTCAGGTTATTCACGTAGAGCACGCCCTCCCAGGTGTCGATGGCATAGCCCGCGCTCAGGTTGACGATCGTGTACGGATCCAGTTCGAGGTCGAGACTCGTGACCTCGTTGCCGGTTGCACCGCCGAACGCCAGGCCCGATGAGAACATACCGGCGCCGGCCACCTGGTCGCTGGGCTGTGTAATACGGTCGCCGACATGATGCACCGTCGTCGATACGTAGGCATCGCCGTTTTGCCCGAACAGATTGAGCGGGAAGTTATAGCTCAGCGTGCCGGCGGCCTGGAACTCCGGTACCGACGGCAGCCGGTTGCCGTCCTGCAATCCGGCGATCACCGCACCGTTGCCGTCGAC
>JAJFJS010000026.1 GCA_021773815.1 Gammaproteobacteria bacterium
AGATCGATGGCTTCCATTTCACCGTCTCCAGCGGCGGGTAGGGGCGATCGAATCCATGCTCGCGACACTGTTGCTCATAATCGTCTGCGCGATAAAGCAGCCAACCGGGATCGGTCGTGCCGACATATGAAAAACACTCCCGGACCCACAGCAGATCACCGGGGCGGCCGTATCTACACGCCGATAAAAATTCCGGTTCTTGTGGCTTATCGTTCGGCTGCGGCTTCACGATTCGACGCGTCTGTGTTTTCCGGCCTTCGAGCAGGGCCTGCACCATCGGCGTGCTGAACAGTATCGGACGCCCGGTCATGGCTGATCTGCCTTTAAGATCATGGCGGCCACCTTTGCAGCCAGTGCATCACGCTGCTTCTTGTAGCGAGCCACCTTCTCCAACAGCCCGGTGCACTCCTGCTGTCGCGATTCGAGCGCCGCCATAGCCTCGGGCAATATAGCCTCCGCCCGGCGCTTCCATGCGCGCAATTCTTCGAGCTCGAGGTTCTGCCGAGACACTCTCACCTCGAGGTCTTGGCACTCAACCTTGGCCGATGAAAGATCATCGGAGAGATTGTCGATCTGATTCAGCAACTCACCGCGTTCGGTAATGTCGTATTCAATGGTCACCGTCACGCTCACGGCCCTACCCCCGCAAACTTCCGATTCCAGAACGGCTCTCCGGTCAGCAGGATCGATCCGTCGTCCTGCGGCTCGATGATCGTCACCCCGCCCTCGCATTTGTGAACCAGGGTGATCGGTCGCTCAGTCCGCACCAGGCGCTCGACAGTGCCGACCAGGAGCATCGTCACGAACACCAGCCCCGCCGACAGGATCACGGTGAAGGTCTTCATCGCCTCGATCGACCTAGAAAACGACTGACGACCTTCTCGGCCAGGCTTCGCTCGATCGTCCGTGGCTCCTGCCGCTCCGGCACCGTTGCGAATGCGACGACGGCCAATCCCTCGAGGTACCTGCCATCACGATTGACAAAATGCCGCCCGCCCCAGGCAATCACCTCGGGCGGCGGCCGATAGTTGACCACCTTCACCGTCACGACGTAATCGCCGAACCGGGTCAGCAGCCGGACCTCTTTGAACATCTTCACCACTCCCTCCCGACTCACCGACTCGCCACCTTCCGCTCCGATTCGCGGTACTTTTCAATCAGCGCGTCCTGCATCTCGAGCAGCTCCATCTGCGTACCGAACCGCGCCTGAAAGGCCTCCGGATTGATCGCCATGCTCGGGCCAAACATTCGCGTCGCCTCACTCACCGACAGCTGCTGAAGGCGGCCGGCGTGACGGATCAGCGGCGGCGTCCCCTCGTGAAACCACGGCGTCAGGCAGATCGTCGCCTGGTGCCCCAGTCGCCGATCCCCGGCCTTGATGTGATGCACCTGGCCGGGCGTGCCGAGCTTTTGAAAAAACACCGCGCTTACCACGCACCCGATCGCCCTCATCGCTTCGAACCGATCCCGATCCGCGGGGGTTATTCGTTCCGTCGGGCCCATGTCCCCGTGTCCCTTCCATTGCTGAACAAATCGCTACCGCCAGAAACGCCACCCATACGAACACTGCCAAGAACGCCGGCAGGATCCACAGCGGCATCGTGACCACCCACCAGGACAAACCGCCGTCATCGATGCCGGCGATCTTCACGACCACCAGCACGATGAACACGGCTGCGAGTAAAGGCATGACGGCTACGCTCGTGAGCCGCGGAAGACCGGCACCTTAAGCGGCTCGATCGACTCGGTCAGCGCCTCAACAGCCTTTTTGCGGAGCTCTTCCGGCCGGTCGAGCTCGTACCAGATCGTCAGGCCCGCATCCTTGATGCGGAACCGCAGGCGCACATCGATCTCGTACTTGTCGCCGTTGACGAAGAACGGGATACCGATCCTGAACTTTTCCGGAACCTTCAGCCGACCCGTCTTGCCGGCCGCACCTTCGACCTGGTCGTCGTACTGCAGGTTGATCGAGCCGTTGCTCAGATCGACCTTCGAGCCGAACTTGATCTGACGCTTGCCGCCCAGTGTCGACGCGATTTCGAGCAGTCGCGCACTGTCGCCCAGCACATCAACCAGGTTTCTTTCGAGGAACTCGGCGAACTCGACCTGGCTGCACTGGCTGCGGTCGTTGCCATGCCATGTATCCCACTCATCCGACGACGGGACCTGGTACGTGACGATGTGTTTGCCCCACTGCGGGTCGTCCTTGCCGGCGTAGTCGATGATGGCGGTGTACTTTGCCTCGCGCTCGTCGGCAAAGATCACCGTGTTCGGGCCTTTGTACCGACTGACGTAGCCGAGGAACCCTTCCCGGTCGAATACGTTGATCTTCTCTCGCGTGGCCAGCGGCGCCGCGAGCCATTTCTCGAGATCTTCGACCTTGTGATCGTTCGGGATGACGAGGAACGGGTGCTCGGTCTTTTCGGCATCCCGGTCGAGAATCTGGATGAACGGCCGTTCCGCATCAAGGATGATCTCGCGGAGCGTGTTGAGTACATTTTCCATGATTTTTGTCCTGTGTCAGTGGTTGCGGATCAGGCCTTCGCCTGGTCGCCGTCGGCGGGCCGGTCGACGACCGGGCGCAGATCCAGGCTCGGCTGGTTCGGATTGTTACGCTGCAGGTTGTTGTCGACCGTCGAGAAAAAGAACGACGGCTCAACATCCGGCGTCGGCGCCTTGGCGATCACCTCGTCCTGCACGATCATCGCGCCACCGGAATTCTTGGTGGCCGGCCGGATCTTGATCTTCAGCACCAGCTCGCCGGCCTTGTCGGTTTCACGCACGCCGCGCACGACCTCGTTCAGCGCGAAGCCCAGATCGGCAACACACTCGCCGCCGCGCAGCTCCTGCAGGGTCTGGAAAAAGGGTCGGATCTCTCCGGTACGCTCAGTCATTTTTTGTGTCTCCTCTGGCTGGGAATCAAATCCCGTATGACATTGGGGTTTCACGGGGAACATCAGCTGATCTCCCCTATGCGCTGGTAAACCTCGAAGGCATCGACCGTCTTTAACCACAGCGCCTTCTTCCGTGGTTTCGTGTCGAGCTCGGCGCGGCTCGCGATCTTCAGCTCAGCACGGACGTTGACGGCACACTGCGCCTCACTGCCGGCATCCATGAACGCCTGAAACTCGGGCTCGCGGCACATCCGGGCGCAGTGATTGGAAGCCAGCACCCGGTGTTTCACGTCGTGCTTCAGGCTCCACATCCTGATCAGGTTGCCGTGACCCTGGACCTGCTTCGATCGGGTCAGGCCAGCGCGCTCCCAGCTGCCGTCGTTGAACGTCGGGCCCCACGCCTTCGGGCTGGGCGCCTCGAGACCGCGTGCCGCGGCAATGGTGCGGACATCGTCGATCGTGACCCGCTCCTGCTCCCGACCCAGGCGAATTGCAATGGCACGGACCTCAGCCAGAAACTCGGCACTGCTAAGCTCCACCCGGGCCATCCCTCGCCGGCGGGCATCCATCGCGGTGACCATGTCGAGTTGTACCGGGTCGGTCATGAGCACGCCCTCTCACGCGTCACCGCTTCCGGCTTTTCCGGTTGCGGTGAGGGCCAGTCTTCGACGTCTGGATCCGAGGGGGTGTCTGAAACCGTTGCGGGGTAAGGTTCTTCGCCGGCCTGAATTTCGACGAGCTCGTCATCGCCGGCCACCGCTTCCGGAATATCCGGTTGCGGTGGGTCAGTTGCCTCAACCTCGGCGCGCCGAACACGGTCCCGGTAGTCGTCCAACAATTCGCCCGCCTGCAGGGTCGGTATGTCCAGCTCACGTGCCGCCAGGTTCAGCTCGACGATCGCCTTCTCCGCCTCGCCTACCCGAAATGCGAATCGACCAGGCCCTTCGTCGTCCCTTCGAACCACTCCGCAATCGCGAGCACGATCGACCAGTTTTTCCTCGTAGCTGCGCGGGTCCGTCGTCGCGCCCTCAGAAGCGACGGCGGCGGAGCCGCGCTGGTTAGATTGATGGTTAATAACGGATAGGGGCGCATCCGGTACCCTATGCGGGGTACATCTGATACCCCCGTTAGCATCAGATGTACCCCGTTGACTCGGCACTGGGGGGCGCTGTGCCCCCTGTTTCCCTAATAGGGGACCGTATGTACCCTCGACGGATTTGGCCGCCTGAGAGCCAGCGGTAGCAAGGGTTTCAGAGGATGTTTTTGAACGGGGGTCTGTACGCCCCCCATTATCGGCATACAGCGGCGGGAGAACTTTCAGCACCTGCGGACGCACCGAAACCTTCGACGCCCACCCTCTTCCACGGCTCGATTCGACGACCACCAGGACGCCGGCTTTAATCAAATCCCGCCGCAATCGCTTCACGGTGTGCACGTCATACTCGGTCTTGCGTGATATCGCGCCAACGCTCGGCCAACACAGACCCTCATCGTTGGCAAAATCAGCGAAATGGCCAGCCACGTTCTTGTGGCTCGGCCGGAGACCTGCAGATTTGAAGTCCGACTCGTCGATCATGTGCCGGATCTTGATGCTCATCGTGGAAACACCACGTATTGCCCCTCACCGGTCTCACCGATGTGGCCGGCCTGCTTGAGCTGTTCGATGTGATCTTCGAAGACATCGACATCGATGCCCGCTATATGCGCCAGGTAGCTGAACCGGCGCGACGTGAAACACCGGTCCGTATCCGCCGCAACCCGGGCACACAAAATCAACACCAGCTTGCTCACAGGATCTGCGACCGGCCGGTCACAGGCCTGATTCATCGTTCGATTTGCCATGCGCACTCCCGTATTAAATGGCTCTCGACGGCGGCATTCCCTGTCGGTAAATGCTTCGCGCTTGGCCAAAGGGGATGACCCCAACCGCCGCCGTCAAGAACCAGGCGCACACGCGAGCCAACAACAACCCGCTCCGCCCAACCTGTTTCGTCAGCCCCCTGTTACCTGCGCTGACGTATCTTGTGTTTCATCACCAGGTGACCCTCGAAGGTCAGCTGTCGACTCCCGTTGAATCGAAATCTTGAGTAGTGCCCGGTCGTCGATTTCACGGCCGCGGCATACTGATCTTCGGTCAGGATGATTCGTGCATCGCGCTGACCGGTCTCTTCGAACGAGCGCACCATCCGGTCGCAGGATGCATACAGCGTCGCCAACTCTTGCTGTGGACTCATTCGACAACCTTCATCCGCTGTGCTGAATCAGGGCCAGCTGTATCAATTTGCTCGAGCTCTTCCGCAATCTGTCGCCGGCGACGTGCGATTCGCTCGTCTTCGGCCAGCAATTTCACCCTCCGGGACGGCTGTGCGGCCGGCCTGCTCCGCTCGTAACTGGTTTCGTCATCAATCCAGTGCTTCACAATGTGGCAGCCGATCTCTCGACCAACCTTCAACGCCCGAATGATGTGAATCTGGTGAAACTGCTGCGCATGATTTTCATTCATGCAATCGAGGAACCAGCGTCGGGCCTTCTCGGGCTCACCGTCGAGATCTGGACGAAGCCGCTCGGCAAACACCTTCTTTCCGCCCGCCGCACGGGCCAACGCTTCCATCACGTCCTCAAACGTGTCATCGAGTAACAGCATCTGTTCGCCGGGTTGCGCAGCAGCAGTTTTCATTGCGTAAAGATGCGTAAGTCCATATCTGATCAAATAAAAAAACGATTACTGCGACCCGTCATCGTCCGTTTCGTCGAAAATGTCCGGGCGCAGCTGGAACTTCGGGATACCAGTGACAACTGAAACAGCACGCACTCTGGTCGGAGGAACAACGCCACGCGTAAACCATCGCGAGACCCCTGCCTGTGTCAGGCGCTTCCCGCTGGCGCGTGTGACGGTGGCAGCGAAAGTCTTTTGGGTTTGCCCGTGCACACGAAACCATTCCGCTAAGAAATCAATCCCGGTCGAAGGGTCCTCGCTGGCGCCGGTCTCGCCCGGCAATTCAGCGTTTGCAGCTGACTCATGGCTCATTTCGAGAAAATAACTAATGGTCATCTTTATGTCAAGTACTGATAGTCATATTCCAAACGCTTAAGAATGCCCCAATGACTAACGGTTATAAATCAGCGTTTTGGAGCCGCCTCGCAGAAGCGATGACGGACAAGGAAATGAAGGTCACCCAGAAATCCGCGGGTGCGCTCATCGACGTCAGCCAAACCGGCGCGCGCAAATGGCAGGAGGACACGTTGCCGAGCATGGAAAACGCGACACTGCTCGCAGATAAACTCGGTGTATGTGTCGAATGGCTGTACACCGGACGCGGGCCCAAGCGCCCCATCGATCTTTACCGAATGCTCGATTGCGCCACTGCTGTCGAATCCTGGTTGGTGAAACAAGAATTCGAACATGACGTCAGCCCGGAAGAACGCGAGTCACTCTACAAATTCATCCTCGACGATTTTCCGGGCAAGATCGATCGCGATATTGCTCACCGCAGGCTTTCCAACATCGGCCGAATTCGATTGCCAGGCACGATGAATCCCAGCCATCAGAACACATAGCATCAACGTCGCCCCGAAAACATGCACACATTTTCGGCATGCACGACGACGCTTCAGTCGCCCAATTATTATGCCTACTTCAATCTCTGGGCCTGAAACCGTCACAAGCACTCTCCCCCAACTTGGTACTATTTTATTTCTGTATTACACCGACAACGAAGCGGCGATCAAGTCACTTATGTAAATCTTCAATCAAGAAATTCAGATTGAATCAACGAAGATCGCCGGTGGAATTTTCAAAAAAAAGAGGCTGACGCATATGGTAACCATCCCCAAAAAGACCAGAGATCGCCTTGTCAAACAGATTCCAAGGTTCCAGAAAATTCTGGCTGACGCCAAGAATCGTGACATTCACGAGTCAGATACCGTCACAATAATCGTCGACATGTTGGATGAGATATTTGGATTCGATAAATACACCGAGATCACAAGCGAGCATGCAATAAAAGCGACGTTTTGCGATCTGGCTGTGAAACTGGATGGGTCGGTGAAATATCTGATCGAGGTCAAGGCAATCGGTCTCGACCTGAAAGAAAATCACCTTCGACAGGCTATCAACTACGGAGCGAACGAAGGAATTCCGTGGGTTGTCCTAACCAACGGTATGCATTGGCAGGTTCACAAAATTGCTTTCGAGCGACCGATCTCGTCAGAATTGGTCGCAACAATCAATTTCGAAGAACTCAGCCACCGTCGAAACGAGGACCTAGAACTGGCCTTCCTCCTGTGCAAGCAAGGAATCAAGAGGCAAGTCATCGAGGAATACCACGAGCGATCACAGGTCGTGAATCGATTTACGGTTGCTGCGATTGTGCAGACGGATCCCGTTGTGGCGAGCATTCGGAGAGAGTTGAGACGAATCGCACCGGGACTGAAGATTGATGGCAGCGAAATCCAAGAAATGCTGGAAACTGCGGTCCTAAAGCGAGATGTCACCCTGGGTGACAGCGCCGATCAGGCCAAAATTCGGGTACGGAAAGCGGCGAAGACGATCCGGAAAAAGAAGCGAAAAAAAATATCATCAACACCATCCAGCAACTCAGAAGTTAGCGATTAGAGAAAGGGTCCGCAAACAGGCTGATCCCCACCCTAAAAGATGACTCGCGGTTATTGACATGAAATGACTATTGGTTATACTCCGTTCCAACAGACGCTGGAACCGAGTCATGACCTACCGAATCCGCAACAGCATCACCGCCGGCCACCCGGCCGTTCAGGCCGCCTTCAAGGCCCGCGGCATCAATGACTACTGCAACGCGCTGGCGCCGCATGCGCGCACCCGTAACGTTCAGGTGTTTGTCCTGACCGATGGGCGCGTGATCCCGGCAGATAGTCGGGTTGTATCCGAAGTCGCTCGAGAAGCATCTCAGGCCCCGTCAGCAGACCAGGCTGTTCTGGCGGCATGAGACTCGCTGCCTACATCAATGCCCGCCCCATCACCCGCGACGACCGGATCCGGAACACGGAAGCCTCCCTGCAGATCCTGCCGGGCATCCAGGTAACACGTCCCGCTGATGCCGAGTCGCTTGAGGTCAAGCGTGACTTCGCCAGGGTATTCATCAGTGATCACCATCGGGAGATATCACAATGATCCCCCCATACCCCCACAAGCAGAAGATCCGCGACGAGCGACGAGCTCCCGGCGAGGAGTACGTGATTCTCTTGGCTGGCGCATTGCTTGGCCTGTATGTGGCCATGCTGTTCTACGGACTCTGAGCAAGCCTTGAAAATGCGTCGAAACGCGTCACGCGGTTTTCTCCGATGACTTCCGGCTCAATCCGGCCGGTATTGCCATTCGCCACCTGCGCGCAGTGTGAGCGGATATTTGAACGCACTCGCCCCTGGAACAAATTCTGTTCCGACGCCTGCAGGCACGCCCACCATAACCGGCGCCCACCGGCCGACGGCCCCCGAGGCAAGGTGCGCGGCGTCCGGCGCATCAAGGCCGGCGTGAGTATCACCGTCCACGTCACGGATCCGGATGAGGTCCAGCGCGCTGTCCGGCAGGAGATCGGCGACGACGTGTGTTTGGCACCCGGGGATCGATCGTGCTAATCGGCCAGAAAGAGCTCCAGCAGGCGACCGGGTATACCCGCCCCGCCGACATCGCGAGATGCCTGAAGCGGCAGGGAATACGCGTGTTTCGTGGCAGAAATGGTAAGGTCTTCGCCTACTCGGAGGACTTTGCCCGTGACCGACAACGACAGAAAGGCCCTAACCTTGAGCCAGCTGCCCGCAAACGTCCACGTTAAGCACGGTGCCTACTACCTGGTGCGGCGCCAGGACGGCAAGCGCAAGTGGCTGTTCCTGTGCCGCTGCGCAGACGGCGAACACGTGCTGTACGCCGAGCTCGCCAAGGTCACCAATCCGAAGTTCGGCGACATGCGGCAGATGATCGAGTCATTCGTGCTCTTCGGCATGAGCGACCTGCGGCCGGCAACTCAGAAGAACTACCGCCACCACGCGAAGCTGCTCACTGAGGTGTTCGGAGACATGGACCCGGGCAGCGTCGAGCCAGGCCACATCGCCGAGTTTCTCTACGCCCGCGAGCAGGCCGGCTCTCCGGTCTCCGGCAACCGCGCCGCCGAATGCCTGTCCTCCGTTTTCAACTACGGCATGCGTGTTGGCGCCTGCAAGATCAATCCCTGCTACGGTGTCCGCCGCAACCGCCAGCGGCCCGCGCGCCGATACATCGAACACCGCGAGCTCGAGGAAACGATCAACCGGGCCAGCGAGCCCGTCCAGGACTTCCTCGCCCTCGCCTACTTGACCGGGCTGCGCCAGAAAGATCTGCGCGAAATGCGAAAGGGACAAATCACCCCGGACGGTGTCGTGGTAGACGAATCCAAGACCGGCAAACGCCGCGTTGTCGAGTGGTCCGAGTCGCTGCGGTTCTTCCTGACCCGGGCCTGCTCCAGGGCTCCGGAGAGCGAATACGTGCTGACCAATACCCGCGGCCAGCCGTGGTCCGAGTGGGCCGTCCAGTCATTCATGCGCCGCCTAGGCGTCGACTGGAACATTCACAAATTGCGACACAAAGCCGAAACCGATCACAAGGAAGGCATGGGTATGTTGTCGCTGTACAGTCGCGTCACGCGGCACAAACCGGTGAAATAAGCGATGATCGGTAGACGCGCCGGAATTCCGGTAGACGCAAGCATGGCTGAAAGTGGTGGGCCGTGCAGGGCTCGAACCTGCGACCAATTGGTTAAAAGCCAACTGCTCTACCACCTGAGCTAACGGCCCACGCTGCGTGCGCGGTGATCGCCGTGACGGTCGACAGGTCACGCGAACGATCCTAAATATTGGTATGGAGCCGAACCGACCCCATCGGGAACCGGATTGTACGCGGTCGATCCGACCCGCGGCAAGCCGCCAACCGGCGCCGGCAATGCTCCCCCGTCAGGCGCCATCCGGTTCGGCGCCCGGCGCGTAGCGCGTCGGGTCCGCGATGCGTACATCGGCAAATCCCTGTCGCCGCAACCGGCACGCATCGCATTGCCCGCAGGCGCGACCCAGCGCATCGGCCTGATAACACGACACCGTCGACGCGAAATCGACTCCGAGTTCGGTGCCGCGCGCAATAATCTGCGCCTTCGTCATTGCGATCAGCGGCACGCGGATCGCGACCGGTCGGCCTTCGACGCTGCGCTTCAACGCGAGGTCGGCCATACGCTGGAACGCGTCGATATATTCCGGACGACAATCGGGATAGCCGGAATAGTCGACGGCATTGACGCCGACATAAATTGCATCGGCATCGAGCACCTCGGCCCAGCCGAGCGCAAACGACAAGAAAACGGTGTTGCGCGCCGGCACGTAGGTCACCGGTATTGCCTCACTCTGCTGCAGCGGCACGGCGATACCGGGATCCGTCAGCGCCGAGCCGCCAAAGGCGCCTATATCCAGCGGCATCACGCGATGCGTCGTCACGCCAAGGGTGTCGGCGACGGCTCGCGCGGCATCGAGTTCCGCATCGTGACGCTGACCGTAATGAAAACTCAGCGCATAACAGTCGTGGCCCTCGGCCGCGGCGATCGCCAGACACGTCGCCGAATCCATGCCGCCGGACAACAGCACGACAACGGCGCTCACCGCACCATCCCGCAACACGATGCTGCAACTTCCGCTGCGAACTGCAAGCTGTTGGTGTCATGCATCGTCATCACATCAGTGACCCGGCTGGTCGCCCCACAGCACCTTGTGCAATTGCACCTGGAAACGCACGTCGAGGCGATCGGCGAGCACCCATTCGGCGCAGTCGCGCGCGAACGCCGGGTCGCCCCAGGCCGGCGAAAAAAGCACCGGGCAAATGCCCGCCAATGCCTGAGTCGCCAGCACGTCACGCGCCCATTCGTAATCTGCGCGATCGCAGATGACAAACTTGATCTGGTCATCGGGCTTGAGATGCTCGAGGTTCGCCCAGAGATTGCGCGCACTCTCCCCGGACGCCGGCGTCTTCAGGTCCAGCACGATGCAGACGCGCGGATCGACTTTATCAATCGCGAGTGCGCCACTGGTCTCCAGCGAGACATCGTAACCCTCGTCGCACAGGCGTGACAGCAGCGCCGGGCAGCGACGCTGTGCGAGCGGTTCACCGCCCGTCACACACACACGGGGCGTGCCAAAGTCCGCGACCTGCGCACAGATCTCGTCGAAACCGAGCCGCACGCCGCCATGAAATGCGTACGCAGTGTCGCAGTACTCGCAGCGCAGCGGGCATCCGGTCAGGCGAACGAACGCCGTCGGACGACCGACCGGGCGCGACTCGCCCTGCAGCGAATAAAAGATTTCGGTGATCCGGAGTCCCTGCTCCCGATCTGCGGCGTCCGTTGTCATGGCTCGTCAGGCCGACGCGCTACATCAGGACCACGAGCGCCGCATGGCGGAAATAGCGGCGGGCGTCGATGCGCAACCTCGACCGCCGTGCTCGGGTCCGGCGACCAGCCGCCGTCGAGTATTCTCTTTATATAAGACCATCTTCTGCATCCCGCGCTGTGATGACCGACGAGTCCGCTCAGCGCTGCTCACTGTTCATGCGATCCAGACGCTGGGACGCGAGCCGGGCCGCGGTGGTTTCCGGGAATTGCGCAACGACCGCCGACAGCGCCTTCTTCGCATCCGGGCGCCGTTCCAGTTCGTAATTGCAGTAGCCGATCTTCAGCAAAGCATCCGGGATCTTGCGTGAATCCGGATAGCGTTCGAGGACCTGCTGGAACTGGACCAGCGCCTTCTCATATTTCTGCGTCACGTAGTTCGTTTCAGCCAGCCAGTACTGCGCGTTATCGGACAAATCGCTGGCCGGAAACGCCACCATGAACTGTTGCAGCGCGATGGCCGCCTGATCGTAGCGCCCCTGCTTGAGCAATTCGAATGCCGCCTGGTAATTTGCGCGATCGGTGCCGCCGGGCACAGGCAGTTGCCCGGGGCCCAGCGACCCGCCTTCCAGCACATTCAGCTTGGCGCCGCTTGCCGCTGCCTGCTCGACCTTCTGCAGTCGCTGATCGACATCGAGATACAGGTCCTTTTGCCGGGCATTGGACTGCTCAAGCTGGAACTGCATCGTCTCGACGTCGTTGCGCAGACTCTGAACATCCTGCTGCAGGCTCTCGAGCTGCGACAGCAACTGCATCAGGCCCTGGTTCTCAATCAGCCGCTCGACGCGAATCAACCGACTGTCAATATCGGTCATCTTCAGGAACAGCGGATCCTCTTCGGGCGGCACCAGTAGCGCACAACCCGCCGTCAGCGAAATTGCAGCGACGCCCGATATCCAGTATTGCGCCTTCATCGCGGTTCCCCGATCCAATGCGTTCAACGGTTATAGATGATTTCGACGCGACGATTCAGGCTCCAGGCCTCCTCGTCGCTGCCCAGCGCCGCAGGACGTTCCTCGCCATAGCTAACGGTGCTCAGTTGCGATACCGTCGCGCCGCGCAGGAGCAGGATCTGCCGCACGGCCTGCGCGCGTCGCTCACCGAGACCGATGTTGTATTCACGGCTGCCCCGCTCATCGCCGTGCCCCTCCAGACGCACCTGCAGATCGGGATGCTCGGCCATGTATCGACCATGCTCGCCCAGCAGCACCTGCCCGGCGTCGTCGACATCGGCCTTGTCGTACCCAAAGTAGATCACCCGATTCTCCAGTACGCCGCCCGGCGCCGCGGAATCGCCGAACTCGTCACCGCTCATGAACCCGTCATCGGCGTACCCGGACGAGCGCGCGTCGTCCCCGGAGGTCGTGCCGTCACCGTAGTCGAACCCGTCGCCGCCGTCGTCCGTCATGCTGCCCGACCCGGCGCAACCGGCCAGGGCCAGTACCAGAGCCGGAATCAATCCATGCTTCAATGCGATCATCTGCTGATGCTCCTTCCGAAATTTTCTGCTATTTAAGATGAATAATTATCTATAAGTACATAATTACTCTTACAAATTAGTTCACTCGAAACGGCGACCAGGCCGGCTCCCGGACATCGCCTTCGACCGACGAGATGCGCCGGTGAATGCGCCCGTCCGTCGTCACGGTGGCCAGCACGCCCCGGCGACCGTCCCGCGTCGCGTAAATCAGCGTCTCCCCGTTCGGCGCAAAACTCGGCGATTCGTCCAGCGCGCCCTTTGTCAGTACCTGCGTGAAACGCCGTTCCAGATCAATCACCGCGATTCTATAGTTGCCGCGGTCGTTATGCACAACTGCGAGCCGTCCATCGGCCGGCGACAGCCTCGGTCGCGCATTATACGGGCCTTCGAAACTGACCCGGGCGGCCTGCCCGCCACGCGTCGGGACCCGGTAGACCTGCGGCTGCCCGGCCCGATCCGAAGTAAAGAATATTTCGTTGCCATCGGCCGACCATGCCGGCTCGGTGTCGATCGAACCGCGCTCCGTCAGGCGCGTCAGCACCTGGGATTCGAGATCCAGCGTATAGATATCGAGGTTGCCGTCGGCTTTGGACAGCGTCAGCGCGAGCCGGCGGCCGTCCGGCGACCAGGCCGGCGCTCCGTTGACGCCGGGTCGACTCGATACGCGCTGGCGCGCACCCGAACGCAGCGTCTGGACATAGATTTCCGACTGCTTCTTCTCGAACGACACATAGGCAAGCTTGCGGCCGTCCGGGGACCAGGCCGGCGACATCAACGGCTCGTTCGATTCGACGAGGATACGCGCGTTCTCGCCGTCCGCATCGGCGACGATCAACCGGAAGCGCTGGTTCGGCGGCGCACCATCGACCGTGATGTACGCAATCCGCGTTGCGAAGATGCCGCGGATACCGGTCAGCTCGCGGTAGACCATATCGGCGACGAGGTGGCTGGCGCCGCGCAATTGCGTGGCGCTGGCAGGCTGGCGGTAGCCGAGCAGCTGCTTGCCGCGAAACACATCGAAGAGCTGGAACTGGATCGTGTAACGATCATTGCCCGCCGGGACGAGTCGACCGACGATGACCACCTCGATACCGAGGATGCGCCAGTCGTCAAAATCGATCGCGCTGCCGCTCGTCGGCCGCTCAAGCATGTCGTCCGGCGCCAGCGGCGCGAACCGGCCGCTGCTGCCCAGGTCGGCGCTGACCAGCGCAGCGACATCAAAGGGTGCAGGGCCCGGGCCTTCCCAGCCGAACGGCACGACGGCAATGGGTACGGCCTGCTCGACGCCGCCGGTAATCTCGATGCGCAGTTCGGCCTGCGCCACAGCGAAAGCCGCGCACCACAACAACAGGCCCGTCAGTATTTTTCCGTGGTTAATCATCAGTTTCATTATTTCCCAATAAGTACAACGCTATTCTTCCGGCCTGAACGTAAACCGCAGGTTCCGATCGAACAGACTCGGATCCGGCGGTGGCGGCAACGGCGATGCCCGGTAGACGGCCGCCTCGATCGAACGCACGACGGCCGCGTCGCCGTTGCAGCTGCCGATGCGGACATTGACAATCTCGCCGCCGGGAATCTGTGAGACATGCACATCGCACTCGATACCCGGCGTCGCGCTCGCCGGTCGGATCCAGTTCCTGTTCACGCGCGAACTGATCGCCGCAATATATTGCTGCAGCTTGCCGGCGGCAACAGCGGCCTGCCGCTGCTCCTCCGCGGCGATCTCGCTTTGCAGCTGGCGCTGAATCTCCGCCTGACGCTTGCGCTCGGCCTCCTGGCGACGTTGCTCCGCAAGCCGTGCAGCCTCATCCTTGCGCTTCTGTTCGGCCGCACGCGCCGCTTCTTCCTTACGTTTCTGTTCGGCAACGCGCTGGCGCTCGGCCTCGGTCTTGCGTTTCTGCTCGGCGACCCGCGCCGCCTCATCCTTGCGCTTCTGTTCGGCAACCCGTGTGCGTTCGGCCTCGGCCTTGCGGTCCTGCTCAGCCTGCCGCTGTTGCTCCTGCTCGCGGCGCCGCTGCTCGGCGGCCTGCTGCTGGCGCTCGCGTTCCAGTTGCAGCTGCCGCTCCGCCTCTCGTTGCTCGCGGATCGCACTCATATCGATGACCGTCGCCTCGATGGCCAGTTGCACCGGTGGCGGCTCCCTGGCCGGCATCCGGATCAGGTTGAACCCGAAGGCAAGCAGCAGCAGCGCGTGCCCGACAACCGAAATGGTCAGGCCACCGGAATATTCTCTGGCGAGCGATGCCACGATTCCGGCCGTTCAACCAGACTTGAGCAGTTCGAAGTCGGCCGGATCGGTCAGGAAACCGATTTTCTCGGCGCCCGCGCGTTGCAGCAGCACCATCGCCGCCACGACATCGCCGTACGGCACGCGAAAATCCGCCTTGACGAGCACCGGCGTGGCCGGACTGCGCCCGAGCACGACGGACACCATGCGCACGATGCGGTCGGCCTCGAGCGGCTGGGATTCATCGTCGCCGACATTCAGGTACAGCTTGCCTGTCGTATCGATGGACAACACCAGCGGATCGGCGTTCTCGGTCGGATCGATCGGCTCGGCGCCGGCCTTCGGCAATTCGACCTCGATCCCCTGCGTCAGCAGCGGCGCCGTGACCATAAAAATAATGAGCAGGACCAGCATCACATCAATGTACGGTACGACATTGATCTCGCCCATCAAGCGACGCTTGCGGATCTCGTTCACGATCTGTCTCCGGTATCGTCACCGGCGCCGTGCGCATGCCGCTGCAAGATGGTCGAAAACTCCTCGGCGAAGGTGTTGTAACGCACCTCCAGGCGTCCGACCTGATCGGCATAGCGGTTGTACGCGATAACGGCCGGGATCGCGGCGAACAACCCCATTGCGGTCGCGATCAGCGCTTCGGCGATGCCGGGTGCGACCATCGCCAGCGTCGCGGATTTGACATTGCCGAGCGCCGTAAAAGAATTCATGATGCCCCAGACCGTGCCGAACAGGCCGACGTACGGACTCGTCGAGCCGATCGTCGCGAGCGTCGCCAGGCTCTGCTCGAGCCGGTCCATCTCGCGCATCTGTGCGACCCGCATCGCACGTTGCGCCCCCTCGACGATCTGCCCGGCCGTCAGGCCGGATTGCGCGGTCAGGCGCCTGAAGGCCCGAAAACCGGCCTCGAAAACACCCGCCATGTCGGTCGGCGGGCGGCCACCGGTCGTGATCTCGCGGTAGATCGCCGTCAGGTCGCCGCCGGACCAGAAACTCGACTCGAAAGCATCGGATCCGGAGATCGCCTGATTTAGCACGCGACGCTTGCGCAGAATAATCGCCCACGAGGCGATCGATGCCACCAGCAACAGCGCCATGACGGCCTGCACGATGATGCTCGCGTTCCAGATCAGGGTGACGAAAGAAAGGTTGCCGGTCATACCCAGTATCCTCTAAAACTTATCCTGTAAGCGGTCCGCGACATCGCGGACTCGTCCGTGTTAATCATTACCCGGGGCTCATTACCCGGGGCTCATTACCCGGGGCCTATCACCCAAGGGTTCATCGCGTCGCACGACCCGGCATCGATGTGCCCACGGCGTCCCGTTGCGCATCAAACAGGCCGCGCGGTATGCGCCGCGGCCGAAAGGTCCGGGCATCGATACATGCCGCCACGCAGTCCGCACTGCACAGCAATTCATCGTCGCCGCTTCGATGCACGGCCTGCGCGAGTGCAATTCGAGCGCGCCCGATTGCCGTGACTTGCGTGCGCACGAGCAGCTCGTCGTTAAAGCGCGCCGGGCGGTGGAAGCGCACACCGGTACCCGTCAGCGCGAAACACAGCCCGTGTTCGCGCAGCAGCCAATCCTGTTCGACGCCGAGCTCGCGCAGCCATTCGGTCCGCCCACGCTCCATGAATTTCAGGTAGTTCACAAAGTAGACGACCCCCTGCGCATCCGTGTCCTCGAAATACACCCGGACCCGGAATTCGTGCGACCCGTCCATGTCGGCGCCGGCGGCGTTCAATCGGACGATGCGGCGTCGTCGAACAGCGATCGCGTCGCGTCCGCTGCCGGCGCCTTGATGCCGAAATGCAACCAGGCCTTGCGGGTCGCCATCCGACCGCGCGGCGTACGCTGCAAAAAACCCTGCTGGATCAGGTACGGTTCGATCACATCCTCGATGGTCCCGCGTTCCTCACCGATCGCCGCGGCCAGCGACTCGATACCGACCGGCCCGCCGTCGAAGCCTTCGATGACGGCCAGCAGTAACTTGCGGTCCATGACGTCGAAGCCGTTCGGATCGACATCAAGCATGTCCATCGCCGCCTGCGCGATCGTCTCGTCGATCCGGCCGTCGCCCTCGACTTCGGCATAGTCACGGACGCGCCGCAACAGACGGTTGGCGATTCGCGGGGTACCGCGCGCCCGCAGCGCGATCTCGCGTGCGCCGGACGCATCGATCGGCACGCGCATGATCGCGGCCGAGCGCGTGACGATCGCACACAACTCGTCGGGCGTATAGAACTCGAGTCGCTGCACGATGCCGAACCGGTCGCGCAGCGGCGAGGTCAGCAATCCCGCCCGTGTGGTCGCACCGACCAGCGTGAACGGCGGCACATCCAGCTTGATCGAGCGCGCGGCCGGGCCCTCACCGATCATGATGTCGAGCTGGAAATCTTCCATCGCCGGGTACAGCACTTCCTCGACGATGGGGCTGAGCCGATGAATCTCGTCGACGAACAGCACGTCGTGCGGTTCGAGGTTCGTCAGCATCGCCGCCAGGTCCCCTGGCCGTTCCAGCACCGGGCCGGAGGTATGGCGCATCGTGACACCCATCTCGTTGGCGACGATATGCGCGAGCGTGGTCTTGCCCAGCCCCGGCGGACCGAAGATCAGCACGTGGTCGAGCGCCTCGCCACGTTGCACGGCCGCCGCGATGAAGATCCGCATCTGGCGCTTGACGGGCGCCTGACCGACGTAGTCGTCCAGCGCCTGCGGACGAATTGCCGCCTCGACGGCCTCGTCGCCGGGCAGCGCATCGGCAGCGATGATTCTTGACTCTTCCGTCATGGCGCCGCCGACCTCAGCACCGCACGCAGAATGTCCTCGGTCCGACCGCCGTCCGTCTTGACGCCGTCGAGCATCTTCTGCGCCTCGCCCTGCCCGTAACCGAGATTGATCAACGCGTTGAAGGCCTCGGCGCGCGGCGCGGCGCCCGGTTCCATCAGCCCCGCGACTTTGCCGCCGTCCGCCGGCGTCGCATCGATCCGGTCGCGCATATCGATAATCAGCCGTTCGGCCGTCTTGCGCCCGACGCCAGGCAGTCGTGCGAGCGTCGCCTTGTCCTCGGCGCGCACGCACTGAACGAATCCCTCGATGCTGATGCCCGACAGGATCGACAGCGCAAGCTTCGCACCGACCCGATTGACCTTGAGCAGGTTGCGAAACAGCACCCGTTCGGCCTCGGTGCCGAACCCGAACAGAATCTGGGCGTCCTCGCGCACGACCAGGTGCGTGCGCAGTTCGACGTCGTGGCCGAGTTCGGGCAGGTTGAACAGCGTCGACATCGGCACTTCCAGTTCGTAGCCGACACCATTGACGTCGATCACGAGGAACGGCGGTTCCTTGTGCTTCAGCACACCGCGCAGATACCCGATCATCCGGCGAATTTCCGCCAGCCGGCACGTCCACCCGAGCGCCGGGCCGTCGACGAACGGGCCGCAACGCCGGTGCGCAAACGAAAGCTGTGGGCATGGCAGATCGCGACCGCGAGCGCGTCCGCCTCATCACTGACCGGCGTCGCGTCCAGCGCGAGGATCGCCTTGACCATGTGTTGCACCTGCTGTTTTGCGGCGGCGCCGCTGCCGACGACGGCCTGCTTGATTTCGCGCGGGGCGTATTCGTGCAGCGTAGCGTTCCCGGCGAAGGTCGCGCAGATCGATGCCGCCCGCGCCTGGCCCAGTTTCAGCGCGCTGTCGGCATTCTTGTGCACGAAAACCTGCTCGATCGCGACCGATACCGGCGCGTACTCGGCCACCAATGCGCCGATGCCGGTGAAAATCGCTTCAAGCCGCGACATGAACGGCCCGTCGCCGACCCGTACGCAGCCGCTGGCGACATAGCGCGTCGCGGCACCATCGGTGTCGATGATCCCGTAGCCGGTCACACGCGAGCCCGGATCAATGCCCAGTATGCGTATCGCGTCAGTCAACGGTCATACCTTACAACCTGGCGAGGATCTCATCGGGAATCTCGGCATTCGAATATACCTGTTGCACGTCATCCAGATCCTCCAGCATCTCGAGGAGCTTCATCATACTGGATGCCTCATTTTCCCCGAGCGTCGCGGACACCGAGGCGCGCATCGTGACCTCGGCGAGTTCAGCCGGGATTGCGCTGCTGTCGAGCGCATCACGCACCGTGTCGAATTCGGCCGGGTCGGTGAGCACGTCGATCGATCCGTCGTCGTTGGTCACGACATCCTCGGCGCCGGCCTCGATCGCTGCCTCTATCAACACATCCTCGTCGGCGCCTGCCGGGAAACTGAGCAGCCCGACCTGATTGAACAGGTAGGCTACCGACCCGTCGGCGCCGAGATTGCCGCCGTATTTGGCGAACGCGTGCCGGACGTCCGCGACCGTGCGATTACGATTGTCGGTCAGGCACTCGACCATGACCGCGACCCCGCCCGGCCCATAACCTTCGTACAGGATTTCCTCGTAGTCCGAGCCGTCCAGGTCGCCCGAGCCCCGCTTGATCGCGCGCTCGATATTGTCCTTGGGCATGCTCTGCGCCTTGGCCTTGTCGATCGCCAGGCGCAGTGCCGGATTCGCATCCGGGTCGCCGCCGCCGGCGCGCGCCGCGACCGTGATGTCACGAATCAGCTTGGTGAAAAGTTTGCCGCGCTTCTTGTCCTGGGCACCTTTGCGATGCTGAATATTCGCCCATTTACTGTGACCCGCCATATCGTTACCCGAATCCCCCCGCTATCAATAAATTTTCGCCGTCGTCACGGCCGCCCGATGCTCAGAAGCGCAGCGACATACCGATGTGCATGCCGGTGTCGAAGCGCGCGTCCGGCACGCCGTTCTTGTAGCCACCCCTGACGTAACGAGCGCCGATATACAGATCGGCCTGACGCAGGACGTTGTAGCTGGCGCGCAGCGTGTATTCCTCGTACTTGTCCATGTCCCCCATCGCGAGAATGTCGGGCGCGAAATACAGACTGCCGCTGACGGACAACCGGTCCAGGCCCCTGGGCGTGTACCGGGCAAAACCGCCGATCGGCACCGCGACGCCGCTCTGCTTGCTGATATCACCGTCGGTGTAGACGATGCGACCGCCGAGGCCCGCCTTGATGGTGTTGGCGCCCGACGATGCAAGATCGACGAGATGGACACCGGCATGCAGCACATCGCCGTTATCGGAATGGTAGAGCCAGCCGCCGTCGAAATTCAGGCCGGTCGATTTCATTTCGTGGACATATTGCAGCCGCAATGCATCGCTATTGAGGCTCAGGTCGATTTCATCGGCCATAACCTGCGCGCACAACACAACCGCCCCAATCAGGCAGACAATGGTTCTCATCCTTGGACTCCTCAACAACAACCCGGCAATCATACCCGAAAGCGCGCCGTTGCAACCCGGTTCGACAACCGGTGGGCAGCTCAGAAACTACTCGAACTAGACAATATTTACGCCATTAATTTCAACGATTTATGGCATGTATTGCACGTCGATCCACGGATAATGCGGCCTCGTGAACGGCCTCCGTCAACGTCGGATGACCGTGGATGGTTCGCTGCAGATCTTCGGTGCTGGCCTCAAACTCCAGCGCCAGCACGGCCTCACCGATCAACTCGCCGGCCAGCGGCCCGCAGATGTGCACCCCGAGGATTCGGTCGCTGCGGACATCGGACAGCATCTTGACGAGCCCGGCATCCTGATCCATCGCCTTGGCCCGGCCGCTCGCGGCAAAATTGAATGTGCCCGATTTATAGTCGACGCCGGCCTCCTTGAGTTGCTCCTCGGTCCGGCCGACCCACGCGATCTCGGGCGCGGTATAGATGACCGACGGGATCACGTCGTAATTGACCTCCGTGACCTTGCCGGCGATCAGGTCGGCGACCATGACGCCCTCTTCGGATCCCTTGTGCGCCAGCATCGGGCCGCGGACGACATCGCCGACCGCCCAGACGTTCGACGCCGTGGTCCGGCATTGCGCGTCGACCTCGATCAGGCCGCGCTCGCTGACATCGACCCCGGCCAGCGGATCGAGCAAACCCGCGGTCTCGGCCCGCCTGCCGACGGCCACAATAACTTTGTCGACGCTGATCTCGTGCCCGCCCTGCTTGTCGTCATATTTGAGCAGGATGCCGTCGGCGGTGTGTTCGGTCTCGCGCACCATGGCGCCGAGACGGATGTCGAGCCCCTGCTTCTTGAACTGTCGCTGCGCCTCGCGCGCAATCTGTCCGTCGGCCATGAACAGGAACTTGTCCATGGCCTCGAGGATCGTGACCTCGGCGCCCAGGCGTTTCCAGACGCTGCCGAGTTCGAGCCCGATGACGCCGGCACCGATGACTCCCAGTCGCGCGGGCACCTTGTCAAACTCCAGCGCCCCGGTCGAGTCGACGATACGCTCGCCGTCGTACGGCGCGGCCGCGAGTTCGACCGGTACCGAGCCGGTTGCAAGGATCACGTGATCGGCCTCCAGCAACTCCGGTTCGCCGTCGTGGGGCGTGTACTGCACCTTCAGATCGGGCAGCAGTCGGCCGCGCCCGAACAACCCCGTCACGCCGCCGGCCTTGAAAAGAGAGGCGATGCCGCCGCTGAGGTCCCGGACGATCCGGTCCTTGCGGCCCTGCATCGTATCGAGGTCCAGCGCCAGGTTGCCTATCTGTATGCCGTGGCCGGCAAACTCGACGGCCGCGCGGTGATAGAGCTCGGACGATTCGAGCAACGCCTTGGACGGGATGCAGCCGGCATTGAGGCAGGTGCCGCCGAACACCGGTTCGCCCCCGGGCGTGAGCCAGGCATCGATGCAGGCCGTCGACAGGCCGTGCTGTGCCGCACGGATCGCGGCGACATATCCGGCCGGTCCCGCGCCGATCACGACGACGTCGTATTTTCCACTCATACTTTTATCCCCGTCGGCGTGTCATCAGACCTGCAACAGCAGGCGGCCCGGATCCTCGAGCGACTGCTTGATCGTCATGAGAAATTGCACGGCATCGCTGCCGTCGACAATCCGGTGATCGTAGGTCAGCGCGACATACATCATCGGCCGCGCGACGATCTCGCCGTCGATGACCTGTGCGCGTTGTTGAATCGTATGCATGCCCAGGATCGCGCACTGCGGGGGATTCAGAATCGGCGTCGACAGCATCGATCCGAACACGCCGCCGTTGGTGATCGTAAACGTACCACCGGTCAATTCGTCCATCGAGATCGAGCCGTCACGCGCCTTGGCGCCATACTCGCGAATGGTGTTCTCGACTTCCGCGAAACTCAGCCGGTCGGCGTTGCGTACGACCGGAACGATCAGGCCGCGTTCGCTCGATACCGCGATACCGACGTCAAAATAATCGTGATAGACGATGTCCTTGCCTTCGATCGAAGCATTCAACACCGGAAAACGCCGCAGCGCCTCGATGGCTGCGCCGACGAAAAATGACATCAGTCCCAGCTTGACGCCGTGCTTCTTCTCAAACACTTCTTTATAGCGCTGGCGCAACGCCATGACCTCGGTCAGGTCAATCTCGTTAAATGTCGTCAGCATCGCAGCCGTCTGCTGCGCCTCGACCATACGTTCGGCAATGCGTGCGCGCAGTCGCGTCATCGGCACACGATGCTCGCCACGCTGGCGGACGCCGGGCGCCGTCAGTTCCGGGGTCAGCGCCATCTCGGCCGAAACGGCCTCGGGATGCGGGCCGTGGTCGATAAACTCCTGGATATCGGACTTCAGAATCCGGCCGCCTTTGCCGCTGCCGGCAACGGCCGCCGGGTCGATGTCATGCTCGTCGAGCAGGCGCCGGACCGCGGGACTCAGTTTATCCGCGCTCGATCCCGCCGGTTCCGCATCGGCGGCGACAGTCACGTCGGGCGTCGCCGGTTCCGGTTCCGTTTTCGCCGCCACGGCCGCTGCCGGTAAGGCGGATTCTTCGGCATCGGCCACCTCTCCCGGTTCGATGATCGCGAGCAGTTCTCCACTCGTCACCGTTGCGCCGTTCTCGACACTCAGTTCCTTGATCACGCCGCTGACCGGCGCCGGCACCTCCAGCACAACCTTGTCGGTTTCAAGATCCACGAGGTTCTCGTCGCGCTGCACGCTCTCGCCGGCCGCCTTGTGCCAACCCACCAGCGTCGCGTCGGCCACCGATTCGGGCAACTGCGGCACCTTGACTTCAATCGTCATTTTTAACGTCCTCTGTCATCGTTCGTGCGGGACTCTGATCTGCCGTCTCCCGCTTCCGGTTGATCATTACTCCGCCTCGATACCGAGTGCGGCTTCGACCAGCGCCTGCTGCTGCTGCACATGCATCTGGAAGCGGCCCGCGGCCGGCGCAGCGGCGCCCGGTCTGCCGGCATAGTACAGCGCATGCCGGTCGCCGAGCGGTTCCTGCAGCCGGTGCCGAATCTGGTACCACGCTCCCTGGTTCTGCGGCTCTTCCTGACACCAGACAATTTCCGTCGCCTGCGGATGCGCGCCGATCAGTTCGGCGTACTCGCCGATGGGAAACGGGTAAAGCTGCTCGATGCGCACAATCGCGACATCGTCGCGGGCGTTCGCACGGCGCGCCTCGAGCAGGTCGTAATACACCTTGCCACTGCAGAACACGATGCGCCGCACCGCAGCCGCGTCAATCGCATCGACCTCGGGAATGATCAGGCGGAATCCCCCGTCCAGCATTTCCGCCATCGGCGAACTGGCGAGTCGGTGGCGCAGCAGGCTTTTCGGCGTCATGACGATCAGCGGCTTGCGCAGAGCGCGCAGCATCTGCCGCCGGATCATATGAAACATCTGTGCGGCCGTCGTCGGGACGCAGACCTGCATGTTGTATTCGGCGCACAACTGCAGGAAGCGCTCGAGGCGCGCCGACGAATGTTCGGGACCCTGGCCCTCGTAACCGTGCGGCAAGTACATGGCCATGCCGCAGAGTCGGTTCCACTTCGATTCGCCCGAAGATATGAACTGGTCGATGACGACCTGCGCGCCGTTGCAGAAATCACCGAACTGCGCCTCCCAGATCACGAGGCTGTCCGGGTCGGTCGTTGCGAAGCCGTATTCAAAACCCAGCACCGCCTCTTCTGAAAGCAGCGAGTCCGTGACGGTCAGGGCACCGCGTCGGTTGGCGATGTCATCAATCGAGATGTGCGACCGACCCGAATTCTGGTCGTAAATCGCCGCATGACGATGAAAGAACGTGCCGCGCCGGCTGTCCTGCCCCGTCAGCCGGATCTTGAAGCCGGCACGCAGCAGGCTGCCGTAGGCGAGCAATTCGGCGAAGCCCCAGTCGATCGGCGTTTCACCTGCCGCCATCTTCTCGCGATCCGTCAGAATCCGCGCGATACGCGGATGCAGCGTAAAACCCTGCGGTACCCGCGTAATCGCCGCACCCAATTCGTCGAATTCGGCGCGCGTGATCGAAGTCTTGACGGTCTCGGCCCAGTCGGCGCCGAGGTGTCTGGACCAGTCAACCGTGTACTCATTGCCGATCATGCCCAGTGAAGCCGCCAGGACCGGCTGCCCCTCATCCAGCCGCTTCCGGTAGTCGTCCATCATATGGCCCGGATCGGTCGCCTCAATCGTCCCGTTCTCGACGAGCAGGTTGCCGTACAACTGGCGCACCGTCGCGTGTTTCTTGATCTTGCGGTACATGCGCGGCTGCGTCGCCGCTGGTTCGTCGGCTTCGTTGTGACCGTGGCGCCGGTAGCAGACGAGGTCGATGACGACGTCCTTGCGGAATGTCTGGCGATAATCGAATGCCATGCGCGTGACGAAGACGGCCGCTTCCGGATCGTCGCCGTTGACGTGGAAGACCGGCGCCTCGATCATTTTCGCCACGTCGCTGCAGTACGGCGTCGAACGCGCGTCGCGCGGCTCGCTCGTCGTAAAGCCGATCTGGTTGTTGATGATGATGTGCACGGTGCCGCCGGTACTGAAGCCGCGCGCCTGCGACATCTGGAACGTCTCGGGCACGACGCCCTGCCCGGCAAACGCCGCGTCGCCATGAATCAGAACGGGCAGAATCTCTTGGCCGGTTTCGTCGGCCCGCCGTTCCTGGCGGGCACGCACGGAACCCTCGACAACCGGATTAACGATTTCCAGGTGCGACGGGTTGAATGCCAGCGCGACGTGGACCTGTCCGCCCGGCGTGCGGATATCGGCAGAAAACCCCATGTGGTATTTGACGTCGCCGGATCCGGTCACGGTCGCCGGATCGTAGTGCCCCTCAAATTCCGAAAACAGGTCCGTGGGCGACTTGCCGAGCACGTTGACGAGCACGTTGATGCGCCCGCGATGTGCCATGCCGATGACGATTTCCTGCAGACCAGCCACGCCGCCGGTCTGGATCAGGTCGTCAAGCATCGGGATCAGGCTGTCGCCGCCTTCCAGGGAAAACCGTTTCTGGCCAACGTATTTGGTGTGCAGGTAGCGTTCGATACCCTCGGCCGCGGTCAGGTGGCCGAGTATCGTACAACGATCATCATCCGTCAGCGGTTTCCCGAGCATGCCGCGTTCGAGGCGTTCCCGAATCCACAGGCGCTCGCGGCCGCGCGACACGTGCGCAAAATCGGCGCCGACGTGCCCGCAATACACCTGTCGCAGCGTAGCGATGATCTCGCGCAGCTGCATCTTGCCGTGACCGGTGCCGGCCAGCCCGCCGGTATAAAATTCGGTGTCCATGTCGGCCTCAGACAGCCCGAGGTAATCGAGATTGAAGACGATCGGCGTACGCCGTTCGCTCAGTTGCAGCGGATCGAGGTTGGCGATCTGGTGACCGCGCAGGCCGTAGATCTGGATCAGCCGGGAGACCGCGGCCTGCTTCTCACTGGCCGCACTCGTCCCGCTGCCGCCGGCCACCGTTGCCGCACCGGTCGCCGGTCGCGCGGCGAGCGTTGCGCGCACGCGCCGGTGCCGCCCGGCATCTGCAGCAACATCCGCCTGCGGTTCCGCACCGACCGAGACGAAAAACGCGCGCCATTTTTCCGGCACCGCGCCGGCATCATCGAGGTATGTCTCGTAGAGGTCCTCGACATAGGCGGCATTGCCGCCGAACAAGGGTGACCACGCATAGCGCTGCTGGAGGGACTGGCTCATGTGCCGACGATTCCGTGCGGAAATACGCGCCGCCGCGGAGCGGCGACTCAAGGGTGTGTAGTGTATCCGAGCCGGTTTGAAACTGAAACGCGAAGGCGCCGGAACCGGTGCCCGCCGGGTCTGTCAGAACGCGACGATCAGTGAACCCAGCGTCAGCAGGTCGAGATCGAGGATCTCGCCGAACAGGTAGATCTCATAGACGATCAGGGCGAGGTAGCCGACGCAGGCGACCTGCAACACCCGAATGACCCGGAACCAGCCCATGAAGTGGCGCTGCGCGGCGAACACGAGCGCCAGTACCGACACGATTGTGGTACCGATCTTGACCCACAGGAACCTTTCGACGCCGACGGTGATCATGCTGTTCATGAACAGGTTGACCTCCTCGGCGCCGATGTGGAGCAGATTCAGCGTAAACAGCGCATCGGCGCAGCTGAGCAACACGATCGCCAGCGCTATATACAGCAGATGCGGCTCGTGCCAGTCGAAGATGAACCGGTGGCCGTCGGCGGCCCGCCGGCTCGCCCGCCGGCGCGGGCGAAAATTCCCGTAGACGAACGCATGCAGCGAGTTTTCGCGGCGGCGGTCAGCCCCGAGGCGCCGATCCGTGAGCAGACCGGGCGCGGGGCCCTTGCTGCCGGTCAGCTGCCCGAGCACGAGCCGATCGGCGACGAAGCGGCGTTCCCGCACGCTGTCGCGATCTTCGGTGGATCTGGTACGCATACTCAATGGGTCCGCCTGGCCGCTTCGCGCCGGACGATCCGACCCGGAAGCTTGTTCCCGAGTTTACCTAATATAAATTCGATTAGTGTTTGTTTTTACAATAATTTATAGGAAAAATAACGCTTGCTCCCGGCCGCTCAGCCATGCGCCGTCTGCAACCGCGCCGCGCGCCGGGCCCGGCCGTTCTCGACCAGTGAGTAGACCGCCGGCACGACGACCAGCGACAGCAGCGTGGAGGTCACCATGCCGCCGACGACGGCCACGGCCAGCGGCGCGGACAATTCGACCCCGGCGCCGAGACCGAGCGCCGGCACCATCATCGCGAAGATGATCGTGAATGAGGTCATCAGGATCGGCCGCAGGCGCGTCGGGCAGGCCTCGAGTAACGCTGCGTCGATGGCCTGGCCCTGATCGCGCAATTGATTGGCGCGGTCGACCAGCAGGATCGAGTTCTTCGCGACGAGTCCGATCAGCAGCACGAGACCCGTCATCGAGAAGATGTTCAGCGTGTGATTGAACAGATTCAGCGCCGCGACGCCGCCGATCACGGCCAGCGGCTGCGCGACCATGATGATCAATGGCTGGGAATAGGAATTGAACTGGCTCGCCAGCACCATATACACGAGGACCAGTGACAGTAGGAACGCGAACCCGAGCGAGCTGGACGTATTGCCGAGCTGCTTGGCACGGCCGAGCATCTGCAGTGTGTACCCGGGCGGCAGGACTTCGGCGGCAGCCACATTCAGCCGCTCGACGGCCTCGCCGAGCGAGATCGTCGGATCGCTGTACAGGTACGCCGCGTACTGGCGGTCGAGACGTGAGATCACGGCCGGGCCCAGCGTCTGCTCGAACCGGGCGACCGAATCGAGACGCACGAGTGCGCGGTTCGGGCTGCGCAGGTAGATCTTGCGCATGTCGGCGAGGCTGAAATCGCCGGCCGCCTTGAGCCGGATATCGTAACGTTCACCGTCACCCTGCTCGTCACTAAACTTGGCGACATTGAGACCACCGGCCAGCACGTTGGCCGCCTCGGCAATCGCCAGCGTCGACAACCCGAATTCGGCGCCGAGTTCGCGATCAACCTCGAGCCGCGTCTGTGGCAACTCCAGGTTCAGGTCCAGATCGAAGGTGCCCATCTCCGGGTCGGCCGACAGTCGCTCGAGCAATTCATTCGCCAGCCGCGCGACGCCCTCGAGATCGGGGCCGGTCAGCGCAAAATTCAGGGCCTCGCCGCGCGCCGAGCCGGCGATCGAGAACACGGACGGGAATGCGCGCACGCCCGGCAACTCCGCCAGGTCCCGGCGCAGCAACGGCATCAATTCATATTGTTTGAGCTTGCGCTGTTCCGGAGGAACCATGCTGACGTAGACAGTGCCCTCGGTGACTTGCGAGGTCCGGCCGCGGCCCATCGTGGCGTACGCGGTCGAGATATCCTCGTACGACAGCAGCACCTTTTCGACTTCGGCCATGCGCTGGCTGCCGTACTCCAGGCTGGTGCCGAGTGGCGTCTTGACGACGACCTGGAACCCGCCCTCATCCTCCGGCGGAAAAAACTCACCGCCGAGGCCGAGGAAGAACACCGGGGTCAGCAGCACGATCAGCAGTGCGCCGATCAACACCTTCCAGCGGTGGCCGAGCGTCCATTCGATAATGCTCCGGTAACGCCGATCGAGACCGTCGAGCGCCCGCGTGATGCCGTGATAAATCGGCCCGCCTTGCTGCTCGACCCGCAGGTAGCGCGAGCACAGCATCGGTGTCAGCGTGACCGACACGAACAGCGACACCAGCACACCGCACGCGACAACAACGCCGAACGCGCTGAATAACTTGCCCGGAATGCCGCCCATGAACAGCACCACGGTAAAGATTGCCGCGAGCGTCAGCGTCGATGCAACGATCGCCAGCAGCACCTGGTTCGTGCCGTCGACCGATGCGCGTTGGCGGTCGGTCTCACCGCCCTCCAGGCGACGCTGTATGTTTTCCAGCACGACGATCGCATCGTCGACGACGACGCCGATCAGGATCAGCAGCGCCAGCATCGTCACGACATTGAGGGTATAACCGACGAAATACATCACCAGCACGGCGCCGAGCAGCGATACGGGAATTGCCGAGGCGACGATCAGCGTCGCACGCAGGCTGCGCAGGAAGAACCAGACGACCAGCGCCGCAAAGATGGTTCCGGCGATCAGGTGCTCTTCCATCGACGCGATCAACTGGAGTGTGTATTCGCTGTCGTCGTTGGAAATGAACAGCTGCACGCCCGGCGGCAGTTGCGGGATGATCGTCTCATTTAGCCGCCGCCGGATCTCGCGGCTGATCTCAACCGTATTGCGTCCGGCGATCTTGACGATACCCAGTCCGATGCCAGGCTCGTGATTGAAGCGCCCGAACGTGCGGTTGTCCGCGAGCCCGTCCTCGACCTCGGCAACGTCGCGCAGATAAATAGTGCCGCCGTCGCGGTAGCCGAGCACCATGCCCTCCAGATCGATCGTCCGGTGATACTCGAGGTCGAGCTTGAGCAGTTCCTCGCGATCATCGTCGACAAGGTAGCCGCCCGGTAATTGGATGTGCTCGTTACGAAATGCCGCGATCACGTCCTGCACGGTGATGCCGAACGCCGTCAAACGGTCCAGGTCAAGGCTGATACGGATCGTGCGCGGCCGCTGGCCGCCGATGACGATACTGCCCACGCCGTCGACGGTCTCGAGCTGCTTCTTGACGATGCGCGCCATCTCGTTGAGTTGCTGCAGCGTGCGGTTGCCGATGATCGTAATCCAGAACACCGGGAACGAACTGGTCTCGGTCTTCGTGATAATCGGCGCCTCGGCCTGCTCCGGCAGTAGCCGCAGCACCTCGCTGACCTTGGCCTGCACCTCGTTGAACGCGACGTCGATATCCTTGCCCAGGTCAAACGACGGCGTAATCACCGACTGGCCCGGCGAGGATGTCGAGACCAGGTTGTCCATGCCGGGGATGCTAGCGATCGCACCTTCGACAACATTCGTGACGCTGGCATCGACGATCTCCGGATTCGCGCCGAGCAATCGTGTCGTGACCTGTATTTTCGCGAAATCGATATTCGGCAGACGCTCGACACCGATTTCCTGATAGGCGACGACACCGAACAATACGATCGCCAGGTTCAGCATGGCCGCGAAAACGTAACGCTTGACGGAGATGGATGCGAGGCTCACGGCGCTACTCGACGATCGACACTTCGCTGCCGTCGGTCAGGAACCCTGCGCCATCGACGACAACGATCTCGTCACCGCTCAGACCCGCGCGGATCTCAACCGAACGGCCGCTGCGCTGGCCGCGCTCGACCGACTGCTCGACGACGCGCTGCCCGTCGAGCACATACACGACGTCGCCGACGGGCCGGCGCACGACCGAGACCTGCGGCACGATGACGACATTGGCGCGCGTCGCAAGCACGACCTCGGCGCGCACGCTGGCGCCCGGACGCCAGTCGCCAGGGTTGACGAAATCGACAATCAGCGACACAGACCGGTTGGCCGGGTTGATGCCCGGCCGGATGTCCGTGATCGTAGTGACAACGGGCGCACCGCCCGAGGCCGACGATTTCAGCCGGACGGTCAGGCCTTTGCGCAGTAGCGGCGCGCGGTACTCGGGCAGCGGCAACCGGATGCGCAGATTGTCGACATCGATCAGGTCGAATGCGACGGTACCGGTCTGCAGGTAATCGCCGACGTCGATGTGTCGTACAGCGATCTCGGCGCGCACGGGCGCGATGAGCTGCGTCTCGGCAAGACGCCGCTGGCTGTCGGCCACCTGTGTGCGCGTACCGGCAAGTTGTTCGGTCAACGCCGCGAATTCGCCCTGAATCGTCTCCAGTTGATCTTCAGCAATCAGTTTGTCGGCATACAAGCGTTTGGACCGCGCGAGGTCGCGTTCCTTTTGTGCATGCAAAGCGACGAGGCGCCGTGATTCGGCCTCACTGGCCTGTTTCGCAATCCGGTACTGCTCGGCGTCGATACGCGCGAGCACGGCTCCCGCCTCGACGGCCTGGCCTTCATCGACGAGTACGGCGATGACCTCACCCGCGACCTGCGCGGAAACCTGCGGCGAACGCCGGCTCTCGATGATGCCGACCGCTGTCTCAATCTGCTCGACATCCATCCGTTCGGCCTGCGTCGTCGTGACGCGGATGACGCGCCCCTGTGCCTGCGCAGCGAGGCTCGTCAGCAACAGCATGCATACTGCCGCCGTACACATCGCCGGCACCTTCGGACCCGTGAATCGATACATGTGACTCGCTGTTATGGCTTGTTATGCGCCGCAGTCTACCGGGAAAACCCGGTACAGACACCGGTCCACGAGCGGTCAAACCGCACCTCGGCAACCCGTGGCGACGCCGGCTACCGCAGACCAACCGACCGTTCAACAGCAGTGTTGGTCGCCCTGTACCGGCGGGCACGGCACGTCACCATAAGAACAAAAGACGCAACAACTCCCCGGCTTCGGGCGCAGCAGTGCGCGACAATGCCGGCATTCATAAAAATACTGACAGGCGCCTGTCGGCATAGACTCCGTACAGCGATACCCGCATTCCGGACAGGTGATCGTCGAACGAGAAATGATCGTGTGCGTCGATTCCGACATGGGTTCGATTCTACCCGGCACACCCGTGAAACAGATGGCTTTGCTCCATCACGCGACCACCGCGGAAAATTGACGGAAGCGCAACCACCCGGCATGCGCCCGGAAAATGTTTCTGCGGAAACTTCTATCCGGGCCGACCCATCAATGTTTTACATAATAACAATGCGCTCGGCGGAACAGGCCCACCTTTACCACCTTCATCCGAATATGGACCCGTCCGGTTGGCCGTGCTAGGCTGTGAAACAGTACTACCCCGATGACGCAAACGAAGAACGCTTGGTCAAGGCGCTCGGAACATCAAGGGGGTATGACATGACAATCAATAACACCGCGTGCCGGTTCTCGAGCATGCCGAATCGTCATCATCGTGGGCAACTCCCTGCTTCCAAGTGCCGTCGACAAGCGCCGCATTTGATTTGAATTAACGAACGTGGCGCCGAACGTGCCTGGACTCGATCCAGCGTGTGGCGGCTTCGTTCTTCAGGAGTCAGACGGTGATGAAGACACAAACACTAAAAACTTTCTTGACGACAGCAGTCCTGACGACTGCCTCGCTGATGTCCACCGGGGCACTGGCCGCAACGGTCACCTACGTCACCCACCTGACGAGCGCCCGGTCCACGACCGGCGCCGACAGCGCGATGGTCCTTCAGCAAGTCGGCACCACCGCCGGTTATTCGGCAGCCACAGGTTTTGCCAGCGCCACCACATCGGTGACGGTCGGCCAGGGCTGGGCACGCGGCAGCGCGTTGGCATCGGCCGGACAGGAAGGCGCGAACGCCAGCGGCTCAGTGCAGGGCATGTGGGTCGATGACCTCACAATATTCGGCGGCGGCCTGACCGGCGCCGGCGTTGCGACCGTCAGTTTTGACATCAGCGGCAACCTGAGTGCATCGAGCGGCGGCGTTACCCCCGGCACCGTTGCCGACGCGGACTGGAATCTGTACTTTCAGTCTGGAAATATTATCCAGTCGTTCGTGGGCTCCGGCGGAATCAACGCCAACCCCACGGAAACCACGACATCGGGGGATATCAACGGCGGCATCTACAGCGTGGATTTCGACTTCTTCTTCGACGTACCGATCCAGATCAAGGTCGCGCTGAACGTCAGCGCCGGCGCTCACCATTCCGGTAACGCCGCCGCCCTGTTCGAAAATACGCTGGAATGGGGAGGCATCACCGCGCTGCGTGACAATGTCGGCGATCTGGTCACCAGTTATAACCTCACCTCCGGTTCCGGCGTCGACTGGCGGCAGGCCGTCGTCGCACCGGCCATAGTCCCCGTTCCTGCGGGATTCTGGCTGCTGTGCTCGGGCCTGATGAGCCTGATCCCCGCCGTGCGCCGCCGATTCGGGCAAGCCTGAATCTCATTCACCGTCCGGCGGGACCGCAGTCTGGCGGTGCCGTCGGGGGAGCGCTGCAGAACGCGTTGTCGATCGGAAGGTATCGATGCCCGGCGACGGCGCCGATGCGCGGCGCTAATCGTAGACGATCGTGCGCTCGGGCAGACCCTCAGAGCGCCAGAATTCCTGCAGACCCTCCGGACCCTCCTCGGCCTGGATCTGCTGCTCCTGCAGCGACAGCTGACACAAGCGCACCTCATCATCGGCCAGCGGCGGCTCGTCGTCAGCCGAGATCGAGCGAGCAACGAATATCGGGCGCGCGTCCGCCCCGGGGGCCACAACCTTGCCCGTGACGGTCAGCGCGGCGCCGAGCCGCGGCGCACAGCGCCGTTCGGCCACGTCATACCAGATCCTGATACGCGCCGAAGGGTCTTCGAGGACGATGTAATCGAGGCGCCCCGTCGAGATGAAGAACTGGTCGCGATTTCGTTGCACATGCGTGCCGGTCAGCTGCACGAGACCGTCCATGTAGGCATCCGGTTGCGCATTGATCGCCGCAGCGCTCGACAGTTCGGTCGAGTCGCAACCGGCGAGCAGCATCACCAGTAACGTCGCGAAATACCCGCTCAAACGACTAGCGGAAATGCATGTATCGACAAGGTTTGTACCGAAGAAAATCATGGGCCGGTGACCAGATCAGGCCCGCTTGCCCGCTAGTTTCGCCAGAATGGCGACGCCGATCAGCATGCCCAGCGGCAGGCCGATGATCGGCCCCCAGGTATTGCGGATGCCAAACTGCGGCAGTGCATAGATACCGACAACCGCCACGGCGACCCCGATCAGGGTCGGTATGACGTTCATCCACCCGGGCAACTCTTTGAGTCTCACTGCCGCTTTCTCCGCCGGAGAAGGCCCCTACCTTAGCAGTCGCAGGCCCCGTCCCGCGCGGTTGCCGATCACATTTTCGGCACCGGCCGAAAGCCCGGTCACGCCGGCGTATCGGCCCCCTGGTTTCCGGGTGCTTTTCGGCAAACTTCCCGGCCAGGAAGCCGTCGCCAATGTGCGACGAGGCGCAGGTAAAGACAATCCACGGTCAGTCGACAATGCCCCGGCAACGATTATTACCCACGTGTCAACGGAACCATCGCGGGCGCGTTATATCTCTGAACACCACCACTATCACGCGCCTGAGCACAGGCGGGAGGAAAAACGATGATCGGAAACAGATCTCTTGCAACGGCAATATTGGCACTGGGCCTGCTCGCGGGGAGCAGCGGCTACGCGGAAGACGCCGGCGACCGCATCGAGGAACGCTTCGACCGGAAAGGCGACCGCATCGAGCAACGGCTCGACAACAAGGGCGACCGCGTCGATCGACGCCTCGACAACAAGGGCGACCGAATCAACGACCGACTGGACGAGAAAGCGGAACACGCCGCCGAAACCGGCCACCCCACGGCAGCGCGCAAACTCGATCGCAAAGGCGACCGTATCGACAACCGGCTGGACCGCAAAGGCGACCGCGTCGACCGTCGACTCGACCGCAAGGGCGATCGCGTGGATCGCCGGATGGACCGCAAGGGCAACCGGGCCGACCGAAAGATTGACCGCAGGAACGGCGGTTGATTGCAGTGCGGCGCCGGAAGCGCTTACCCGGCAGGTGCGGACCTGGACTCGAGAATGCGATCCAGTCGTTTCAGGACTTCATCCGAGATCTTGTCGAAGCACCGGTCGACGACCTGCGACATGGAATCTACGGGCTGGTAGCGTAACGTTTCGTCGCATTCGACACGCAGCCGCGTATTTTCTATCAATAAGTTGCCCGTGCGCAAAGACCGCATATATATAAAGGCCTCGAAGGGGGCAATCCTGATATCCCTGTCCACCCTGCGCCGCTGGTCCTCCCCGACCCGCTCTTCCACCAGATAGGGACACGGTGCGCCCAGCGTATAGGAGGTCGGGGGACAGTCCTTCTGCCGGACACCCGCCCGGAACATATCATTGCGAGGAATGACTCCCGGTTCGATGGTCACCGCCAGGATCGCGCCGTAGCCCCCGGCCTCTATCAAAGGACTATCCTGTTCCAGACGCCTGTAGATGCTCGATCGATTCAGAGCGGGTTTGTGTATCCCCGCTGCGTTCCATGGCGATGCGGCCGCAGGCAGCTTTTTCCCCGTCTCGTCGACGATGCGCTGTTCAAGCCCCATGAGCGCGTCTTCCCCCAGCAGCTTGCTCGCCTCCTGGTATGGCGGCTGAATCCACATGGCGAATACCGCCAATTTGTAATCGGGCGAAAAACGTTCTTGCTTGAGAAATTCCAGGCGTTGCTTTTCATCCGGGATCGATGCGCAGCCAGCCAGGAACACCATCAGACAGATGGCAATAAACCGTTTCACGTCAAGCTCCTCATGTCTCGTGGCCGGGTACCCGCATGCCTCGAGCACCCTCGTTAATAATAGACGAACGGATATCACTTTCGAAATGCTTCGTGCCCGACGCATCACCCGCGCGGCGCGCGCCAGCCCGCTTCGATGGCTTCCTGTTCCGTGCAAAACCATCGTTCGCCTTTGCCGGTATCGATGACGGTCCGGTCGTAATGCATACTGCCCGGCACATGATAGATGCGCCCGCTCCGGCTGATATTGCCCTTGATCAGGCAGTCCGCCGCCGGCGTTTCCGCGGAAACATCGCGCCGGTTCCGCCGCCACTCCCAGGGCGGAACGCGCTCCGCCTCCGGCAACGACCAGAGTCCGAGCCGCGCCGTGCGGGCGACCTGCTCGACATCGAGCAATGCCGGCTCGCGCAGATACTTGCGGTACACCCATGCGCCGCCAAGACGAATCATCGCGGCATTCACGTCGAGATCGCCGACGACAACACGTCCGACGAGGCGACCGTATCGGTCGGTATCCACGACCGTCACGACGGCGTTCTTTCGGAATGCCATTTCGGCCAGCATCTGACGCGATTTTTGATAAAAGGGCTGCCTCCGCTCGGGCGCATCGATATCCGCCAGCCTGATCTTGAACTGCTGATCCTGACCGTCGACCATGACAATCGTATCGCCGTCGGTGATGCCGACGATCACCCCGGATAATTGATCCACCCCGAGATCCGCAGCGAACGCACCGCCGCCGGCGGTCACAACCAGGCATACCAGCAACACGCGAATCGATGCGACGGAAAAAAGAAAACCGGAGCTGTTTAGATTCCGCATTTGGCTCGTTACGCCTCCATCGGCCGCATCAAACAGTCGTGCCGACACCAGCACCCTTCAGAACGGTTACGTCTGTTTCCGTCGTATCCAGCCGAGCAGGCCGATCGCCGAGCCGAACAGCCAGACCGCCGCCGGCACCGGAACAACGGACGCGCTGAAACTCAACGTGTGAGAGAAATCGATCAGCAGATGGCCCTGGTCGGTTCCCAGCGGTACGGTTGCGACGCCGACAAACTGGGGCAGAGCCCAGCTTGCGGAGATGCTGGTCGACAGATCGTAACCGAGCAGCGCATCGTCGTAACCTACGAACGGGAACGGATCATTGACAGCCAACGGATTCAGCACCGCAATGGCAGAATACCCGGCATACGGATCACCGGTCCGCGCGAACATCCAGAGCGGCTGGATGAATGTCGCCGAGCCGATGCCGTCGATCTCGATCCACGAGGCACCCGGGAGTGAAAAGTTCTCATAGATCGGCCATCCCGGTTCGGATCCGCCCCAGACCCAGGCGGCTTCACTATCAGCCTGAAGATTGATCTCGAAAGCCGCCTGCGTGAACCCGTTCCCATTGAGACTGCCGGTCATGTAGCCGCCAAAGGTATAGGTAATCGGCAACGCCTCGACAGCAGATGCACAAGAAAAAAGAATTAGCGCCGCCAGCGCATGTTGTATCGATCCCTTCATCGATCTGCCCCCTGTGGTCTTGCGGAACATCAGTCGTCGACGCCATGCCCGCGTTAATGCTATTGATTTTTCTCGACCGTCAGAGATTGCGTCACCGGCGGATCGTTCGTTCCCCTTTTAGCACAATCGGGATGCCTCTTGAATTCTCCTGTGACGTTAGCGTTATGTTCAATGCGTGAAAGCGAACAATTCCGAACCGATTGCACAACGGCCTCAACTTACAGAGTTATCTATGCTCTTTGGCGCGTCGGCACTAACCTCAGCTTTCGCCTCAGGACCACCAAACCTATCAGGTGATGATTCCGAATTGGGCTTGATTCTGCGAGCCAGTTCCGTTCTCGCCGATTCTGCCGCCGTTACCATATGTTGCGGCCGTCTGGCTGGAGCCGGGATGCGCGAACTGAATGCTATCAACTAAACGACGAATGACATTTCAATGTTTGATTGATTCCAATATCAGAAAAATTCTGACGGTTTCTATCGCGCTGCTTCTTACGGGATGTCCGTTGGAGGGCACTGTTAGTAATGCTCCCACTGACCCAGAAGCTTATCTATACGGCTTAATCTACACCCCCCCTCCAGACGATCCAGATGTCAATCCATCCGGCTTAATCTACCATGTAGCGCCGTGGGGCAATGATGCGCAAGATGGCAGTAGAGATCTACCCTTCAAAAGCGTGGAAATGGCGCTCACCGTGGTTGCACCGGGCGATATTATTTACCTGCGTGATGGAACGCACGAGCTTTCTTCGTCCAGCAAAGTTGGTCTGCGAATTCAAGGTGTGGACGGGGAACCGGGCAAGCCAATAAGGCTCTGGGCCTATCGGGGTGAACACCCTGTATTTGTTCCCTCCGACCCCCAAGTCACCAACGTGGGAATTTGGTTCTCGTCGTCTTATTGGCATATCCGGGGACTCGAAGTAACCGGTGTGAAGCAGCAACTGAATGACGACGGATCTGCCACACACGTGATTGGATTCCATGCCAATGACTCCTCGGGGAGTATCTTTGAAGCGGTGGAGAGTCATCATAACGAGGGTACCGGATTCTATCTGGGCGGCAACTCAACCGACAATCTCGTGCTCAATAGTGACTTTCACCACAATGGCGACCCGTATACCGCCGGCTATGCATACGGGAACGCAGATGGCATGCATATCCGCGTCGAGTACCCTGGCACGATCAATAAGGTGAAAGGCGTTCGCTCGTGGAACAACTCGGATGATGGATTCGATACATGGTTTACGTCTGGAGTGGTCATTTTTGAGGAGAGCTGGGCATTTTGGAACGGCTACGAGGAAGGAATGACTACCGACCTGGGAGGGGATGGCAACGGATTCAAGCTCGGCCCGTACAATGACTTTGGAACCGCGCCGGACCTTACGACTCCTCTTCGGATCGTCATGCGGTGCATGGCATTCCAGAATCTCGAGAGGGGCTTTACCTGGAACGATGGATCAATGCTCATGCACCTGTACAACAACAGTTCATTCGAGAATTGGCGCGGCTATGTCTTCAATGATCCTGTGAAGGTCTTAACAAACAACCTCTCTCTGAACGACGGGAACAATGGGATCAGCCCTGAGGCCGAACAGAGCAGCAACTCGTGGAACCCTGGCTTATTGGCGAGCCAGGGCGACTTCATTTCGGTAGATTCAGTCGGGATGGATAGTGCAAGGGGGGCTGACGGCTCGAAGCCGGTAACTGACTTCTTGAAACTGGCGCCGGGAAGTGCCTTGATTGATGCGGGTGTTTACACGGGTTATCCCTACAATGGATCGGCGCCGGACATCGGTAGCCGAGAAAGCGATATCTAACTCTGTTCATGAGAAACAGGTAAGTGAGAATGCAGGGAAGCGTGCTGGCGAAGCATCGGGACTTAATGTGGGGCGGTCGGAAACGAATCGCTCAATGGATAGACATCCGACCGCAACAACTCATCTTGTTAACGGGCAGATAGTAAGCATAAACACGGCATCGAAAGTACAGGCTTAGCGAAGAAAATACGAACCATCATAACAAGCGCGCACTCCGTGCACCGTCTTTCAAGGTGCGCGGAACGCGCCCTACGTCGCGAATGCGCAACGGTGGGAACGGGTCGGTTCCAATCCTACAGCCTCCAAGGGTCTAGCCGTCCGCTATGCGCTCCAAACCAACCACTACACAACTAGCCTATTTTGCGCATCTTGATCGAAAATTGCCCCCAACTCAGATATTCCCGCCAAAATTGACAAACCGCCCATCGAAGGATGACCCGAGGTTGCCCCGAATAGTTTTTCAAAATGTTAGGAAAAGACAGATCAATTATTCTTTATTGAAAACATATATTGATGGCGCCCCGAACAGGATTTGAACCTGTGACCTTCCGCTTGGAGCTCGGAAGCAGACCGTTGAAATGCGCCTTTTATGCCCAGGCAAAGGTCGCGTAACGGCCAAAAGCGACCATTCGCCTAGCAAGAAAAACCCGGCTCGTGGCCGGGTCTCTCAATCATCTGATATATCAATTCAGGCTTTCTTACGCCTGATCCAGCCCAGCAAGCCAAGGGCGGAGCCAAACAGCCAGACGGCGGCGGGGATAGGGGCAATCGCTAAGGTGACGCCGTCCAGCCCAAGATCGATCCGCGGGTTGATAGGGTCCCCGGACGCCGCCCGGAAGCTAAGGTCCATCTCACTCGCAGTCGCGAGAAAACTCAGGCTCTGGTTCTGCCATCCAAAAGGCGTGGAAGTCAATGGGGTTGTCATCGAGGCAGAATTCAATGTGACGCCGCCAAAGGTCACTTCCCAGTACCCCGGACTGCCAACCGGGCTGAGGTCTGAATACGAGATGGATTGCTCAAACCCGACGGCGTAGGTCAGGCCTGACGTTAACCCAGTGATTAACTGTGTAATGCCTTCCTGAATGCCGATTCCGCCTGAGCCAGTTGCAGCACCATGGACGAAGGTTTCGCCGTCCTGACTCGAATCCCACGCGAAATTCAGCAGGACCGTATTGACCGCGAAGATGTCCGGTGTTTCCAGACCATTCCCGTCGTTCCGCGGCACGGCTGCCCAATCAGTTGGAACGAATGCATTGGCCCCATTCGTTTGAGCCGGGTTTGTTATTGGAAAATCCATTGAACCGTTGACCACCATGGCGCTGGCGCTCGACAGGCATAGGGCAACTGACAATAAGACCGCGATTCTTTTCATAGCTCTGTTCCTGTATGCCTGATCGGGTTGTACTCAGCCCCCTTAGGGCAAAAAAAAACACGACCGCCCAATTTGGGCAGGTCGCGTCATCACAAAAAATTCTAGCGGCATCGATGCAGGCTGTCAACCTTGATCGTCGGCGAGAATGGTCCTGAATAGGTACCTTTCGAGGACAACATCGCCAATGCCCGCTTTGGGTCGGCTCATGTCGTACAGCCTCCAAGGGTCTAACCGTCCGCTATGCGCTCCAAACCAACCACTCCACACTAATCAATTTTGCGCATCTTGATCGAAAATTGCCCCAAATGAGATCTTCCCGCCAAAATTGTCAAACTGCCCGTCGAAGGTTGCCCCGAGGTTGCCCCGAATAGTTTTTCTTAATGGAACGAAAAGACGGATCAATTTTTCTTTATTTAAAACATATGCTTATGGCGCCCCGAACAGGATTTGAACCTGTGACCTTCCGCTTAGGAGGCGGATGCTCTATCCAGCTGAGCTACCGGGGCAAATAGTTTAAGAAGGAAAAAATACCTAGCTACGTTGCGGCATATGGACCGGGCAACGGCAGGGCAACATACATGCACGAAAGAATACCAGCATCCGGCGGACGGAATAACCCGACTGGCACTGCCGCCTACCCTCCCACTCACGGCCAGGCTGAAACAAAGCCAGCGACGGTAATCCCAAGGTGGGAATCGAACAACCAACCGCAGGACATATGGTTTATCGGTTTAGAGTTGGTAACCCAGCGTGCCACGCACGCCTAATCGTCACCACTTCCATATATTGCTGGTTATCTATCGATAAAATTGGCTGCAATATATTCCTCACCCAGAGTCAGATATACATACAGGGCTTGCTGGTTAGTATCGACTAATATCCATTATTAAAAAGACGTCAAACATTCCGGATCATTTTCAAACACTTTTTTCCGCCGGACTTAGTGTAATGAATGCTCGGCATTCATCGAGCTTCTTTCCTCTTGCAAGATCGGCAATAACTATTTTCGCTTTCGTTATTGCGGTAACCCTAATTTCAGGCGCATGAGAATGCCCGTGGTGATCGTGGTTATCGCCGCCTTCCGCCATTGCAATGACTGAGAATAATGCCAAATAATTATCTTTTTTATTGCATGCAATTATTCTCCTGAAGCCAGTCAATGATATTTTGGGCTCCCGCATTCGATTATTGCGCTGGCCCGTCTTTTCCCGGCCCGTTCTCTAAATCGACGCGTTGATATTCACCTTTGGCACTTAATGAGATTACAACAGGCGATGTCGTGGTATTTTTCCAGTACCAGCCATGTGTGCCGGCAAAGGTTGCGGTGAATACTCCGCTTGACTGACTGTCCGTACTTTTTTCGAAGCTTTCGAAATAACCACCGGTTTCGCCGGCCGGTTCGCCATGAAAATCAAAAAATAGCTCGACGCCATCGGTCTGCCAAGAATATTCAAGCGTGGCACCTTGTTCCAAGTAAAATTTGTATTCTTTACCAACTCGGGCGGGAATAATAATACTGATCGAGTCCTGCCTTTGAGTGGACGGTAATTTTGTCGAATCTTGCGTTGTTGTAACACGTGCATCGTCACCCGCTGTTTGCGAAGAACCTGCACTAACCGCAAATTCGTCGGGGTTGCTGGCGTGCAAATAACCATGCATCTGCATCAGAAACAATAGGCCGCCCCCTAAGATCAGACCAAGGTTAGCGACTATGCTGAAGGTCTGGAATGATTGACTTTTTCGCCAGGCGGCGATGAACAGTAACATCAGCACCAGGGCACAGATCTGCCCCAACTCGATACCTACATTGAACGAAATGATATTGAGTAGCAGGCTGTCTTCGCTCAATGGTAGTTCCTGCAGTCGTGTAGACAGACCGAAGCCATGAATCAATCCTAGTCCGACGACCATTAGCAACATATTCGGTGGATTTATGTTGAGATATTTTCGGAAGCCGTCAATGTTGGCAAAAGCTATATAACAGACACTTAAGGCGACCACCGCGTCGATGAGAAAGTAGTTCAGTTGGATTGCGTTGAAAGTGGCATAGATCAGGGTAACGCTGTGACCCAGCGTAAACGCAGTGACGTATTTGACAATATCGCGAAAACCGTTCAGAAAAAACACGATACCGAAAACAAATGCCAAGTGGTCGTAGCCCGATAACATGTGTGTTGCGCCAAGCCACATGTAGGCCAGATTGCCGCCCTCGATGATGGCCTGCTTTTCGCTCTCGGACATGCCATGTGCATAAGCCAACTGTGATAGCAGTGCAAATGCGAATAGTCCTGCCAGCAGGGAATAGAGTCTTGATGTTGATGCCACTGTTTCTCGTCTCCGTTGACTATTTCCAGTTTTGTTCATGTCTGCGAACAATGTGTGAGGGGCCTATTTTCGCTGGCCATTATTTATGACAGGCAGGCTCGTCAGCCTGTCAATCACTGACATCAGAAGCACCGGCCAGACGGTTCAGCGCCGGCAGCACCAGCAGTGACATTAGATCCAGGCGCTCGATAATAAGCTCATTCTCCAGTTGATCCTCCTGTGCGGCAGTAATAGACAGTCGACCGGAACGAAGAGCCGAGGGTTGGAAGATGCGCGACAGGCGCAGCGTGGTTTCACTTCCTCCAAAACCTGAAAATCCCCCGGTTCCCCCGATATCCTCAACCTGCAGTTCAACCGACCATTGCGGCCTTGGCGCCGCCTGATCGAGCTGCGCGGCAGCTGCTTCGCGGCCGAATGGCGCCGAGCGAAGTCGGGATTTTTTTCCAGAGGTAAGCTTCGCTGCTTGTAACAACGTCAGCGCTGATGCATCAGATGGCGTTTCCTCAGATTTAGCCTGAGAAAAGGTGATAGGGACGGAAAGAACCATCCACAATATGAATAGACGAAGCAAAACACTCTCCCACACGATCGAATGAACACGGCAAAGCCGCAACGAGATTGCACTTCAGCAATCGAGCGTTCTATACGATCGGAGGTCGGTAGAGAGGTGCTATTACACTATCGGGTGGTTTTGTGGTTGGAGGAGGAAATCCTCCGTCGGCCTGCCAGAGAGCTGCTATGTTCACATTGATCACAGAAACAAGTGTCAACATGGGAGCGCCGAATTCATGCATGTGCATCACGCCAGTATTATCCGGCTCATCAAGGTCTTTCGAATTTTCATCACCGGGAACGTTATGGCTATACGCATCGTGAGCGTGGCCTTGATGTGCATCATAATGGGTATGAAATTCGGCTGCAGGAAACCCGGATGCAACGACAGACAGCAGCAGCGCAGACAAGATTATTCTACGTTTCCGAGTGAATTTTATCGCCTGAGTGGCCATCTTTTGAGACAGTGACACAATATTTGTCTCAGATCAATGGTGGTCGCAGCGCCGACATCTTGAAGGAAGGCGCCGGTCCCGGCGGGTACCTCCAATCTTTTGTCCTGTCGTTATCCGTGCACTCCTGAGCAGATGGAGTCGATGCAAGGCCCAAGAAAAAACCTTTTTAGAGGGCCAGCACAATATTTTTTGCGATCAGTGTGATTTACTTTCCGCCCCGGAATTGTTGGCTGGCTCTCGGGACGTATGCATGTGCAGGATCTTCCATTCGTTGTTTGATTCCGACAAAACCATAGTTGCTTTCCCATTCATTTCAACCTTGTGCTGACCGCCGGCAAACTTGTCACTTTTAATAGTGACTTCCATAAAGAAATCCATTGTGGCAAAGGCCAGATTACCGCTTACGTAGGGTCGTATATTGCTTAAGCTATAGTTTGTATCATTAAACATCGGCAGCTCCGCAGCCAAATGCTTGCGGTAGCTTTCCCAGCCTAAATCCTGAGAAGTACCTTCCAGGCTGCTGAATACATCACTGGTTATGAAATATTTCTCTATCTCTGCAATATTTGCGGTCTGAACGGCTTTCGCGTATTTCTCCAGCATGTTCACCACGCGTTTGTCCTGATAACTTAAGGGAGGTTGTGCCGGCTGGTCGCCGTGAGCTTCGCCCTCGTGAGCGATGGCGATACTGCAAACAGCCATAGCAACGAGGATCGCTGCTGTGAACAGTAGTTTCTTAATCGGTAAATGCTGTGGCATTAGTATGCTCCGCTTTATGTAATTTTGAACTTTATCAAGACAATTTTTTGTATTAGGTAATTTTTTTTCTATGTCGACTATATATACATCGATTAGTGTCTATATCGTCGGCAAATATATTGGTGGAGCGTGAGATAATTTTTCAGGCAAGTCAATAAATTGGTATGTGGCCGATAATCTCCACTGAATCGCCTGCGATCTCTAGACGCCTGACAGCCGTTCAGTAAATCGCTCTTCATGCTCTACCGATGACAGTTGGTCGTTGAACAGGAGTTGTCCGACGGTGATTGTCGAACCGAGTCGGCAATCTGCCAAAATCACAAAACATCGATTAGGAGGCGGTAGCTCTATCCAGCTGAGCTACCGGGGTACGCCGAGCGGCTGATTATCCCGGAAAGTTTCCGGTTTTTCCCGTCGCCGGGTGGCGGGATAACGGATTCCGGTTCATTGCTCACCACGCGAACAGACAGCACGGACCGCCGCGGACCAGAGCAGCACCAACCTTTCATAGAGCGCGCGGTAAACCGCGAGTCGGCGCGCCGTTTCCGGCTGCACGGCGCCGAAGTAGGCCGTCAGCAAGCCGTCGGCCTCGTCATCGGTGAAGTTGTGATGGCCGGCGACGATGGCCAGGTCGAACATCGGGTCGCCTATCGCCGCGTACTCCCAGTCGATGAGCACCAGGCCCTTTGCTTCGATGATGTTCGCGCAGACCAGGTCGTTGTGGCACAGGCATCGCTTCGGCGCTGCCTCGTCCAGTTCGGTCAGCATCCGCAGCGCATCCGCAGCCAGGTCGCGCGCATTGGCGGTGCCGATGCATTGTGCATAGCCGCCGATCGCACCGCGCAGATCAAGCATCGGGCCGGCCGGTTCGAGCGCGTGCAGTTGCTTCAATACGCCGGCGAGACGGCGTATCCGCTCCGGGTCGTGCACCTCGGTCTGGGTCCATGCCCTGCCCTCCACGTAGCACGTGATCAGGAGTCCCCGTTCCACGTCGACATGCTCGGGCCGCGGCCCGAGTCCCTGTTTGGCGACCCGTTTCAGAATCCGCGCCTCGGCGGCACGATCGAACGCGAGCGCCCGGGCGACATCAGTATCGACGCGCAGCACGAAGTAGTCGGTGCCGCGTTCGACGAGGTAGCTGTCGCTCGTCGGCCCGCCGGCCAGTTCCGTGACGATCCGCGCATCGGCGAAGGCCTCGATTTCACGCAGCCGCTCGTCGGCGTTCATGCCGCCGCCTCGTCCGGCAGGTCTTTGCGCCAGGCCAGGTAGCCGATGACGATCAGCACGAGATAGCCTGCAAACAGCAGCGCCGTTAAATAGAGTTCGCGATTGGCATAGAGAAAGACCGATACGCCGTCGATGACGAACCAGTAAAGCCAGTTCTCGAGGATCTTGCGCGCGACCATGAAGGTCGCGACGACGGCGCCCCAGGTCGTGAACGAATCAACATACGGCAGCGCCGCCTGGCTGAAGTCACTTAGCAAACGCCCGCTGATCAGTGTCGCGACGATAATGCCGCCGATGACGCTCGCGTGCCGGGCGGCCCGCCAGCGACCGACCGGCAGCGAATGGTCTGCACCCGGGCCATGACGCCACTGGTACCAGCCGTACACCGCCATACCGAGGTAAAACACCTGCAGCGCGGATTCCATATAGAGCTGCACGCGGATCATCAGCACGAAGTAGATCGCGGTCGACCAAAAAGCTGCAGCCCAACACCAGATGTTCTGGCGTATCGCCAGCAGCAGGTAGGTGACGGCCAGCAGTACGGCGGCGACCTCCCATGGCGACATCGCCGCCGCTGCGTTCAGCACATTGTCGAGTGCTTCATTCAAGATCAGGGGTTCGGTTGATGTCGAGACCCGTGTTCAGGAACTTCGCGACGAACACGACCTTGTCATTGGCCGCCATCGCCCGCTCGATGCACCCGTTGACGGCGGGCATGACGGCGGCGAATTCGCCGCATACCTGCGTGCTCATCTGGTTGGTGACGGTCTCGATACCCCCGTGGCCGCGAAGTTCCTTGACGAACGCACGGATCGTCGGTTTGTAGTCGGCCGCGAGCGGATACATGCTCAGTTCAACGGTGATCATCATCTGCGTAGTTGCCTCGCCTCTGGTCAAAAAAACCGTTTCAGTGTCACGCCGACCCGGCGCGGGTTGCCGGCCTGCGTGTAGAGCCGGTCCGGATACGCCGGCGGTTCATTGCCGAAATAGAATCCGCGGACCGAGTATGTCTCATCGAAAATATTCTGTCCCCAGAACTCGACCGACCACGCGTTCCAGGACCGGCCGAACCGCAGGTTAGCGCGCTCGGTGGCGCGCGATTTCTGATCGTGACTGTAGTCGAAATAGAACGCATCGCTGCCCGTGATGTCCGCGCGCACAAACCAGCCGAGCGCATGCTCCCAGGTGGCACCGACCATGAACGTGTACGCGGGCGCATGCGCCTGGCCCCGGCCCTCGAGATCGCGGACATAATCGAATCGCTCGATGTCCGCATCAAGCAAGCCGAGCGAACCGTGTACAGCCCACTGCTCGGCGAATCGCCAGTCGACGGCGGCCTCCACGCCCAGGTTGCGCCCCCGGCGCGCGTTAGCCGTCAGGAACGAGAACGCGATCGGGTTGCCGGCCGTGTCCTGCACCGGCACCTTGACCTGCATGTCGTCGCGCTCCATCCAGAAGGTGACGAGGTCGGCGCGCAGTCTCCGGTCCGCAGCCAGGTACTTGATGCCGAGTTCCGCGTTCCACAGCGTCTCTGACCGGTACGGTACGCGATCGGGCGGCGCATTTGCATCGAGGTTGAAGCCGCCGGCCTTATAGCCCCGTGCGGCGCGCGCGTAGAGCATCGTTGTATCCGCGGCCTGCCAGCTGACGTTCACGTGACCGCCCCACAGGTTGTCATCCGGACCAAAGGTCACGGCGCCATCGGCGTAGTCGGCCTCCCAGCGCTCCCAGCGCGCACCAACGTCGATACGCCACGCGCCGCCGAGCGGCATGCCGAGTTCGGCGAACAGCGCCCGGCTGCGTGAATCGAACGCGCTGGCGAACGGCGTCACGCACGGCAGGATGCACCAGAAATCATCGCGGCCGGTATCGATGACGTCGATGCGCTCGTCGAGGTTCAGCCCGTAGGCGCCGACCAGCCAGTCAACGCGGCCGAACAACCGGCCGTCCGGACCGGAGACCAGCCGGAATTCCTGGCTATCGGTGTCACGCGCACGCTTCGTGGCCGAAAAATAATCGTAAATCGCGAACCCGTATTGCGGCGTGTTCCAGAACGCGTCGTTGCCCCAGTCGGCATCGAAACTGAACCACGAATCGGTCCGGGCCAGACTGGTGATCGCGACGAACGTCGCGACCTCGCCGAAATGGCCCGTCACGCGCAGCGAACCGGCCGCCGTCTCCTGCACATCACGGCCGGGCTTGTCCGAGACTGTCGCCTGTTTGTGATTGTCGACCGACCAGGCGTCATAGCCGTTGTCGATATCGGCATACAGGCCGGTCAGGTCGAACTGCCAGCCGTCCCCCAGCTGCCAGCGCAGCTTGCCGCGCGCGGTCGTTTCATCCTGGCCGTTGGTGTCATCGCGGCCGAGATAGCGATTGCGGCGATTACCGTCGCTGTCGTAATGCTGCACGGCCAGCCGATACGCGGCGGTGTCGCTGATCGGGCCGGTCAGCATGCCGCCGAGCGCCGTGGTGTCATCACTGCCGGCCGTCGCCTCGATACCCGCGGCGACCGCGTCCTCCGGTTCGGCCGAACGCACGAAAATCAGACCGGCCAGCGCACTGGCGCCGTAGCGGGCGCCCTGCGGGCCGCGCAGCACATCAATTTGATCGACATCGAACAGCGTGGCCGCGCTGCCGAGCCCGGACAGGTCGATGTCGTCGATGATAAAACCGACCGACGGATTCGGTGCGCCCTGGTATTGCTCGAGCTCGCCGATGCCGCGCAACTGGAAATAACGCGCGCGATTACCGTCGCCCGAGTAGTTCAGGTTCGGCACACGCGCGATCAGTTCCTCGAAATGCTGCACGCTCGATCGACGAATCTCGTCGGCGTCGAGCACCGTGATACTGGCCGGCAGCGATTCGGGTCCGGTGGTACGAAACACGGAAACCACGACCTCGTCGACCACCGGATCGTCCACGGCCGCAGCCTTGCCGGCAGCGAAAAACGTGGCCATGGCGACGGCAACCGCGACGACGGTCGGCGTCATCGCAGCTGGCCGGTGGAAAATACGATTCATGTCGCGGATCTCTTGGTCAAAACAAAGATCCGGTTGGCGACGGTCGGCGGGAAATGCAAAGTGCGCGTCCTCTCCCTACGCCGGAATTAACCGGATCAGGTTCCAAGGGTTCCTGCGGACAGGTCTCAGGCCGTTTCGGCCACCCCCAAGGCGGTGGCTACTATAGCAGGAAACAACGTCGGGGCGACGTCGCGCCTATTCGCCGATGACAGTCACCGTCATGCGTCGCGTATGTCCGGCAGTCCGGTGCTCCCAGAGATAAATACCCTGCCAGGTGCCGAACAGGCAGCGGCCATCACCGACCGGCACGCTGATGCCCGACTGGGTCAGCATGCTGCGCACGTGCGCTGACATGTCGTCCGGTCCTTCCATCGTGTGTCGATACAACGCATCGCCGTCCGGTACGGCGCGCTGCATCCAGGCCTCGAGATCGCGATGCACATCCGGGTCGGCGTTCTCGGTCAACACCAGGGACGCGCTCGTATGATGCACGAACACCTGACACAGCCCGGTCCGGATGCCGGATTGTTGGACAATCGCCGCGACCTGTTCGCCGACATCAACGATGCCCCGGGCGCGCGTCGCCGCCTCGAACGTCTGCTGGAATACGCCCATCGGGTTACGGGACGTACGGGGTTCCGTATTTGAGCTGCAGCGTCTTGACCTTGCCGTACCACGGGATGCTGACGATATACAGATTGTCGTACTCGCCCGCCGCGATCGGCGCCAGGCGCTTGCTGCCGTGGAATTCGCGGATCAGCAACGGCAGCGCATCGCCATCGGTGATCACCAGCACGATCCTGCCCTTGTATTCCTTGAGAATCAGTTGCGTGAGTCCGGTGATTTTTTCCGCATCAACGACCTGCACCGGCACCTGCCCCGCGCTGGCCAGCGGTTCGGCGGTTTCCTGCGTGCGGCGGAACTGGGTCGTGAAAATCGCATCGACCCCGGCAACCACGTCGATGCTGCCGATCACGCGCGCGAGTTCGCGTGCGCGCACACGGCCCGCCGGACTGAGGCCCGGATTTTCGGCTTTATCGGCCGTTTCGGCATAGCGCACGAACACGACGGTCGTGGTCGCCTGCGACTCGAACACCCAGGCGAGGCCGATTGCGACGACCAGGAACAGTACGCTCGCAATTATTCTTCGCCGGCGCCGTCGTTTACGTCGATTCTCGTCCACGTGCTTTGTTTATTCCCCGTTAACCATAGTCAAAGATCGTTATCGTCGCGGCTCGTCATCATCCGATGGTTCGATGACACGGTATTCCGCCTCGACAAACGCATCTTCCTGCTGCCGGCGCGCCTTGCGCGTCAGCCACCAGATCCGCGCATAGATGATCAGTCCGGCGATCAGCACGAATCCCACGAGCGCCGCCAGGACCAGTCCGCCGATCAGTGCAGCGCCGATAAACAGGATCACGCCGACAACGAACCCCAGCGCCTGCATGAACGGATTGGGCGGTTTCGAACCCCGCTGGCTGGTCACTCGTATATAACGCATCCGGCGTATTCTACCGGCGACGGCGGTAACAGTTAACCCGGAAATCTCACCAGCCGTCCTTTTCCGCGATTTCGCCCCGCTCTCCCTCAACCAGCGACACGCGCGATGAAGTCGGTATCACGCGCAGCAGGCGCAGGCCGGCGGCCTCAAACAGGGCGCCGAACTCGTCGGCGGTCCGCTCGCGGCCCGGCGTCAGCGCCATGATGCTCAGGTCCAGGTCCTTACCCGGATCCGGCTCGTTGCCCGACGACATGACGGCATCGATGACGATGATTCGGCTCGCCGACGACATCGAGTCCCGGCAGCGGCGCAGGATCGCGATCGCGCGCTCGTCGTCCCAATCGTGAATGATCCGCTTGAGCAGATACAGGCCGAAACCCGGCGGCACATCGGCGAAAAAATCGCCGGCGATGCGGGCGACACCGTTCAGCAGATCCGCCTCGCGCAGCCGCGCCGGATCGGTCAGCACCTGCGGCTGGTCGTACAGCGCCGCACCAATGCCCGGATGCTGCGCAACGATCGCCGCCAGCAGGCCGCCCTGCCCGCCGCCGATGTCGATGATCGGCGCATGGTCGGCAAAAGAATAGGCCTGCGCGACCGCATCGTTTTCGATGCGCGACACCGTCGACATGCGCCGGTCGAACAACGCGTTCACTTCCGGATGCGCGGCAAGGTAGTCGAAGAATGCCTGCCCGTGCGCGATTTCGAACGCGGTCTCGCCGGTCAACACGGCCTCGGGCAATGCCTGGTACGTATTCCAGTGAATATCCTGCCAGCCGAGCACGAACATCTCGCGCAGCGAGTCGGGGTGATCGGCACGCAGCAATTCCGCGCGCGGGGTCAGCCCGATTCGCCCCGCGTCGTCCTCGGCAAACACGCCGTGCCCGCCGAGCATCCGCAGCAGACGAAACAACGCATCGCGGTCGCAGCCCGTCGCTTCGGCAAGCTGTTCCATACCGAGGGGTTCGTCGGCAATGAGATCGGCGATCCCCAGATCCGCAGCAATGCCCAGCGCGCGGGCCAGCAACAACTTCCCCGCAATCCCGGTCAAAAACTCCGCGGGCGACGGCGTTTCAAAGGCACTCATCAGCAGCGGCCGGCGATCAGCCGTCCTCCGCATTCAGCACGGCCAGCGGATCGGCGATGACATCAGGATGAAACGTACGGGTCAAATCGACATAGTATTTCGGCAGATCCGCCATGGTTGACGCGCGCGTGCCCGCGCCGTGCGCCGTCGTGTGCCCGGGCGTGTCGCCGAAACCCATCCAGGGACGGAACGTCACGAGACCATGGAAAGCTACCTGCGTCGGCACCATCGCCCGGGCGGGATCTGCCAGGTCCGGCCACTTTGCGTGATAGGTCGACATCTCGTTGTAGACGAACGGATTGGCAGCTTTTGCGTTCGCCTTGCCGCCGATCGCGATCACCTCGGTGATCCAGACGTCGTCGCCGCGCACGACGGCGGGCTGAAAGGTATGTTGCACGTCCAGACCGGCCGCCTCACCGGACAGACCCTCGACCTGCAACCCGTCGGCCGTGAGCGTAAATTGCGAAGGCCCCATGCGCGTCATCGGTACGTCGACGACGCGATCAGTCACCGGGTTGCGCCATGTCTGGATCAGTTTTTGCGTGTGCAGGTCGGTAAAAAAAGCAACCTCCAGCGCCTTCACGTCATAAGCGTCGGCACCGCGCCGACGGTACTGCGTGAAGGTGGCCGCCAGCAAGCCCATCATCGGGATAGCCCGGTGATCGATAACCGCATAACGCGTGCCGCTAACCCAGCCGATACACAGGCGAGTGTCGGTGCTGCCGCGCATCTTGACCACTGCCTGTAAATAATCCGCTCGATCGTCGAGGTTCAGTTCTGCGGCGCCGCGTGCCAACGGCGCCGAAGCGCCGAAGGCAGCGCCGGCCAGTCCCAGTGTCAGGTCGCGCCGCGTGATCATGGATGTCGGTGCCCGGTTTCGTGCCGACCGGGCCTGCCCGTAATGACGATATTGACGCCGTCATTCACCACGGCATCGTCTGGCCCGTGTAGCGCAGGAAGGTCGCCGACGATTTGCGGTCATAGGTATCGATAACGGCAATCACCGCCGCCGCTGATTCGTCGGCCTGGATCATCGGAATCGGCACGTTCTTCGCAAACCCGGTATCCACGATGCCCGGATCGATCAGCCCGAAAATCAGTGCCTTGCGGCCCGGCGCATCCGAGCGGCGCAGTTCCTTGGCCAGCGTGCGCATCGACATGTTCAGCGCAGCCTTGCTGGCACGATAGAAAACCTGCCCGCCAAACGTCATCTGGATGGAGCCGACGGCGCTGGAGATACTCATGATTTTTTTCTGATCACTCGCCGCGACATGATCGACGAAGGCCTCGACCATGCGGATCGGCCCCTTGGTATTGACGTCCATGACCTCATCGAAAACCGCGAAGTCAAACGCGCCGAGTTTCTGCCGGTCGTTGTCGCCGAGGATGCCGGCGTTGTTGATCAGAATATCGATCGGCGTCGACCGATACTTCTCGGCGACCGCGTCGATGGTGGCCCGGTCGGTGACATCCAGCCGTTCGATCACGACGTTGGCATGCCCGGCGGCCAGCGCCTGGAGCTCCTCAGCCGCCTCGGGCGTCCGGCAGGTCGCGAGTACGCCCCAGCCTCGCTCGGCGTATTGGCGGGCCAGCTCGAAACCGATGCCGCGATTCGCCCCGGTGATCAGCACGGATGGTTTCGCCAGGCCGGCAGCCATAGCCGCCGGCGTGACGCCGATGACCGACAGGGCCATGATCAGCATCGCCATCCGTTGCCCGATCGAGGCTGATCTCCAGCAGAACTTCTCTATTAAATTCTTTAATTTCAACTTATTACCAATCTTTATTAATCTACAATCAAGATGATCAAAAGCACGGCGCCGGATACGCCCGGCACGTCATTCGGACCGATGGCGGCTCGCTCCGCGGATCCTCCGCACTCTAACCGATTACCCGAACCCGGCAAAGACACGCCCTGCGGGCCATAATCGGCGCCGGGCAATCGGCCAACCTACCGGAACTCACGCGAACCGGCCGATGTCAAAGTTGCAGCCAATCATTACACTGACGCCTTCAACAGCGAAAGGAAGAACGAACCATGCCTCTGCCCAAGGTCTCCGGCTGGATGCGCACAGCGGTGCTGGCCGCCGCCCTGTCGCTCGTCGCCTGCGCATCGACGCCCCGCACCTATTCGAATATCGATCGAACGGCGGATTTCGCGCGGTATTCGACGTTCGGCTTCTTCGACAAGCTGTCGACGGACAAGGAGCAGTATGAATCGATGGAAAGTAATTTCCTGAAGGTCGCCGTGTCGCAGGAGATGGACCGGCGTGGTTTTCGCTATGCGGACGATCCGGACCTGCTGATCAATTTCTACGTCAACACTGAGGAAAAAATACGTTCGCGCGCGGGGCCGACGCTGGGCGCCTACTACGGCTACCGCGGCTCCCGGTACGACGCCTGGGGCGGGTACGGCTATGAAACACGCGTCGAGCAGTATACCGAGGGCACGCTGAACGTCGATGTCGTCGATGCGAGAACCGGCAAACTCGTCTGGGAAGGCATCATCGTCGGACGCGTGACCGAAAAGGTCCTGCGTAATCTGGAACCGGTCATCGACGAGGCCGTGCGGGAAGTCTTCAAGCTGTTCCCGGTGCCGCGACGGGCCGCGAATCCGGCGACCGATGCATGACGAATTCACCAAGGTGAAGATCGGGCCTGTGCGTCCTCACGCTGCGCGGGAATTGCGATGATTCACCATAAGCCGCACGACCGCCGCCTGGCGTCGACCGGCATCCACAAGAGAGGCAGCCGGCCTGTGCTAGACTGCCCCGCTGAAAGCAAACGGTTTTACAGGAGTTAATCGATGCAGCAACCACGACCTTTAGGACCGGGCCAGGGCCCAACCGGCGCCGTGTATCAGGAAGCGATACGCGAGTCCGCACTGTCGACCAACAAGGTCCTGAAAAACACGTACCTGCTGTTGGCCGCGACACTGGTTTTCAGCGCGATGACCGCAACCGTCGCAATGGTCGCCAACGTGCCGTATTTCGGCCCGTTCGTGACGCTGGGCGGATATTTCGGTCTGCTGTTCCTGACCCACAAGCTCCGGAATTCGTCAGCCGGGCTCGTCTGTGTCTTCGCGCTGACCGGCTTCATGGGACTCACGCTCGGGCCGTTGCTGAGCGCCTATATCCAGAACGTACCGAACGGCGGTCAGCTCGTGCTGACATCGCTGGCCACAACCGGCCTCGTGTTCCTCGCGCTGAGCGGCTACGTGCTGACGACGCGCAAGGACTTGAGCTTCATGGGCGGCTTTTTGATGGTCGGGTTGATCGGCATGCTCGGCGTGATCCTGATCGGGTTGTTCGTCGATCTTTCCGCCTTCAACATGGCGATCTCCGGCGGCATCGTGTTGTTGATGTCCGGCATGATCCTCTTTCAGACCAGCGCGATCATTCACGGCGGCGAGCGAAACTATATTCTCGCGACCGTCGGCCTGTACGTCAGCCTGTACAACATTTTCATCAACCTGCTGATGCTGTTCGGCATGGGCGGCGACGACTAGGCGCAGCCCGTTCGGATCGAAAACGCCCCGCTTCGTCGGGGCGTTTTTTTTGCCCCGCGTGATTAACGGGACAGTAACCTCAATCCAGCCCGACGTGCTCGGCGACGAATGCCCACTGATCCGCGTATTCATCGATGATCTTCGACGTTGACGCGCCGCCGCCGTGCCCGGTACGTGTCTCGACACGGATCAGCACGGGACGTTCGCAACCCTGCGCGTGCTGCAGGGCTGCCGCAAATTTGTAGCTGTGCCATGGCGCGACGCGGTCGTCATTGGCATCGGCCATGACCAGGGTTGCCGGGTAGCAGGTGCCGGAAGTCAGATTGTGCACCGGCGAGTACGCGACCTGCGCACGGAACTCCGCCGGGTTTTCGCTGAGCCCGTAGTCACTCGACCACTGGCGCGCGTTCGCGCTGGACGTGTGGTAGCGAAGCATATCGAGCACGCCCACGGCCGGGACCACCGCCGCGAACAGTTCCGGTCGCTGAATCATGACCGCACCGACGAGCAGTCCACCGTTGCTGCCACCCCAGATCGCCAGTTGCTCCGGTGTCGTGTAATCCTGCGCGATCAGCCATTCGGCGGCGGCAATGAAATCATCGAACACGTTTTGCTTGTTCAGCTTCGTGCCCGCCTCGTGCCACGCCTCGCCGTATTCGCCGCCGCCGCGCAGGTTCGCCACCGCGTAGGCGCCGCCGGCCTCCAGCCACGCCATTCGCGCTGTCGAGTAACGCGGCAGCAGCGACACGTTGAATCCGCCGTAGCCGTACAGAACTGTCGGTTGCGGCGTGCCGGCCGGAACATCGGCACGGCGCACGATCGTCATCGGCAGGCGCGTACCATCGCGGCTCTCCACGAACACCTGCTCGCTGCGCAATCGCTGGCCGGCGCCCTGCACGACCCCGCGCACGGCAGCAGCATCGCCTGTGGCCGGGTCAAGCCGGTACACCGTCGGCGGCGTCGTGAAATCCGTGTACGAGAAGAATGTTTCCGTCGACCCGGCCGCGCCCGCGAACCCATCGACCGTGCCGTAACCGGGCAGCTTGATGGCACCGAGGTCGTCGCCGCGCAACGAGAAACGACGCACCCGGGCGTGCGCGTCGACGATATAGCGGGCGATCAAACGGCCGTCAACCAGGGACGCGCCGGCCAGCGCCTGCGGTTGCTCGGGCACGATCGTGCGCCAGTCCGCCGATGCCGGCCGATCGAGATCGATCTCGACGATGCGCCCGAGCGGTGCGTCGTTCGTCGTTTCGAAAAAGAACCGGTCCTCGATGCTGCCGAGAAACTCGTAGCGCGCATCCCACGCGTCGAGCAGCCGCACGGGTGTGCCCGCGGGCCGGCCCTGCTCAATCGGCAGCAGATACACGCCGTTCGCCGCATAACCATCGAACAGCGTAATCACCAGGTAGCGGCCATCGTCGGTGATCTTTGCATAGGGGTTGCGCGTCGGGTGATCGGCAACCGCGAAAATGGGTTCGTCGTCCGCCTGCGACGAACCGGCCGCGTGATACCAGACCGACACCTGCTGCGTGTCATCGAACGACGCCGCATCAGCCGTCGCCGGATAGCGGCTGTAGAAAAATCCCGTGCCGTCGGGCAGCCAAGATATATCGGAGAACTTGATGCCGACGAGGCGTTCCTGCGATTGCCGGCCGGTCGCGACATTGACGACGGACCACGTCCGCCAGTCGCTGCCGCCGTCCGACAGGCTGTACGCTAGACGCGTGCCGTCGGGGCTCAATTCGAAGTCGCCGAGTGACACGGTCCCGTCCGCGGACAACAGGTTCGGATCCAGCAAGAGCCGACCACGGTCCGCCGGATCGTCGCTGATCCACAACTGGTCCTGCTCCAGGCGCCCGGGATTGTAGGTGTATGCATAGCGCCCGCCCCGCGCCTGCGGAATACCGTAACGCTCGTAGTCGATCAATGTGCGCATCCGGTTCGCGAACCCGGCCCGGGTCGGCAGGCCGGCAAGCCACGGCAGCGTCAGCGCATTCTGTGCGTCGATCCAGCTCCGGGTCTCGGGTCGGGACACGTCTTCGAGCCAGCGATACGGATCGGCCACGCGCGTGCCGTGATAGTCATCGACATGGTTCGATCGGATGGCTGGCGGATACGCGGCAGACGGCGCCTCATCCTGACCCGTCGGCAACAAACCACAGCCCGGTGCCAGCGCCGCGAACAAGGCAACCGCAGCGACGGCGATTACGGCTTGCGGCCCCAATTTCACGTCAGGCCGCAATCACGTCCAGCCCGTTCATGTACGGCTGCAGCACGTCCGGCACGCGAATCGAGCCGTCAGCCTGCTGATAGTTCTCGATGACCGCGATCAGCGCCCGCCCGGCCGCGACACCCGAGCCGTTCAGCGTGTGCACGAGTTCCGGTTTGCCGGTGTCCGGATTGCGCCAGCGTGCGGCCATGCGCCGGGCCTGGAACGCCTCGCAGTTGCTGCACGAAGAAATCTCCCGGTACCGATTCTGACTGGGGATCCAGACCTCAAGGTCGTAGGTCTTGGCGGCGCCGGCACCGACGTCGCCGGCGCACAGCGCCACAATCCGGTACGGCAGGCCGAGTCGCTGCAGGACCGTCTCGGCGTGGCCGGTCAGTTCCTCTAGCGCTGCATACGATGTCTCCGGCCGCACAATGTGCACCAGCTCGACTTTCTCAAACTGGTGCTGGCGCATCATGCCGCGCGTGTCCTTGCCGTGCGAACCGGCCTCCGAACGAAAGCACGGCGTGTGAGCCACATACTTCAGCGGCAGTTGGTCGGCATCGATGATCTCGTCGCGCACCAGGTTGGTGACCGGCACCTCGGCCGTCGGAATGAGGTAGTACTCGTGCTCGCCGTTCAATGCGAACAGGTCGGCGCCGAACTTCGGCAACTGGCCGGTCCCGCGCAGCGAGTCGCTGTTGACGATATACGGGACATAGACCTCGCTATAGCCGTGCTGCTCCGTATGCAGATCGAGCATGAACTGGATCAACGCGCGATGCAGACGCGCGAGCCCGCCCCGCATAACGCTAAACCGCGCGCCGGTCAGCTTGGCGGCCGCATCGAAATCGAGTTGACCGAGCGCGACGCCGAGATCGACGTGGTCACGGACCTCGAACGCGGGTGTCGCCGGTTCGCCCCAGGCACGGATCTCGACGTTATCCGCTTCATCCTTGCCGTCCGGAACCGACGCATGCAACAGATTTGGCAGCCCCGCCTCAACATCGTCGAGACGCGCGCGGACCACCGCCAGTTCGTCGTCGGTGGTCTTTAACGCAGCGCCCAGCGACTCCACGGCATCGAGCAGTGGCTGGATGTCCTCGCCGGCCGCCTTGGCCCGGCCGATGCCCTTGGACGCGACATTGCGCTCGTTGCGCAACTCCTCGACGCGGACCTGCAGCGTCTTTCGCGACTCTTCCAGCGCCGCATGTGCGGCGGCGTCAAACGCGAACCCGCGCCGCGCCAGATTGGCCGCGACCGCCTCCGGATCGTTTCGCAACAACTTGCTATCTAACATTAGTAAAAACTTCTATCTATATGTTTTATATTGATTTCAATCTGACTATCTTTTCGACCGATTAGCCTGCCGGAGCGTCGCCAACTTGGCCGCGATCTGACTTTCCAGCCCGCGGTCCACCGGTTCGTAATAGATCCGGTCGTCGAGTTCTGCGGGAAAATACCGCTCGCCCGCGGCAAATCCGCCGGGCTCGTCATGGGCATAACGATACCCGTCGCCATGACCCAGCGATTTGGCCAGCGCCGTCGGCGCATTGCGCAGGTGCGCGGGCACGGCGAGCGAACCCAGCGACCGCGCATCCGCCGCCGCCGCATTATAAGCCCGATACACGGCATTGCTCTTCGCGGCACAGGCCAGGAACACGACTGCCTGCGCCAGCGCCAGTTCGCCCTCCGGGCTACCGAGCCGTTCGTAGGATTCCCAGGCATCGAGCGCGAGACGCAATGCCCGCGGATCCGCGTTGCCGATATCCTCCGATGCCATCCTGACGAGCCGGCGACCGAGAAAATTCGGGTCGACGCCGCCGTCGAGCATCCGCGCAAACCAGTACAGCGCCGCATCCGGATCCGACCCCCGGATCGCCTTGTGCAGCACCGAGATCTGGTCATAGTAATCGTCACCGCCGCGGTCGAATCGGCGCACCGTGCCCGTGCAGACCTCCTCGACGCACTCCGGCCCGACCCGCACGACCTCACCTGACGTCGGCCCGTCGGCGCCCGCCATCGCGACGGCCAGTTCGAGCAGGTTCAGCGCCCGGCGGGCATCGCCGTCAGCCGCTGCGGCCAGCTGGCGCAGGTCATCGGCCGCGATGTCGACTGCCGGCTCCGTGAATGCCACGGTCAAGGCACGATTCAGGACATCAATGATCTCATCGGCGGTCAGCGCCTTGAGTACGTAGACGCGCGCACGCGACAACAGCGCATTGTTCAGTGCGAACGAGGGGTTCTCGGTCGTCGCGCCGATAAACGTGATCGTGCCGTCTTCGACCCACGGCAGGAACGCATCCTGCTGCGCCTTATTGAAACGATGCACCTCATCGAGAAACAGCACCGTCGGGCGATCGGGGTGCGCCTGCGCTTGTGCAATCGCCGCACGGATATCCTTGACGCCCGCCATGACCGCCGACAGCGCGATGAACTCGGCCTCGACGCCCTGTGCGACGAGTCGCGCCAGCGTCGTTTTGCCGGTGCCCGGCGGACCCCAGAGGATGGCGGAATGGAGCGATTGCGCGCCGACGAGTCGGGTCAGCGGCTTGCCCTCACCGAGCAAATGGGACTGGCCGACGAGATCGGCGAGCGCGGCTGGACGCATGCGATCGGCGAGCGGACGCAATCGGTCGTCCTTGCCCCACATGTCGGCCGCATTCATATCGTTGGCTGGTATGTTGCTTCCCCGAACCTCGGCGGGCCCGGGCAAATCGGCATGTTAGCAGGAAACCGGAGCCTGCGATTCAGGCCGCGTCGCGCACAAACCAGCGCTCGATCACGCCCGCCCACCGCTCGAGTCCCAGCGCGGCCAGTGCCCAGCCGCCCAGAATCCCGCCGAGATCGGCGAGACCATCCGCGAGTTCTGCCGTCCGGTAAGTCAACAGGTGCTGCGCTCCTTCGATCGCTACACCCAGGCACAGCAATGCGACGCCAATCCGCCATGCAAACCGCAGCTCGAAGACACCACAGAACCAGGACATCAACATCGTGAAAGCGATCGCATGAGCAACCTTGTCATCGATGAACGACGGCGCCCGGCCGGGCTGCGGCGTCAGCGTCAGGTACAGCACGAAGCCGACGAGGCACAACCCGCCGAAAAACCAGAAATACCGGTACCGCAGCGGCCTCACGCAAATACCGTCACAGGTCGTCTTCGTCGATGACGTCAACACCGTCGGGTATGTCGAAGCGAAAATCCGCATCGGTCAACCGCGGCGATCGATCGATCGCCGACAGGGAGATCCTCGTGCGCTGGCCGAGACGATCAACAAACTCGATGCGCTGCAGCTCGTCGCCGGCAAAACCCAGGTCGACGGTCGAAAAATCCGCCTCGACGGAACGCGGGGCCAGTTGCAGCCACTCGATACCTTCCTGCACACGCGCGCCGAGAAACTCGAACTGCGCCAGCGCCTCTTCGTTGCCGGTCAGCAACGCAGCGGGCGTATCGCCGAGACCCACCGCGAGCCGCCGCACCGTGACCTGCTCGAGGTCGGCCTCGTAGAGCCAGACGCGTTCGCCGTCCGCGACGATAACGCGCTCATAGGGTTCGCGATAATCCCAGCGAAAGCGGCCCGGCTTGCTTAGCACAACGGTGCCGGCCGCCTGCTCGACGAGTTCCTGTTCGGAACCGATGATTTCCTGACGAAATTCGGCGCGCAGGTCCTGCATCGCACCGAGGAACTGGCGCAGGCGCTCGAACGCGACATCGCCATCCGGACCGGCAACATCGCCGGCCACGGCCGTGATCGACAGTAAGGTCAGAACACAGGCCGCCCAGCGACGCCCGAAACCTGCGGTTCGACGCACGATCTAGTGGTCTTTCGGCGGCGGCGGCGCGAGAACTTCGCGGGAACCGTTGGACTGCAACTCGCTGACGATGCCCACCTGCTCCATGGTCTCGACCATGCGGGCCGCCCGGTTATAGCCGATCTTCAGCCGCCGCTGGATGCCTGACACGGACGCGCGCCGCGATTCGGTAACGATATGCACGGCCTGATCATAAAGCGGATCGGACTCCGCATCCACTTCGCCGGTCGCCTTGGGCTCGCCGCTGATGCCGGGAATCGGTTCGCTCGGCCCCTCGGTGACACCGTCGACATAGTTCGGTTCGCTCTCACCGCGCAGGCTCGCGACGACGCGATGGACTTCCTGATCGGACACGAACGCGCCGTGTACACGCTGCGGCACGGACGAACCGCTGGCGAGATACAACATGTCGCCATGACCGAGCAATGCCTCGGCGCCGCCCTGGTCCAGGATCGTCCGTGAATCGACCTTCGCCGACACCTGGAACGCGATGCGGGTCGGGATATTGGCCTTGATCAATCCCGTGATGACGTCGACCGACGGCCGCTGCGTCGCCACGATCAGGTGTATGCCGGCCGCCCGCGCCTTCTGCGCGAGCCGCGCAATCAGTTCCTCGACCTTCTTGCCGACGATCATCATCATGTCGGCGAGTTCGTCGATAACGACGACAATCTGCGGCAACGGTTCGAGCGGGCGCGTCTGCATCTCGCCCGTCTCAATATCGGGCATCTCGAAAAACGGATCCGGGATCGGCGTGCCCGCATCAATCGCCGTGCGCACCTTCTTGTTATAACCGGCGAAGTTTCGGACGCCGAGCGAGGCCATCACGCGGTACCGCCGTTCCATCTCCGCGACGCACCAGCGCAGTGAGTTGGCCGCATCCTTCATGTCGGTCACGACCGGGCACAACAGATGCGGGATGCCCTCGTAGACCGACAGCTCGAGCATCTTCGGATCGATCATCAATAACCGGACCTGCTCGGGCTTCGACTTGTAGAGCAGGCTCAGAACCATTGCGTTGAGGCCGACGGACTTGCCCGAACCGGTCGTACCGGCGATCAGCAGGTGCGGCATCTTCTGCAGGTCAGCAACCACCGGCTTGCCGCCGATATCCTTGCCCAGACCCAGCGTCAGCGGTGATTTCTGATCCTCATACGTCTGCGAACGCAGGATTTCGCCAAGCGTCACGAGCTCCCGGGTCTCGTTTGGAATCTCCAGGCCGACAGTCGGCTTGCCCGGAATGACCTCGACGACCCGGACGCTGATCGCCGACAACGAGCGGGCGATATCCTTGGCGAGATTGCTGATCTGACTGACTTTCACGCCCGGCGCCGGATCGAGTTCGAAGCGCGTGATGACAGGACCCGGGTGCACGGATACGACGCGAACCTCGACGCCGAAATCACGCAGTTTCATTTCGACGAGGCGCGACATTGCCTGCAGTGCATCATCCGAATAACCGGGACCGTGATCGGGCGGCTCATCCAGAATCGACAGCGGCGGCAGTTCGCCGGCCGGCACCGTCTCGAACAGTTGTACCTGGCGTTCGCGCGCGGCGCGCTTGCCCGTGGCCAAAGCCGGCAGCACCGGTTCGATGCGCGGCGCGGTGGCCGGCCCGGACTTCTCGCGCCGGACACGCACGATTTCCTGGCGTTCTTCCTGGGCACGACGCGCCAAAATCTTTGCTTTGATTACCAGCGCGGCGACGCGGGCCTGTTCGCAACCGACGAGCACCCGATGCCCGATCCGATCCATGACCAAGAGCCACGAGATACCGGTAAACAATGCGACGGATGCGAGCCAGACCGCCAGCAACATCAGCGTGGCGCCGAGCGAACCGAGGCTGCCGGTCAGCACGTACCCGACCGATTCGCCGAGCGCGCCGCCGGCCGATTGCGGCAGCGCCGGTGCGCCGAAATGCAGCGTCGCCAGCCCGCAGCTCGTCGCCAGACACATGAAGAATCCGCCGAAGCGCGTGACCATGACGGTCCGATTCAGGGGGCCGGCTTCGTGGCGTGCCGAGAAAATGAACCAGCCGGCAAACATCACCATAACCGGGAACAGGTAGGCCGGCTGCCCGAACAGGGTATACGTCACGTCGGCAAACCACGCCCCGGCTGCGCCGATCTGGTTGCGCACCGCGGCGCCGTCGCCGGTATGACTGAATCCGGGGTCCCGCGCGTCATATGTCATCAACGCAACGAGCATGATCACCGCGAACGCGGCGAAGACCCACAATGCCGCCTCACGCACCGAATAAGCGACAGACGACTCGCCGTCAGCCCGCGGCTGACCGGACATTTTCGCTACTCTGGCCACACGCATTGCCCCACGAACAGGCTAAATCGAGATCTAACAACAACAACAACAAGTAACTGCCTTAATCATAAGCAGTTATTGTCGCGGATAATAGCAGCAAATGGGCCGGGGTGTGCAAGCACGGGGGTTTCCCCTACACTAGCGCGCTTGCCGACACGGTCCGGGCGAACGCCGGGCACGGCGGGTGGGGACCGTCGCGGCGACGGTAACGTCGCGGGCACGCGCGGATCCCGGCCCGATGCCCGACGCTGCGACGAAACGTACGGCGCTTTCGCCCGCCCGCACAACGACCAACAAGACCATGGCCAATACCAGACACGCCCGCCTGCTGATCCTCGGCTCCGGACCGGCCGGCTACTCCGCCGCCGTCTATGCCGCGCGCGCCAATCTCAAGCCTTTGCTGATCACCGGACTCGAACTCGGCGGTCAACTGATGACGACGACCGAGGTCGATAACTGGCCGGGCGGACCGGTCGGCCTGCAGGGCCCGGCGCTGATGGACCAGCTGCGTGCGCACGCCGAACGTTTCGACACGGAACTGGTCGCCGACCATATCGTGCGCGTGGATCTGGACGCCCGCCCGTTCCGGTTATGGGGTGAGCAGGGAGAATACACCTGCGACGCACTGGTCATCGCCACCGGCGCAACCGCCCGCTACCTCGGGCTGGATAGTGAAGAGCGATTCAAGGGCCGCGGTGTCTCGGCCTGCGCGACCTGCGACGGGTTTTTCTATCGCGGACAGCCGGTGGCCGTCATCGGCGGCGGCAACACGGCCGTCGAGGAAGCGCTTTACCTGGCCAACATCGCGTCCAAAGTGACGCTGATCCATCGTCGCGACACGCTGCGGGCGGAAAAAATGATGCAGGATCAGCTCTTCGCACGGGCAGCCGACGGCAGGGTCGAGATCCTCTGGGACCATGTGCTCGACGAGGTGCTCGGCGACGATTCCGGCGTCACCGGCATCCGTGTCCGGCCCACGAAGAACGACGGCGAACCGCGCGGCATCGATTTGACCGGCGTGTTCATCGCCATTGGACACGACCCCAATACCCGAATTTTTGCCGACCAGCTCGATATGCAGGACGGCTACCTGATCGTCAACGCGGCGCACGGCACGCAGGCTACAGCGACCAGCGTGCCCGGCGTCTTCGCGGCCGGCGACGTTGCCGATCGGGTCTACCGGCAGGCGATCACATCGGCCGGCGCCGGCTGCATGGCGGCGCTCGACGCAGAAAAGTATCTCGACTCCGTCGCCTGACGGCCCTCCACCACCCCGTCCGCCGTCACGCGCTTGACATTGAGCGGTGACCGGCGTTTCTTCAATGGCTCACCGGGGCTTAAGGAAGAGTAGCGGCATGCACGTCGAATTCATCGACGCTATCGACACCATCGAACCGGCAGCATGGAATGCGCTGTCGGGCGCGCAGCACCCGTTCCTGCGCCACGAGTTCCTCGAGGCCATCGAGACCGCCGCCTGCGTCGGGCCGGGCACCGGCTGGAAGCCGAGCCATGTCGTGATTCGTGACGACGGGGCCGTCGTCGCGGCGCTGCCGCTGTACGAGAAAACCGATTCCTGGGGCGAATTCGTGTTCGATTTCGCCTGGGCAAATGCCTACGCGCAGGCGGGTCTTTCCTACTACCCCAAGCTCGTATCGGCGATCCCGTTCACGCCGGCCGCGGGTCCGCGCTTTCTGACGTCGGCCGACGACGACTTCGCAACGCTGGCCGGGGCGCTGGCCGATGCCGTTCAGCGCCGCGCGACAGAGCGCGGCTGGTCATCGTGGCATACACTGTTTCCGGACGACCGCGACGCCGGCTTCCTGGCCGACCGTGGCCTGCTGTTGCGCAAGGACTGCCAGTTTCACTGGCAGAACCGCGGCTATGCCACCTTCGACGATTTTCTCGGCCGACTGCGCGCCGCCAAGCGCAAGAAGGTGCGCCGGGAACGCCGCCGGATCCGCGAATCGGGGGTGACGTTCCGCTGGCTCGGCGGCGCGGAGATGACGCCCGACGTCTGGCGCGAGATCATGCCGCTGTATGCGAGCACATTCCTGTACCGCGGGCGTGCACCCTATCTGAACCAGGCATTTTTCGAACGGGTTGCCGCGAGCCTGCCCGAACACTTGCTGGTCATCGTCGCCAGTCACAACGACGAAGCCATCGCCAGCGCCATCTGTTTTCGCAGCACCGACACACTGTACGGCCGGTACTGGGGCAGCGCCGGCCAGTACCACAGCCTGCATTTTGAGACCTGCTACTACCAGGGTATCGATTACTGCATCGCGAACGGCATTGCGCGCTTCGAACCCGGCACGCAGGGCGAGCACAAGATCAGCCGCGGTTTCGAGCCGACCGAGACCTGGTCCGCACACTGGCTGTCCCACCCGCGGTTTGCCGAGGCAATCGACGCCTACCTCGACCGTGAACGCGCCTATACAGACAGCTATATCGACGCGGTCCGCGATCATGTCCCGTTCCGGCGCGACAGCCAATGACCCGACCCGGACCGAATATTCACTGGATCGACCCGTCCGCGCCGGTCGCGGACTTTCCCGATCCGCAGCAGGCACTGACCGAGCCAAACGGCCTGCTGGCGATCGGCGGTGATCTGTCACCGGACCGCCTGCTTGCCGCCTACCGGCGCGGGATCTTCCCGTGGTTCAGTGACGGGCAGCCGATCCTGTGGTGGACGCCCGATCCGCGCGCCGTGCTGTTTCCCGATGAGTTCCACATGTCGCGCAGCCTGCGCCGAACGCTGCGAAAAAACCGGTTCACGATATCGGTCGATCAGGCGTTTGACGCGGTCATCACCGCCTGCGCAGATCGCGGCGATGCAACCGGCACCTGGATTACCGCGGATATGATCGCCGCCTATCAGCGTCTGCATGCCGCCGGGCACGCGCATTCGATCGAGACCTGGCGCGACGGGCAACTGGTCGGCGGCCTCTATGGCATCGGCATCGGCCGGGTCTTTTTCGGCGAATCGATGTTCGCGCACGATACGGATGCTTCCAAGGCGGCACTGGCCGCGCTGGCGAGCTGGTGCCGGGAATCGGCCATCGAATTGATCGATTGCCAGGTCGCGTCCGAGCACCTGGCGCGCCTCGGCAGCCGCGAGATCCCGCGGTCCGAATTCAATCAGTATCTCGCGCGCTGGACCGGACCACCAAACCCGATGCGCTGGCAACGTGATCCGGTTGCCACCGACCGGTTACTCGATTGACCGGCGGCTGCACCCGGCGGCTTGCTTGCAGACACCCGGAAAGTCTTGCACAATGCGCCCCGCTCTGAGCTGAGGTGCCGAATGGCAAAAGAAGAAGCAATTCAAATGGATGGCGTGGTTACCGAAACCCTGCCGAACACGACGTTTCGTGTCGAGCTGGAAAACGGTCACGTGGTCACTGCGCATATCTCCGGAAAAATGCGCAAGCACTACATCCGCATCCTGACCGGCGACAAGGTCACGGTCGAACTGACGCCCTACGATCTGAACAAGGGCCGCATCGTCTACCGCGAACGTTAATCGTCGCGGCCGACGCGGCTATTCCGACTCGGGCGCGGACTCCGATTCCGAAAGATGTTCGAGCTTGCGCGTATTCGGCGTCAACACGAAGCCGAGCGTATCGTCGTCCTGCAGCACGATACGCACATCACCGCCCTCGGTCAGCTCACCAAATAACAGGACTTCAGCGAGCGGTCGCTTGATGTTTTCCTGGATCACACGAGCCATCGGTCGCGCACCCATCTTCGGGTCATAACCGCGTTCGGCAATCCATTTCCGGGCCTTGGGCTCGAGTTCCAGCGTGACATCGTGGTCGACGAGCTGCGTCTCGAGCTCAAGCACGAGCTTGTCGACGACACGCAGTATCGAATCACGGTCCAGCGGATCAAACTGGATCACCGCGTCGAGGCGATTGCGAAACTCCGGCGTGAACATCTTGCGGATCGCTTCCATGCCGTCCGTCGCATGATCCTGCTGCATGAAACCCATCGACGAGCGGCTCATTTCGGAGGCGCCCGCGTTGGTCGTCATGATCAGGATCACATTGCGGAAATCGGCCTGGCGCCCGTTGTTGTCCGTCAGGGTGCCGTGGTCCATGACCTGCAGCAGCAGGTTGAACACCTCCGGATGCGCCTTCTCGATCTCGTCGAGCAGCAACACCGCATGCGGGTTGCGGCTGACGGCTTCGGTCAGCAGCCCACCCTGATCGAACCCGACATAGCCGGGCGGCGCACCGATCAGGCGCGACACCGTGTGCCGTTCCATGTACTCGGACATGTCGAAACGTATCAGTTCGATGCCGAGTGCGTGTGCGAGCTGGCGCGTCACTTCGGTCTTGCCGACGCCCGTCGGCCCGGCGAACAGGTAGGCGCCGACCGGCTTTTCAGGCTCACGCAGCCCCGATCGCGCCATCTTGATCGCCGAGGCCAGCACGCCGATGGCCGGGTCCTGGCCGAAGATCACGAGTTTCAGGTCGCGCTCCAGGTAGCGCAGCAGGTCGCGGTCCGAGGCCGAAACGCTCTTGGGCGGGATACGCGCCATCTTGGCAATGACGGTCTCGATCTCGCCGACGTCGATGATCTGCGGCCGGTCGCTGACCACATCGCTGAGCCGCACGCGCGCACCGGCCTCGTCGATAACGTCGATTGCCTTGTCGGGCAGGTGGCGTTCGGGCAGGTGGCGTGCCGCGAGTTCCGCGGCTGCCTGCACCGCCTCCGGCGTATAGCGCACGCCATGATGATCCTCGAAACGCGACTGCAGGCCCTTGAGAATCTCGATGGTCTCGGGAACGCTGGGCTCGACGACATCGATCTTCTGGAAACGCCGCGCCAGCGCATGGTCCTTCTCGAAGATGCCGCGGAATTCACGATAGGTCGTCGAACCGATGCAGCGCAATTCGCCGTTGCCGAGCACCGGCTTGATCAGGTTCGATGCATCGAGAACGCCGCCGGAAGCGGCGCCGGCACCGATCACCGTGTGTATCTCATCGATGAACAGGATTGCCTGCGGATCTTTCTGCAGTTCGGCAATGATGCTCTTGAAGCGCTTTTCGAAGTCGCCCCGGTACTTCGTACCGGCCAGCAGCGCGCCCATATCCAGGGCATAAATCGTGCAATCCTTCAAAACGCGCGGCACTTCGCCATCGACGATCAGCTTGGCAAGTCCTTCGGCCAATGCCGTCTTGCCGACACCGGCCTCGCCGACATACAGCGGGTTGTTTTTCCGGCGACGACACAGAATCTGTATGGTTCGCTCGACCTCGGCGGCCCGCCCGATCAGCGGATCCGTCCGACCTTCGATGGCACGCTGATTCAGGTTGTGCGCATACGTTTCCAGCGAACTCTTACTCGCCTCTTCTTCGGCCTCGTCGCCCGGGGCGCGACTACCGGTTTTTTCGGCGCCGTCACCGGCCTTGCTCAGTCCATGGGATACGTAATTCACGACATCCAGGCGTGACACATCGTGCAGGCCAAGCAGATAGACGGCATGCGACTGCTTCTCACCGAAAATCGCGACGAGGACGTTCTCGCCCCCGACTTCTTTCTTGCCGCTCGACTGCACATGGAAGACGGCCCGCTGGAGCACGCGCTGGAACCCGAGCGTCGGCTGCACCTCCTGCTCATCGTCAGCCGCCAGCAGGGGCGTCGACTCGCTGATGAAGTCGGACAGATCCTTGCCGAGCCGACCGAGGTCGACGCCGGTGGCCTGCAGGATTTCCGCGACCTTCGGAATTTCGAGCAACGCCAGCAGCAGGTGCTCGACCGTCATGTATTCGTGCCGCTCGGAACGGGCCTTCTGAAAGGCCTCGTTCAAACAAAATTCCAGTTCACTGCTCAGCATACTCGTTTCGATCCCGCCTTAAATTTCTTCCATGGTGCACAGCAAAGGGTGCTGATGCTGTTCGGCAAATGCACAGACCTGCGCCACCTTGGTCTCCGCAATCTCGAAAGTAAATACGCCGCAGACGCCCTTCCCCTGAGTGTGCACTTCGAGCATGATGCGGGTCGCCTTCTGGCGATCCATCGCAAAAATAAGTTCGAGCACCTCGACGACGAACTCCATCGGCGTGTAATCGTCATTCAACAACACGACCCGATACAGTGGTGGCTTCTTTGTCTTCGGGTGCGCCTCTTCGACGGCGAGCCCATGATCCTGATCAGGCCGAATATCGAAATCCTTGTCGTTATCGTTACCCATTGCCTCGACGCAAGTACCAACACCATTAATGTTCAATACCATACTACAACTGACTTCGTGCATTCAGCCGCCGGTCGCCGGTGCTGCAACCCGACATGACCGCCATAACCGACAGCGTAGCAACGAGGTCCGCCGCGGTCCGTGCGCTCGCGCACACGATCGGCGGCACCATGGGCTGCCGCCGCCGATCGGGGCAGCGGGCCGGCTCGAATCGGGCCAAACTTACGAACCCCGTCACAAAAATTTTCTAGATACATGCTTTTAAAAGGAATTTACCCTTAACCGGATGCCCCTAATTATGCTACTTTTCGGACCACGACGGCGCCCTGCACCGCGCCGGGGGTCTACAATTGTCAGTTTCACGCCACACCGATAGAGTTCGTTAGTGAACATGCCCGATCTTATGTCGCGCTGGAGCCAGCAGACGCCGGAGCAATTGCTGGCCAGGGCGAGTCAGCGCCTGCCGTTCTGGGTCTCGTTGACGTTCGTGATCCTGATTGGCTATTACCTCGCCCGGATCGTCTGGCTGCTGTACCCGGCAGCCGATGATGCGGCCTGGTCGCCACCGCCGCCGGTGAACCGCCCGGCCACTCAGCCCGCCGCGGACGCGGCTTTCCGGACGATCGTCGCCGCGCATCTGTTCGGCATGGCCAACGCCGACGCGGCGCCGGCCGTCGTCGAGGAGACCGACGATGCGCCCGATACGCGACTGAACCTGAAACTGCGCGCGACCGTCAGCGCCTCCGACCAGTCCGTTGCCCATGCGATCATCGCCGACAACGCCGGCAAGGAAAACGTCTATTTCGTCCGTGATTCGATTCCGGGCGGCGCGACGCTGCACCGGGTGCACGCTGACCGCGTGATCCTGAACCGCGGCGGCGTACTCGAGGCATTGCGTCTGCCCCGCGAATTCGACGGCAGCACCGGATCCGGCATTCGCCGCTCGGCGGCACCACCCGCCCGCGCGCCTGACATGCAGCAGCTGATCACCGAAAATGCGGCCAATTTCACCGAAATCATTCGTCCGCAGCCGTTCATGCCCAACGGTCAACTCAAGGGCTATCGCGTATTCCCGGGACGGAATCGCCAGCAGTTCATCGCCTTGGGCCTCAGACCTGGGGATTTGGTCACAGAGATCAACGGCATTGCACTGAATAATCCTGCCGAGGGCATGGAGATCTTCCGCACGCTGTCGGATTCCTCCCAGGTTGCTATCACGATCGAACGAAACGGGCAGCAACAGTCCCTGACCCTGGATGCGAGCAAGCTGGCCGAACTGGGCAACACGACACGATGAGCACACGAGCATTCCTGGCGCGATTCCGATTACGCGGCCGCGCCGCGCCGGCCGCGATCGCAGTGCTCGCCGTCGGGCTGTTGCTGGCATGGCAGGCCGGCGCTCAGGAAGCGACGATTACCCCGAACTACAAGGATGCCGATATCCGCCAGGTCATCGAGGCCGTCGGCGAGGTCACGGGCAAAAACTTCGTCCTCGACCCGCGCGTCAAGGCCCAGGTGACGATGCTCTCCTCGTCGCCGATGACGCCCGAGGCATTCTACGAAACCTTTCTGTCAATCCTGCAGGTTTACGGCTTTGTCGCCGTCACCTCCGGCGACGTGATCAAGATCCTGCCGGACGCCAACGCCCGCCAGATGCCCGATGAGGCCGGCGGCGGCACGCCCGATCTGCGCCGTGACGATATCGTCACACAGGTCATCGAGATTCGTAACGTCGCGGCCGCACAGCTCGTGCCGATCCTGCGTCCGCTGATTCCCCAGTACGGCCATCTCGCGGCTCACCCGGCCTCGAACATGCTGATCATCTCCGACCGCGCCGCCAACGTGGAGAGAATGATCCGCATCATTCGCCGCATCGATCAGGCCGGCGACGAGGATTTCGACGTCGTTCGTCTCGAACACGCATCGGCTGCGGAAATCGTCCGCGTGCTGACATCGCTGAACCAGGGCGCGCGGACCGAAGCCGGCACGGCGGCGCCGACCGTCGTCGCGGACGACCGGACCAACAGCGTTCTGATCGGCGGCGAGAAAGCCAGACGACTGCGCATTCGTGCGCTGATTACCCATCTCGACACGCCACTCGAAGACGGCGGCGATACGCGCGTGCGCTACCTGCGCTATGCCGATGCCGAGGAACTCGCGACCAAACTGCAGACGCAGTACCAGAAAACGGCGGCAGCGCCCGGCAACCCGAATGAAACCGGCGACATCATGATCTGGGCGGATATTCCGACCAATGCGCTGGTCATCACGGCACCGCCGAAAACCATGCGTTCGATGGAACAGGTCATCGACAAACTCGATATCCGGCGACTGCAGGTGCTGCTCGAGACGATCATCGTCGAGGTGTCGGCCGAGAAAGCCGCCGATCTCGGCGTGACCTGGGCGGTCGGCGACGCCGACCTGGAGAACGCGATCGGCGTGACGCAGTTCGACGGGGTGACCGGCGTCACCGGACTGGGCGGCGCTATTCTGAACGACTCGACGAACGTCGCGCTGAACAACGGCATCAGCCTGGGACTCGGTCGACTTTCCAATTCGGGGCTGAGCTTCGTCGCCATTATCGAGGCGCTCGAAGCCGATACGAATACGAACATCATGGGTACGCCGATCCTGACGACGCTCGATAACGAAGAGGCCGAGATTCGCGTCGGCCAGGAAGTCCCTTTCGTCACCGGCAGCTTTACGAATACCGGCACATCGGGCAGTTCGATCAACCCGTTCCAGACCGTCGAACGCGAGCAGGTCGGTCTGACACTGAAAATAACGCCGCAGATCAACGAAGGCAACGCGGTCCGACTGAACATCGAACAGGAACTCTCATCTGTATCGGAAAGCACGCAGGCCGTCGACCTGATCACCAACAATCGTAATATCAACACAGCGGTCATCGTCGAGGACGGCGGCACGCTGGTTATCGGTGGACTGATCCGGGAAGACCAGCGAGAGAAGGAGCAGCGCGTGCCTTTGCTCGGCAGTATTCCGTTGCTCGGCGCCCTCTTCCGGTCGACGAGTACGCAGACGGTCAAGGTCAACCTGATGTTCTTCATCCGGCCGACGATCCTGCGCGACAACGTGCAGACCGCCTTCGAAACCAACCAGAAGTACAACTATATCCGCGACCTGCAGCAGGGCCAGGAGAACTCCGCGCAACTGCTGCCGGAACTGGCGCCGCGACGCACGGAACCCGAACCGGCAATTATTGACCTGCGCCTGCCCCCGGCAACGGAACCGGCGGATACCCCGGAAGACTGATCGATGGCGATCACGGCCCTGCCCCCGGAAGAACTGCCGCTCGATGAAACGCTGGCCGCCGACGCCGGCGAGACCCCGGAAGGCCATCGACTGCTGCCCTTCTCGTTCGCCAATCGTCACGGCCTGCTCGTCCACGGCTACGAGGACGGCCACGCGTTGACGCTCGCGCGTAACGATGCGACCCCGGCCAGCCTTTCGGAGACGCGCCGCTTCATCGACTGCCCGCTCCGTATTGAAGTCGTGACGCCCGCGCAGTTCGATGCCCGCATTACCGAGTTCTACGAACGGGAATCGAAATCGAAGATCACGATGGTCGACGGTCTCGGCGATGACGACCTGTTTCGCGCCGCCCAGGATCTGCCCGAGCCTTCCGACCTGCTGGAGAGCGATGACGATGCACCGATCATCCGGCTGATCAATGCAGTCCTGACCTCGGCAGTCAAAGACAACGCCTCGGATATTCACGTTGAGCCGTTCGAGAACCGGCTCGTCGTTCGGTTTCGCATCGACGGCATACTGCGCGAGGTGCTGCAGACACGCCGCGCGGTCGCGCCACTGATCGTATCGCGCATCAAGGTCATGTCGAAACTGGATATCGCCGAGAAGCGCCTGCCGCAGGACGGGCGTATCTCATTGCGTATCGCCGGCCGCGCCGTCGATGTCCGCGTCTCGACGATGCCGTCGGGCCACGGCGAACGCGTCGTGCTCCGGCTGCTGGACAAGCACGCCGGGCGTCTCGACCTGGCGCAACTCGGCATGTCGTCCGATGCGCAACAGGCTGTCGATGCAATGATTCACCGGCCGCACGGCATCATCCTGGTCACGGGCCCGACGGGCTCGGGCAAGACGACAACGCTGTATGCAGCGCTCGAGCGCATCAATGATCATTCGCGCAATATCATGACCGTCGAGGACCCGATCGAGTACTACATCGACGGTATCGGCCAGTCGCAGGTGAATACGAAAGTCGAGATGACGTTCGCGCGCGGACTCCGCGCAATCCTGCGGCAGGATCCGGACGTCGTGATGGTCGGCGAGATTCGCGACCTCGAGACCGCCGAGATCGCGGTGCAGGCGAGCCTGACGGGACACCTCGTGCTGTCGACGCTGCACACGAACACGGCGGTCGGTGCGGTCACGCGGCTCCGGGATATGGGCGTGGAACCCTTTCTGCTGTCCTCCAGCCTGATGGGCGTCGTGGCCCAGCGCTTGGTGCGGGTGCTCGATCCGGCAACCCGCCAGGCCCATGCAGCGCTGGAATTCGAATGCCGGGAAATCGGCGCCGACCCCACCGATCCGCCGACGCTGTACCGACCGCCCGAAGACGCTCCGCTCGACGAGGGCTTCAAGGGTCGCAGCGGTATCTACGAAGTCATCGCCATCGACGACGAGTTCCGCACGATGGTTCACGACGGCGCCAGCGAACACCTGCTCGAACAATACGCCCGTACCCGCAGTCCGAGCATCCGCGAGGACGGCATGCGCCAGGTCCTCAACGGCACGACGACGCTCGAGGAAGTACTGCGCGTAACCCGGGCGGACTGACCGACACTGACCGATGGGCGCCTTTGAATACACGGCGATCGATCCGCACGGCAAGGAACGCAAGGGCGTCATCGAGGGCGACACGCCCCGCCGCGTCCGCCAGCAACTCCGCGACCGGCAACTGATCCCGCTTTCCGTCACGGAAATCGCCGAACGCGAATCGACCCGTCAACAGTCCTTCACGTTCAGGCACAGCATGAAACCCGCCGACCTGGCGTTGATCACGCGCCAGATCGCCACGCTCGTACATTCATCAATGCCCATCGAGGAAGCGCTCACCGCGGTCGGAGAACAGTCCGACATTCCCAGGATCAAGAGCATCATCATGGGCGTGCGCGCGAAGGTCATGGAAGGCCATTCGCTGGCCGAGGGCCTGACCGATTTCCCCCGCGCATTTCCGCAGTTGTATCGCGCCACGGTCGCGGCCGGCGAACAGTCGGGGCATCTGGACGCCGTGCTCGAACGACTCGCCGAGTACACCGAGGGCCGGCAGGAACTGCGCCAGAAGATCCTGAATGCGATGATCTACCCGATCGTGCTGACGCTGCTGGCCCTGTCGATCGTCACGCTGATGCTCGTCTATGTCGTGCCGAAAGTTGTCGGCGTCTTTGCCAATACGGGTCAGGATCTGCCGGGCCTGACGACGGCGCTAATCGCGCTCAGCGACTTCCTGCGTGACTACGGCATCTTTGTCGGCATCGCCGTCGGTATCGGCATCTGGTTCGCCTACCGACTGCTGAAAAAACCCGGCCCCCGCAGCGCCCGCGATCGCCTGCTGCTGCGCCTGCCCGTCATCGGCCGTCTCGTGCGCGGTATCAATACGGCCCGTTTCACGCGGACCCTGAGTATCCTGACGGGCAGCGGCGTACCGGTACTCGATTCGCTGCAGATTTCCGGTGCGGTCATCACCAATTTACCGATGCACGATGCCGTGCAGGCGGCCGCCGCGCGCGTTCGCGAAGGCGCCGCCATCGGCAAATCGCTGGCCGAGAGCGGCCATTTCCCGCCGATCTGCATTCACCTGATCTCCAGCGGTGAGGCCAGCGGCAAACTGGACGCGATGCTCGATCGCGCCGCTCAGAACCAGGAACGCGAGGTCGACGGATTGATCGCAGCCCTGCTCGGCATCCTGGAACCCGCATTAATCGTGGGCATGGGTGTCGTTGTACTGATTATCGTGCTGGCGATCCTGCTGCCGATCTTCGAGTTGAACCAACTCGTTAAGTAAGCCTCGGCGGGCGAAAATGTGGCTCCCGTCACGATTTTTGAATTCCCCGATTGCCATCGAAAATAGATCGTCTTATAAGCCATTACTGATGTTTCTTTAGACATAAGTTTTGGCTGCAAGCGACGAGGAATCTTTCGATGATTGGAAACAATGAAGCGATCGATGATTTCGATGATAGCGATGACTTCGATGATAATGATGACTTTGACAGCGGCGATGACAGCGAAGATGTCGAGCCGGGCAAAGGCAACGTAGGCGAGTTATCGGTAGAACTCAACATCGATGATCTGATCGCGGAACTCGAAGCGGAGAGCGGCACGTGCGCCCATAGTGGCAACGAAACGCCCCGCAAGCGGCTCGAGCGATTGCTGGAAGAACGGCGTATCGCGCGGGAACTCGACGACATCGACGAATTTGCGCTGGATATGCTGGACTGATCCATCCCCGGCTGCCGGATCAGCCGGTCTCGTGCGGCGACCGAACGGCACCCGCACCACGGTGTCACCCATCCGCCCGGCTGATGGACCGCATCCGTGGCATCGACGCCGTGACCGGTGGCTCAGATATCCCGTCGCGATTTCCGGATATGTGCGATCGTCAACGCAACGATACCGGCCACACAGATCAGCCCCGCAACAAGGCTCGCAGTCGCATTACGCCTGATGACGTCGATATCGGCGCCGGGTTCCGCGGCGATACCGTTCCATTGAAAGAACAGCCAGAAACTGTAAACGCCCGTCACGACAAAAAGGCCGGTCAATACCCAGTACGTTTGAGTTCGCTTCAGCACGGACCCTGCTCCTGCTGCAGTTCACAGACTGAACCGATGCAGAACTATACCAAATCTGCGCGACCCGTCCTCACGATCTTTCGTTGCATGACACGGTAATCGCTGCCTGCGGACAGAATCGACAGTGCGGCGACACGCGTATCCGCGGCCGGGAGGATCAGCGAAAGCTGCGGCTGTGCACCGTCAGCCGACCGAGCAAACGGCTGTGGTCAGTCAGCCGGTCTGCGATGACATGCAGGACCTCGCCCTGCCGCTGGATACGGCCGGTGACACCGAGTAGCCTGGACTCGAGCAGCGTTCGACGCTGGCGCAGGGCGACACGCTCCCAGACGATGAGATTGATATAACCGGTCTCGTCTTCGAGCGTGATGAAGAAGACGCCTTTTGCGCTGCCGGGTCGTTGCCGCGTGATGACGATCCCGGCCGCTTCGATCGGCGTCTCGCCGGGAGCCGTGGCAACCTCGGCCGCACTCAGGATATGCCGCTCACTGAAGTACTCGCGCAGCAGCGCCATCGGGTGCCGCCGCAACGTAAGCCCCGTGCTGTTGTAATCGGCCGCAACATCCTGACCCTCCGTCGGGCGCCGCAACATCGGTGCGCCTTCCCGTATGCCGACTCCCTGCAACAGGGGCAGCGGCGGTTCAATCCCCGCGATATCCCAGGCTGCCCGGTGACGATGCCCGGACACGAAACGCAGCGCATCGGCGGCCGCCAGCGCGCGGCAATCTCCGTTGCCGATTCCGGTCCGCGTGACGAGATCCGGCACGTCGACAAAAGCCGCTTCGTGCCGTGCCCGCACCAGGCTCTGCCCTGCCGCCGCAGTCAATCCCTTGACCATGCACAGGCCGAGACGCAACGCCGGCTCGCCGTCGGCCCGGCGTTCGAGCGTGCATACCCAGTCACTGTGGATCACATCGACCGGACGCACCTCGATACCATGCCGGCGCACCATCTGTACGAGTTGCGCCGGCGCATAAAAACCCATCGGCTGGCTGTTCAGCAGTGCACAGGTAAATGCCGCCGGTTCGTGACACTTGAGCCATGCGGAAACATAGACGAGTAATGCAAAGCTCGCCGAATGCGACTCGGGGAACCCGTACTCGCCGAAGCCCTGGATCTGGTTAAAAATCTGCCGCGCAAACGGCTCGGGGTAACCGCGCTCCCGCATGCCCGAAATCAGCCGGTCCTCGAACAGCGCGATACCGCCGCGGCGCTTCCAGGCTGCCATCCCCCGCCGCAGCCGGTCCGCCTCGCCGGGCGTGAACCCGGCCGCGACGACGGCGAGTTGCATGACCAGTTCCTGAAAGATCGGCACGCCGAGCGTGCGTTCGAGCACCTGGCGCACCTCTTCGCTGGGATAGGTCACGGCCTCCTCGCCATCCCGGCGGCGCAGGTACGGATGCACCATGTCGCCCTGGATCGGCCCGGGACGAATGATCGCCACCTCGATGACGAGATCGTAGTAACAACGCGGACGCAACCGCGGCAGCATCGACATCTGTGCGCGCGACTCGATCTGAAATACGCCCATCGTGTCGGCGGCCGAGATCATGTCGTAGACGACCGGGTCTTCGGCGGGCACGTCGGCAATTGTCAGCCGGCGCGTCCCGCGAAAAGCTTCGATCAAATCAAAACTGCGCCGGATTGCCGACAACATGCCGAGCGCGAGGATATCGACCTTGAGCAGACCCAGGTCGTCGAGATCATCCTTGTCCCACTGGATCACCGTACGTCCGGCCATCGCCGCATTCTCGACCGGCACGAGTTCGGACAACGGCCCCTGCGATATCACGAAACCACCAACATGCTGTGACAGGTGACGCGGGAATCCGATCAGTTCACCGACGAGCACCCGGAGCCGATGGATCGATGAGCTGCCCGGGTCGAAGCCGGCCTCGGCGATCCGTGCGGCATCGAGTTCGCCACCGTCCCACCATTGCATCGAGCGGGCGATGCGCTCGACCTGCAGTTCGGCCAGACCGAGCGCCTTGCCGACGTCACGAATCGCGCTGCGCGGACGGTAACTAATGACCGTCGCCGTCAACGCCGCGCGGTGCCGGCCGTACTTCCCGTAGATGTACTGAATGACCTCCTCGCGCCGGTCGTTCTCGAAGTCGACATCGATATCGGGCGGCTCATTACGCTCTTTGGAGATGAATCTCTCGACGAGCATGGCCATGCGCGCCGGATCGACCTCGGTAATACCGAGACAGAAGCACACGGCCGAGTTGGCCGCCGAACCGCGTCCCTGGCACAGGATCCCGCGCCGGCGAGCGAAGCGGACGATATCGTGCACGGTCAGGAAATACGGCTCGTAACCGAGTTCGGCAATCAGGGTAAGTTCGTGATCGATCGTTTGCCGCACGCGGGCCGCGACGCCATTCGGCCACCGGCGTTCGATCCCCCGTTCTGTCAGAACCCGCAGCCAGCTCGTCGGCGTATGGTCGGCGGGCACGAGTTCATGCGGGTATTCGTAGCGCAATTCATCGAGCGAGAAATCGATACGTCGCGCGATGTCGACCGATGCCCGCAACAAGGCCGCGGGATACAGGCCGGCGAGCACGGCCCGGTCACGCAGATGCCGTTCGCCGTTCGGGTACAGCGCATAACCACCCCGGTCCACGGTCGTCCCGAGCCTGATGGCCGTCAGCGTATCCTGTAACGCGCGCCGCCCCCGCACATGCATGTGCACGTCACCGGCAGCAACCAGCGGCAACCTCGCTGCGGCGCCGATGCGACGCAATGTTGCCAGGCGCTGGCCGTCGTCGCCGGCCGACAATAACTCGACCGCGATCCAGGCCCGGGCGGGAAAGTGCGCCGTGAACCAGCCGGCATCGGCCGTCGCGGGTGCCGCACCGGGGATCCACAGCGCGAGACACGCTTCGAGACCCTGCGCACAGCGCTCGCGCGTCAGCCGATACTCACCCTTCGGGGCGGCGCGCCGCCCGTCCGTAATCAACCGGCAAAGCTGCCCGTAGCCACGCCGGTTCTGCGCCAGCAGGACCAACCGCAAGCCGTCAGCGAGCCGGAATTCGCTGCCGATGATCAATTGCAGGTCCAGTCCTTTTGTCGCCGTATGCGCGCGAACGACGCCGGCAACGGAACACTCGTCGGTCAATGCGAGCGCCTCGTAGCCGAGCGCCGCGGCACGCGTGACGAGTTCTTCCGGATGCGATGCACCGTGCAGGAACGTAAAATTACTCAGGCAGTGCAGTTCCGCATAGGCGCTCATCCAAACAGGCCGTGCAGGTACCAGCCTGCGGCACGGCGGTCCTCGAAGACCCAGAACCTCGCCCCGCGGCCGTTACGCGCCACGTAATAATCGCGGCGAATATCCCGGCCGTCCCACCAGCCACTCTCGATCCGTTCCGGACCGGCCTCGAACTCGAGCGCATCACGAAACACCGGCCGACCCGCTACGATCCGCAACGCCTGTGGCTCACGGAGCATCCATAACGGCCGACTCATGCCGGACTCGCCGCACCCGGTTGCGTCACGATGCCGGCGAACCAGCCGATCCGCCGGCCTGACGGGCCGCCATGCAGCTTCGGGGCGATGCTCGGGCACCGGGCAAATCCCGTGCACGGCTTCGTCGCCGAGGCGCACGCACAACTGTTCGAGTAAACCCAGTTCCTGCCGCCCCCGGTCCGGTCGCGTACCGAACAGGTCCGCCCCATCCGGCATGACGGCATCCGTGGCATGCGCCTCGACAGTCAGGGCATGGACGGGAGCCGTGAACTCGTGGTGAAAAAACCGCAGCCGTATGAGTTCATGCCAATAACGCGCATCCGTGACCGGGCTCAGCAACCCGATACGCAGCAGACTCGCCGGGTGACCAAGGTGGAACAGGCGAATCCACAGCGTCTGTACCGCGACCTGGTGCGTGACGAGAAAGGCGTCGAGTTTGCACAGCAGCCGCCGGGTTGCCGCCACGAGCAACCCGGCATCCGCCGTTTCCGCCGGCAGATCCAGCGTCGCCGTAAAATGCCGTGCCGGCCGATACCATGCCCGTGGCTCGGGTTGCAGCCCGAGCGCCCGATCGAGTTCCTGCCGGCAGGCCGCCCCGACGCGGCGCGCAAAACCATCGCGCGGCAACCGCACACAGTCGCCGAACGTTTCGACCCCCATCTGTGCGAGCGTTCGCCGTACCCGTTCCGGCCAGCCGAAACACGCAATCGGCAGCGTAGCGAGCCGGCCGGCCAGGCTGCCGGCCGGCGGCGCATTGTTACCGGGATGGAGGTCATCGGCAGCAGGGTCAGCCGGGTCGGCGCGACCGGCTCGTGCCAACCACAGCGCCGCAACGGGTGTCGGCGCCGAGCTGAGCGTCACCCGGTAATGCCGTCCGGCGAGGTCCGCGACGATCAGCCGGCGCAGGGCCGGCAAGCCGCCGAACAGCATCAGGCTGGCCCGCACATCGAGCAGCAGGGCATTGCCGGCCACGATGCTGATCGCCGGCGTATAGCGCATCGCCCAGGTCGCCAGCCCCTCCAGTGCCCGACGCTCAAGCGCCGCATCACGCACTGCCATCGTCAGGTCGGGCGCCAGCGCCAGCGCGGCGCTGACCGACATCCCGAACCGCACGCCGCGGGCGAACGCGGGCTCATTACACTGCAGGATACGCGGCGCATGGCGGCTATCGGTGACCAATGCCCCGGCACAATCATTAGAAAATTTATGAACTTCTATCTCTATTTTATTGAAATATAAGCATATCCATACACTTTCCAGAGCCCGGCCCGGAGTCGGCGCCGCGACTGGCCCATGCCCGGACACGTCTGTCCGGGCGCCGCCCGGCACGCACAGGACCAGGGACTGCTGTCGATGATCCGGCACTTATCCGGCCCCGATATCCACGCTGACGGAACACGGACGGCCGCCGCGATACTTCAGGATTCGCACCTGCAAATCGGACCGGCCACCCGGCCTGAGCATGACTCGCAATACGGCCGGCGATCGCTGCCTGCCGGACCGCGACGGGCGAAACAACACGACCCAGCAATCACTGCGCTCGGCAGCCAGTTGCAACCGGCGCAAGGCACGCATATCGGCCGCCCCCGGCCACGCCAGCACGGCCGCACAGGCGCCCGAGTGCAACGCCTGCTCGACGGTCCACAGCACATCGTCGTGGCGGCGACAATGCACGACGAGTATCCGGGACGCATCGAACCCGTGGCGCATGAATGCCGGGGCATAGGGTATATAGGGTGGCGCAACCAGCAGGATCCGCCGGTCGCCGTCGAGCGCCAGCAAGGCCGGCAGCAGCAGGCGAAACTCGCCGACCCCGTACGGTTCGACGAGCAGTTCGATCAACGCCCCGACCGGCCAGCCGCCGGCCAGCGCCCGGTCCAGGTCGGCAAAACCCGTCGGCAGAACCGGACGACGCTGCCGGACACCCCGGGCCGCCGCCCCAATTCCCGGGGTCTGTAACAATTTCCGGAGTTGATGCCTGCGGGGCATTCTTATGCTCCGTCGGTAGGTACACCGGTTGCGCACGCCCCGCCGGGCAGAAGCCCGACGGGGCGCACGGCCGGCCCCGACAAGTCGACTAATGAATGTTCAGGTCAGTGCAGGGGCATGCCGTTGCGCACGAGCCCGACGACCACGCCTTCGATCACCATGTTCACGCGTTTGAGATCGACCTCGATCGGCGCAAAGGCCTCGTTTTCCGGCAGCAGCCAGACGATGGGTCCCGTCTGTCGATAACGCTTGACCGTGACCTCATCTTCGAGGCGGGCGACGATAATCTGGCCATTGCGCACCTCGGGCGTCCGGTGCACAGCAACGAGATCGCCGTCGAGGATGCCGGCGTCCTTCATGCTCATGCCCTCGACGCGCAACAGAAAATGCGGCTTCGGCTCGAAAATCGACGTATCGATCCGGTAATGGCCCTCGATGTGCTCCTCGGCCAGTATCGGGTTGCCCGCGGCCACCCGGCCGACCAGCGGCAGGCCGAGTTGCTCGCGCAGAAAATCCTTGAGCTGTATGCCCCGCGAGGCGCCCGGAATCAGTTCGATGACGCCCTTGCGCTGCAGGGCCCGCAGATGCTCCTCAGCCGCATTGACAGAGCGGAACCCGAGTTCGCGGGCAATCTCGGCACGCGTTGGCGGCATGCCGGTTTCGTCGATGAATGTCTGTAAAAAAGAAAGAATCTCGGACTGGCGTGCCGTCAACTTTTCCATGTCAAAAGACCTGTATGTATGTACAGGCTGTGACTATATACAGGTCGCCGAATCATGACAAGCCCGCCGGGCAAAACCCGGGCATCGCCCGCCCGGCGACGATCTCGGCCCGAATCGGCCCAATCAATAAACCCCCAATCAATAAAACACTTTGCGATTTAACAATGTTTCCTTCATCATCCGCACCCTAGGGCAGCCGAAACCTCTTTGGAGGTGCTACCTGATATTGTTGTTTTTCAGCAGAGGATGAAATAAGCATGAAGATTCAGACTGCGATCAAGGCCAGTGCCGTCGCTCTCGCTATGTTACTTACCACCGGCTGCGCGACCGAGCTGCAGAGTCAGGTCGATGCACTGAACGCCCGCGTCGACACACTGTCATCCGATGTCGCCAGCGCTCAGTCTGCGGCAGACGCCGCCAGTGCCACCGCTTCTGAAGCCCGGCAGATGTCTTCCGGCGCACAGAGCACGGCCAACCAGGCGCTCAACGCAGCGAACCAGAGTCAGGCCTGCTGTGATGCGACCAACGAGAAAATCGACCGGATGTTCAAGAAAGGGATGTCCAAGTAATCAACTGATTACTGAAGTCAACGAGCCGCGGGTCAGCAATGACCCGCGGCTTTTTTTTGTGCTAAAAATCACGGGCAATTGCATGGTGTCCGAAAATGGTGTCTGACCACTGCTGTCCCACAACCTTGCACATCCTGTCAGGCTGGCATGACGGAGCGGAACCTTTCCTAGACGGTGGCCCGCAGGGACGCGGGCCCCACGCCCACTTGGACGTGTTCACGGCGTGTCTCGGAATGGTGCCGCTCCGTCATGTCGGCCCGTTCCCGATCTTTACGCAGGATCGATTCCAGCTATGCTTCAGGTGAAACACCGGTGACTGGATGGGACAGCAGTGGTCTGGCACCATTTTCGGCTGCCCTTTAATTCGACATGTCTCGACAAACTCACACCGCCGACGCAGACTGAATCCCTCTATGCGGTGCGCAGGTATGGATCATGGGAACGGACGGCAAGCCTGAATTTTCATTGTCGCGGCGCGGCCTGATCGGCACCGGTCTGGGCATTGCCGCATTGCGCGCGTCGCCGGCCTCGGCGGCAATCGACGCGCAGAACACCCCTGCGCCCGCAAAAACGCGCGCACCATTCGATTCGATGCGCGCGTACATCGCCGCACTCGAAGACCACGGGATCGTCATGCATATCCCACGCGTCGATCAGGATGCTTATGAGGCCACGGCGCTGATGTATCGGATCCGTGAACAGCACGGCATGCGCGGAGCGCCGACGCTGATCTTCGATGCAGTCCGGATCGACGGCGAATGGATCAAGGGACCGCTGATCATCAACGAGAGCGGCCACCCGTACGGCGAATGCCTGATCTTCGGTCTTGCACCCGTCGATGAAGGCCCGATCCATAAAGAACCGTATGCGAGTTATCGTCGGGCGCGCGCGCATGTCATGAGCATGCTCGAAGCCAACGACGGCGAATATCCGACGATCGCACCCGTCGAGGTGTCGCGCGATACCGCCGCCTGCAAGCAGGTCGTGCTGACCGGCGATGATATCGACCTGACGCGGTTTCCGTTCATTCGCTGCAATCCGGGCGATGCGGGCCGCTACATCAACACGGGCGTCGTCTATACACGCCACCCGAAGTACGGCGTCAACATCGGCACCTACCGGTGTCACCTGCGCGGCCCGCGCGAAATCGGCCTGAACACGGAGCCCGGCCAGACCGGGCACCGGCACCTGATGGCGGCACAACGACGCGGAGAAAAAACCGCGCACGTCTCGATCGCGCTGACGCCGGATCCGTACGTCTGGCTCGTCAGCGGCAGCAAGATGGCCTATGGCGGCACGGGCATCGTCGACGAACTGTCGATCGCCGGCGGCCTGGCCGGTCGTCCGCTAGAGATCGTCAGCAGCGAAACCAACGACTTCATGGTCCCGGCACACGCCGAGATGATCATCGAAGGCGAGGTTCCGCTGGATGATCTGCGCCCCGAGGGCCCCTACGGCGAGATGGCCGGGCACCAGGGCAAACGCAAGGACGCGCAATTCTGGATGCGCGTGACCGCGGTCACCCATCGACGGAACCCGTGGATAATGAACAACTTCACCGGTGCACAGGCCGGATCCCTGATGGCCCCGGCGCACGCGCGCACGTTTTTGCAACTGCGCAAAAAATTCCCGTCGATCGTGGATTTTTATTCCGATACGCGCACCGTCGGCGTAACCGTGACGAGCATTCGCAAGTCACGCGCCGGAGAAGGTCTGGATATCGCCCGGGCGATTACCGAACAGAATTTTTTCGCCAAGGTCGTCATCGTCGTCGATGACGATGTCGACGTCACGGACCACGAACAGGTCCTCGCCGCGCTTGGCACGCGCTGGCAGCCCTGGCTCACGACGAAGCTATATGAATCGCTGCCGTCGCTGCCGATCGACCCGAGCACCGTGACCGCCGGGCGCGGCAGCAAAATCGCGATCGATGCGACACGCCAGTGGCCCGACGAAGGCGGTCCCGACGCGTTTCCGCCACTCAACGAAACACTGCTGGCCGAAGGCGCTCCGGAAGCGTTCGCGCGCGTCGACCGCCAGTGGGGCGAACGCATCCGCGCGTGGCGGGCCAAGCCGGTGCCATAGACCCGGGCGAACCGATCAGCGGCGGTTCGGCTCGCCCTTCTCCGCGGCCCGCGCACGGTCCGTGGCGGACGAATCACCAGTCGTGGAATCTGCCTGGTCATCCTCTGTCGCCAGCTTATCTTTCAGATTGGAGCCGGGCGCGGTCAGGCCCTTGCGCGGTTTCTTCGCTGTCTCGTCGCTCGCCCGCGCCGCCGAACCGATGTCTTCGTGCTCGATGCCGGTCGTCGCCGGTTCGGGTTCCGGCGCGCCATCGCGCGCACGACTGCGGCTTCTTGTTGCGCGCGACTTGTCGCGCCCAGGCGCGACATCCGGCCGGGCGGATTTGCCGATCGGGTCCGGTTGCACTGCGGGACGCTTGCCGGCGCCCTGCGGTGCCGATTCGGCGGCGGCATCCTGCGTATCGCCGCGAACGGGCATGTGGACCGTCTCGGCCGCATCGACCGCCGGGACAAAAATAAATAACGCCGCTACGACCAGCGCCGCGCAAGCCGAGCCGAAGGCCGTGATGGTCATGTTGTTCATGCGATGTCTCCCCCGCTCGCGCGGAGCCGATGAAACCCGTGCAGAATCATAACACCGGCCCGGATCGGGCCCGCGGACAACCCTCGCTCGGGATGCCGTCTACCGCGGCGCGATGAGCGTGGCTGCCTCAATGGCTTCGATGGCTTCGATGGCCTCGATCATTTCGATTGCTTCAATGGCGTCTATATCGTCAATCTCCGCCGGATCTGTTTCAGTGACCGCGGCACGACCGATCCGGACCGGCACGCCCAGGCGTTCGCGCCAGGCCTGCTCGACGAGCGGCCAGTCGACGACGGCCGATCGGTCGCGCGTGGTCGCGATGTAGAGTTCGGTAATGCGCGTCAGCGACCACTGATCGCCGTCGGCTTCGAAGGCATCGAGCGCCCCGGTCGCTTCGGCATCATCGGTTACATCGGCAGCAGCATCCGACGCATCGACGATGATCTCGCCGTCCGCGGCCTCCTCGGCGCCACCGCCGTCCTCGAGCGGTGGATGCACCTCGAGAAACAGCTCATCGCCGGACCAGCCCAGCTTGAATGGTTGATTGACGATACGCACCGGCGCATTGACGGGCACCTGCGGGAACAGCCATTCGATGTCTTCGGGAAACATGCGAATGCAACCGTGCGTGACGCGCATGCCGACGCCGGCCGGTCGATTTGTGCCGTGAATCAGGTACCCGGGAATACTCAGCCGCAACGCATGAGCGCCGAGCGGGTTGTCCGGACCCGGCGGCACACGCGAAGCCAGCTTGCGGCCGTCGGCGGCCCATTCATCGCGAATCGACTGCGGCGGATACCAGCTCGGATTCGTGACTTTGGCGACGATCGCCGAACGCCCGAGGGGCGTACCCCAGTCCATGCGCCCGATACTGATCGGAAACGTCCGGACACGGATTTGCCCGTCCGCCTCGAAAAAGAAATACATCCGGTATTCGGCGATGTTGATCACGATGCCCGATCGCGGTGCACTCGGCAGAATGAACCGTGTCGGCAAAAATACGTCCGTGCCCTCACCGGGCAACCAGACATCGACACCCGGATTCGCGAGCCGGATTTCTTCGTACCCCAGCCCGTGTCGACGCGCGATATCGACGAGCGTGTCCTCGTACACCGATCGGGTGCGATCGGGGACGCCGATCAGATCATCGCCGGCAGCGAGGTCGTATTCCGCCGCGGCGACGCCTGGCACGGCTGACAGCAGCCAGACGCCGACAAACCAGGCATAAAACACAGACGACAAACGAATCAAAACGCAACTCCAAGTGCCGGCATGATCACAGCCCACGCCATTAAGGGTATCAGAACGATGGCGATGAGATTAAGCCAGAACCCGGCCCGGCTCATCTGTGGAATCGATACGCGCCCGGAGCCGAACACGACGGCGTTCGGCGGTGTCGCAACAGGCAGCATGAACGCGCAACTCGCCGCGATACCGGCCGGAATAATCAGCAGCAACGGGTCGAAGCCGAGCCCGACCGCAACCGCATAGAGTATCGGCACCAGCGTTGCCGTCGTCGCCGTATTACTCGTCATCTCCGTCAGGAAGATCATCGCCGCGGACACGAGTATGACGATCAGCATCGTCGGCAGCGCCGACAGAACGGCCGCCTGACTGCCGAGAAACGCACTGAACCCGGACTGATCGAGGGTCGCGGCCAGGCTCAACCCCCCGCCGAACAGAATCAGCAGACCCCACGGCAATTTGACGGCCGTTGACCAGTCCATCAAAAATTCACGTTCGGCCAGGCTGACCGGAGTCACGAACAGCGTCAATGCCGCGATGATCGCAATCCCCGAATCGGTCAGGCCCGCCAGCGGCACAACGTCGCCGATCGCAATCTGGCCCAGTAGCGGCCGCGTCACCCAGGTCGCGGCGGTCAGCAAAAAAATCGCCAGCGTCAGTTTCTCGGCCCGGCTCATCGGCCCGAGATCGGCGTGCATTCTTTCCAGCAGCGCCTCGACGCCGTCGATCGGGTGATTCGATACGCGAAAGACCACCCGGCTCAACAGCCACCACGCGACGGGCAGAAAAACGATGACCAGCGGTACCGCAAACAGCATCCAGTGCGCAAAACTGATCTCGACGTCCATCTGCGTGCGAATGTATGAAACGACGAACACGTTGGGCGCAGTGCCGATAATCGTGCCGATCCCGCCGATCGTTGCCGCGTACGCGATCGCGAGCAACAGGCAGACGGGGAAATTACGTCGCGGCACGCCGCTGTCTGCGTCCTCACCGACGCCGTCCACCGAATCGTCGAGCAGCGTCGTGATACTCAATGCGACGGGCAGCAGCATGATCGTCGTCGCCGTATTCGTTACCCACATGCTGACGAATGCCGCGATCGCCATGAAAGCGCCGATGATGCGCGTCGGCCGGGTACCGACCGCTTTCAACGCCGTCAACGCAAAACGCCGGTGCAGGCCACAGCGCTCCAGCGCCAACGCCAGCACAAAACCGCCGAGAAACAGGTAGATCACCTCGTGACCGTAGGCCGATGCTGTTTCGCCGATCGTCGCGGCGCCGGCCAGCGGGAAAACCGCCAGCGGAATCAGGGCCGTCGCATAGACCGAGATGGCCTCGGTAATCCACCAGACTGCCATCCAGACGGCCGTCGCAGCAGCCGATCGCGCCGCGCCGCTCAGGACTACCGCCTGTCCGTCACCGTCGATATAGTGCTCCGGCAACAGCATGAACACGACCGCCGCGGCCAGCGGCCCCAGCAACAGGCCGATCATGCGCAACCGCGACGTCATATCGATACGACGGTCGCTGTCAGTAGCGAATCAACGCCGAACCCCACGTGAATCCGCCGCCGAAAGCCTCGAGTAACAGCAGGTCTCCGCGCCGCACGCGCCCGTCGCGCACGGCAACATCGAGCGCCATCGGTACCGAGGCCGCCGACGTATTGCCGTGATCCTGCAGCGTCAGGATGACCTTCTCCATCGACATGCCCAGTCGCTTGGCGGTCAGCTGAATGATGCGCAGATTGGCCTGGTGAGGTATCAGCCAGTCGATCGATCCGCGTTCGAGATCATTGGCGGACATCGTCTCGTCGACGATGCCTTCGAGCGTCTTGACCGCAACCTTGAACACCTCATTGCCCTTCATGTGAATGAACGGCCCCTCGACATCGTCCGGTTGCTGACGCCGCGACGTGCCGTACGGGTGGTACAGCAGATCCTTGTAATGACCATCGGCGCCGAGATGCGTCGAGATGATGCCGGCTTCCGTCGACGGTTCGAGCACGACCGCGCCGGCACCGTCGCCGAAGATCACGGCCGTAGACCGATCCGTCCAGTCGGTGATACGCGACAGCGTTTCGGCGCCGATCACCAGCGCCCTTTTGGCCTGGCCGCCGGCAATAAACCGGTCCGCAATACTCAGTGCATAGATAAACCCGCTGCACGCCGCCTCGACGCTGAATGCCGCAAAGCCGCCGATACCGAGGCGTTCCTGTAGCAGGCAACCGACATTCGGAAATACGACATCCGGCGTCGTCGTGCCGACGACGAGAAAATCGATCTCGCTCGGCGCAACGCCCGCCGCCTCCATCGCCTGTCGGGCCGCGCCTTCGGCCAGATCCGCGGTGGTTTGATCGTCGGCGGCAATATGGCGACGCTCGATGCCGGTGCGCGCACGAATCCACTCGTCCGTCGTATCGACAATCTTCTCGAGTTCGCGGTTGGTCAGAATACGCTCGGGAAGGCAGCGTCCAGTGCCGCTGATGCGCGAAAAAATTTGCGTCATGTGTGTACCGACCGGGTCAGTGACCCTGTTCCTCCATCAGTGAGCGAATCTGCTCCGGCACGTCGTTATCGACTTCGACCATGGCAACATGGATCGCCTGCTGAAATGCCAGCGCATCCGCGCCGCCGTGGCTCTTGACCACGATGCCGTTCAGTCCGACCAGACTGGCGCCATTGTACCGCCGCGGATCCACGCGCTTCGACAGGGATCGCAGCACCGGCCATGCAACAAGACCGGCCAGACGACCGTACAGACCGGACTTGAATTCCTCAATAAGGAAATGGCGCACGAGACGCGCCGTACCTTCCATGGTCTTGAGCGCGACATTGCCGCTGAATCCGTCGGTGACGACAACATCGGCCTTATGTTCGCTGAGTGCGTCGCCCTCGATAAAGCCGACATAGTTCAGTGCACTATTGGCCAACATGGCGGCCGCCTCCCGAACCGTGTCGTTGCCCTTGATCGCCTCGGCGCCAATATTCAACAGCCCGATCCGCGGCCGGTCGATGCCCTCGATGTCTTCGGCCACGACCGATCCCATGATCCCGAACTGAAACAATTGTTCCGCGGTGCAACCGCTATTCGCGCCGAGATCGAGCATGTGCAGCCGCCCATGCCGGGTGGGGATCCCGGCCAGGATGGCGGGCCGATCGATACCGGGCACGGTCTTGAGCACGAACCGGCCGATTGCCATCAACGCGCCGGTATTGCCGGCGCTGACACAGGCGCCCGCTGCGCCTTCCTTGACGAGATTGATCGCGACGCGCATCGACGAATCTTTTTTCTTTCTCATCGCGTCGGCCGGATGCTCATCCATGGCGACGATCTCCCGTGCGTCGTGCACGCGAACGCGGTCACCGGAGATGCCGCGACCTGCCAGGTGAGGTTCGATGAGTTCCCGCTTGCCGACCAGAATCAGTTGCAGTTCGGCCCGCGACCGGAGCATAGCGAGCGCCGCGGGCACCGTCGTGTCGACGCCGTGATCACCACTCATGGCATCGACGGCGATGGTTACCGGATTAGCCACTAGCTTACCGGCAGGATGGAAGCCGGCGGATTACGCAGCCGATGCGCGCGAAAAAACACCGGACCCGGGCCGGGTCGGCGGCAGAAACACGGCGTCAGCGAATACATTTGACCCATGTTCGTTACTAACTCCTGCCCGTTCAATCGCACATCGGTCCGCCGCTGGCCGGCCCCCTTGCTGATCAAACGAAGACTGCGGATCGCGGGCATACCCGCCTCGCTCGCGCCGGAAACCGGCTACTACGGCGGGCGACCGGCAACCGGTCCACGACCGGTTTAATCGAGGTCTTCTTCGGGGGCTTCGATGACCTTGCGGCCACGATAGAAGCCGTCAGCGCTGACGTGATGCCGCAAATGCGTCTCGCCGGTCGTCGGCTCGACCGACAACGCCGGCTTCTTCAGCCCGTCATGCGAACGCCGGTTGCCGCGACGCCTCGGCGTCACCCTGCTCTTTTGTACTGCCATTTCCTTATCTCCTGACGGCGTCTCAATCATCGGCGTCGCGATCCTGTCCAACCAACAGGCCAGCCAGGTTCGCGAACGGTCGATGCATCAACTCCGCATCCATTGGCGAATATGCATCAGGCGCCGTCTTCGACCGACAACCCGGCTCATCTGCATGAACCGGCGCCATCGGCAACGACGCCAAAATCTCATCCTCGACGAGGTCCGCAAGGCTCAGCCCCTCGGCGCTCATCGTCACGCTGTCGAACGGGTCTGCAATCAACCCGCTCTGCGCATCATCCTCCAGCACCGTCAGTTGCGTCCTGACGCGCACCGGCCAATCGACGGCCTCCAGGCAACGCTGGCATTCCAGCTGCAACAGACCCGTCACCGTTATGCCGATAGTCGGAAACCTCTCCGGACCGATCGCGAACCGGATCTCGACGGCAAGCGCCGCAGCCGAATCGGCCGCATCCCGATTCGGCACGACGCAGCTCGACAGACGGAGAAAGTCGGATACGGCAGCACGAAACTCCCGGCTGACCGCTTGGTTCGCCAGTTCGATCAGTCTGGCGGAATCGACGCGCTCGCTGAGCATAATCGGTCAATTCTAGATACGGTGGCTGAGCGTGTCAAAATCTTGTACGTTACGCGCCATGGTCGCTGCCCCCCCCGTCGTCCTCGCCTCGAGCTCCGCCTACCGTCGCGCCCTGCTCGCCCGGCTGTTACCCGCATTCGAGTGCCTGTCTCCGGACATCGACGAAAGCCCGCTGGCCGCCGAACTGCCTGTCGACACGGCCGTCCGTCTCGCGCTGACCAAGGCCCGCGCCTGCGCCATGCAGCGCCCCGACGCCGTCGTCATCGGCAGCGATCAGGCCCCGGCGCTCGGTGACGACATCCTGCACAAACCCGGCTCTCATGAACGCGCGATTCAGCAACTGCGCCGCTGCTCCGGGCGCGCCGTCGTCTTTCATACCGCCGTGGCTATTGTCGGACCCGGCGCCACGCCGGTCGATACCCATTGCGACGCAACGATCGTCCGCTTCCGCGCACTCGACGACGAAGACATCGAGCGTTACCTGACGCTCGACACGCCCTACGATTGCGCCGGAAGTTTCAAGGTCGAAGCCCGCGGCATCACGTTGTTCGAGTCGATCGAGTCACAGGATCCGACCGCGCTGCAGGGACTGCCGCTGATCTGGGTCGCAGCCCGGCTGCGCGCCCGGGGCATCGCGCCGGGTTGAGTCACGACCGGTTCAGGTCACCGGCACGAGCGCCGACAACACGCCCGCCAGCTTCTCGTCGAGGGGACTTTCGACACGAATGACCTGACCGTCCCGCGGGCTCGTGAACTCCAGCGACGCGGCGTGCAGGAACAGTCGATCGAGGGTCGTTGCCGCAACCACCGGATCGTCCTCCGGTCCATAGCGTCGGTCGCCGGCGACCGGGTGGCCGAGGTGCGCCGCGTGGACGCGGATCTGGTGCGTTCGACCCGTATCGAGTTCGACCGCCATCAGCGCGGCACCGGCGAAGCGCTGGGCGGGACGAAAGACGGTACGCGACGGTTTGCCGTCCGCCGAGACGCAGACATGCCGCTCGCCGTTGCGCCGGTGCGTGGTCAGCAGCGGCGCGTCGACGACGCGCCGGCCGTCGTCCCAGTCACCGAGCAACAGAGCCGTATAACGTTTCTGCACCGCGCCGTCACGGAACAGCGCATGCAGGTGGCGCAGTGCCGGTCGCCGCTTCGCAATCAGCAGGCAACCGCTGGTGTCCCGATCGAGCCGATGCGCGAGCTCGAAATCGTCGTGACCCTGGCGCAGCGCCCGCAGCATTTCGATCGCGCCAAAACTGATACCGCTGCCGCCATGCACGGCCAGCCCGGCCGGCTTGTCGAGCACCAGCAGATCGCGGTCCTCGTAGCGTATGCAACGCTCGAGCCAGCGGCTGGATGCCCCGTCCGGCCGCGGCGCGGCCACGCCGGTGCGGACCGGCGGGATTCGCACCACGTCACCGGTCTGCAGGCGCCGATCCGGCCCGGCCCGGCCCTTGTTCACGCGGACCTCACCGGAGCGGATCATCCGGTAGACACGTGACCGCGGTACGCCCTTGAGCTGTGACAGCAGGAAATTGTCGAGGCGGCGATCGGCGTCGGCAGCGGTCACCGAGACCTGCCGAACCTGCGGCCCGGGGCCATTTTTTTCCATAATTTCAGGTGCCAACAGCGTTTTTCGTCAATTGATGCTATGCCCGGACACTGTTATATTACCGCCGTTAGCGGTTTGTGCGCGTATTGCCACAAACAAGGAAGAATCGAATTTGGAGCGATCGCCGTCAATGTTGTGTCGCGATTGCCAGAATCAGGGCCTGCACCGCAGGTCATAAACCGGGCGACCTATACGGCGGATTGAGAGATTGTCTTTCTCCGTCAGGCAAGGAATTCGGAAGGATCTGCTGCATGCAAATAGCTGGTCTTTTTAGATTGAGAACCAGTAACAGGCCTCTATGCCGCACGGCTTCGCCGCGCGGCCGGCCCGTTTGGGCACGTCGCCACTCGGCGCCGTCGCTCAGTCATTCCCTGCCGGGCGCCCCGCAACATATTGAGCATGTAGGGGCTTATGAACAGAATGTTAATCAATGCAACTCAGGAAGAGGAGTTGCGCGTGGCCATGGTCGATGGCCAGAGACTGATAGACCTTGATATCGAGGTACCTGCCAAGGCACAGAAAAAGGCCAATATTTATAAAGGCAAAATTACCCGCATAGAGCCCAGTCTCGATGCCGCCTTTATCAGTTACGGCGCCGACCGGCACGGATTCCTGCCGCTCAAGGACATTTCGCGAGAGTATTTCGTCAAGGATCCCGACCAGGGGTCCCGGATCAATATTCGCGATGTGCTGCGCGAAGGTCAGGACATCGTCGTGCAGGTCGAAAAAGAAGAACGCGGCACCAAGGGCGCCGCGCTGACGACGTTTATCAGCCTCGCCGGGCGCTTTATCGTCCTGATGCCCAATAATCCACGCGGCGGCGGCGTTTCACGGCGCATCACGGGCGAAGACCGCGATGAAATTCGCGACGCCCTCCGCGACCTCGAACTCCCGGACGGCATGAGCGTCATCATTCGCACCGCCGGGGTCGGCCGCTCGAAAGAGGAACTGACCTGGGATCTCGAGTACCTGATGGGCATCTGGGAATCCATCAAGGCCGCGGTCGTCCAGGTTCCCGGCCCGGCGCTGATCTTCCAGGACAGCAACGCGATCATCCGCGCCATTCGGGATCACCTGTCCTCAGATATCGGCGAGATCCTGATCGACGATCCCGCTACATTCGAGGAAGCGCGCGATTTCATGGCACATGCGATGCCGCACAACCAGCGCAAGCTGAAACTGTACGACGATCCATCCCCGCTGTTTACCCGCTACCAGATCGAAAGCCAGATCGAATCGGCATTCGCACACACGGTACACCTGCCGTCGGGCGGCAGTATCGTCATCGACCCGACGGAAGCGCTGGTATCGATCGATATCAACTCGGCACGGGCAACCAAGGGCAGCGATATCGAAGCCACGGCACTGGCGACAAACCTCGAGGCCGCGGACGAGATCGCCCGCCAGTTTCGCCTCCGGGATATCGGCGGCTTGATCGTCATCGACTTTATCGACATGGGTCCTTCCCGCAATCAGCGCGAGGTCGAAACTCGCTTGCGCGATGCGGTCCGCCCGGACCGCGCCCGCGTGCAGATCGGCCGGATATCGCGTTTCGGACTGCTCGAGATGTCGCGCCAGCGGTTGCGCCCTTCGCTCGGCGAATCGACACATCAGGTCTGTCCGCGCTGCAATGGCATCGGCAATATCCGCAGCGTCGAGTCACTCGCGCTGTCGATCCTGCGCCTCGTCGGCGAAGAAGCCCGCAAGGACCAGACGGCCAACGTCGTCGCCCAATTGCCGATCAGCGTGGCGACCTACCTGCTAAACGAGAAGCGCGACTGGATCCGGCAAATCGAGGAGCGTGACAAGATCCAGCTAATCCTGGTCGCGAATCCCGAATTTGAGACGCCGAATTACTCGATCCGGCGCGTCCGCGACGATCAGACCGTGCTGCCGGAAAACACCGGCGCCAGCTACAACCTGGTCAGCACGGAAGAAAGCGTCGAGGATCCCCTGCCCGCACTGGCGCCGAAGATCGAAGCGGAAATGCCGGCCGTGACCACGACCGGGCCGGCGACGCCGCCGCCCACTCCCGCGGCGCCGCCGCCGGAACCCTACGTGCAGCGCCCGGGCCTGTTCGTGCGGGCGTGGAATGCACTGTTCGGCACCGGCAGCAAACCGGAGACCGAGACGGAATCGAAACCGAAACCGAAACGTTCGACGTCCCGTGAACGCTCGGGCGAAAAGCGCCGCTCCGGCGGCCGCGATGGCCAGCAGCGCGAAGCGCGCGGCCGGCCAAGCGAAGACCGCGGCCGCAAGCGCCGTGATGAGCGGGGCCGTGGCGGCCAGGGTCGCCCCACACGGAACCGTGACACGCAGGGTAATGACGATCAGGATAGCCGCAACACGGGCCGGAAGACCCCGGCGCCGAAATCCGATCAGAACCCGGCCACCGAGAAATCGGAACAATCCGCCAAGAGCCCCGCTTCAAGAAATCGGCGCCGACGGCGGCGTCGTTCGGGCAGCGGCAACAGCGGCAGCAAAGAGCAGAACGAAGGCTCCCAGACGCAGCAGAATCAGGACGGCGGCAGCAAAGCCGGCGGTCCGGATACCGTGTCCGCAGCGCCGCAGCGTACCCAGCCGAACCCGGAACACCGCGACGGCGCCGACACCGGATCGCAATCGCCGCAGTCCGCGCCTCGTGCGCCCGAGACACAGGCGCCACGATCCCCGGATCAATCCGCTGCACGCCCGTCCGCCGAACCGGTCGGTGGCCACGTCGGTAACGATACCCAACCGGCTATCAAGGAACGTCCCGGACCGCAGAGACCGACCGCCGATCGGCCCGCGGCCACACCGCCGTCAGCTGCCGCACCGGTCATACCACCAGTGAACACCCCGCGCAGCGAACCGGCCGCCGCACCGCCCGACCGTGGCCGGCCGGCCACGGCCGCCGCATCGACGCCGAGCCCGGCACCGACACCGGCCGCCGCGGAGCGGAAACCTGCCCCGACTCCAGAGCAAAAGCCGGCCGGGCCCGCGACGGCACCGCCCGAAGGCAGCCGCAAGCTGCCCTGGGAGGGAGAAGCAGCGGCCAAGCCCGACACGAAGTTCACGGTCTGGTCGTCGACGGACAAGGATCCAGGCAACCGTCGCGACCACTAGCCCGGAAACCTGACCCGCATCCGGAGAGCCGGCGGGTGTTGCCGCCGCGCCGGCGCGATACCGGTGGCTCGCCACCGCGCGAGTCAAAAGCGAGCCGGGTTGAGCGAAGAATCGCCGGGATCGCGACCGGCGGCGGTCGCGATCCGCTACCACTCAGTCGTTCGGGCGCGCGACCCGCTCGAGTTCCGCGAGCAGGCCGTCGGCGGCCTCCTCGATCAGATCCAGCACCCGCTCGAACCCGGTGGCGCCGCCGTAGTACGGGTCCGGCACATCCGCGCCCGGATTCGTTGGCGAGAAATCCATCAGCAGCCGGATCTTGCCATGGTCATCCGGGGCGGCCACTGCGTGCAGATCCGACAGGTTGTCCCGATCCATGGCGAGTATGTAGTCGAACTGCGTGAAATCGGCTTCTGCGACACTGCGCGCCGCGAGCATCGATATATCGATACCGCGTCGCCGGGCAGCCGTGCAGGCCCGTCGATCCGGCGGCGCGCCGACATGGTAGCCGTGCGTGCCGGCCGAATCGATCTGCACGTCCAGGTGCGCCGCCCGCTCGGCAAGCACGCGGCGAAAAACGCCCTCCGCCATCGGCGAGCGACAGATGTTGCCCATACAAACAAACAGAATTTTCATCTCGACCTGCCCTGCGCAATAAAACGTTCGGCCGCCGCGAGATCTCCCGGCGTATCGATATCCGGCCCCAGTGATTCATCCGTGACGCTCACGCGGATCTCCATGCCATGCCACAGTGCGCGCAATTGCTCGAGTTTCTCGGACTGCTCCAGCGCACATTCAGGCAGCCTGGCCAGGCGCAGCAGCGCGGAACAGCGGTACGCATAGATGCCGACATGTCGCCAGAATTTTTCCGGCGCTTCGGCGCCGTGCGCGACCGCCGGAATCGGCGCGCGGCTGAAGTACAGCGCACGACCGTCCCGGTCGAAAACCACCTTGACGATATTCGGATTGGCCGCATCGGCCCGGTCGACCAGCGCGGTGCACAGCGTCGCCAGCGACGCATCGACATGCTGCGCCAGCAGGATCGCCACAGCATCGATACTCGTGCCGGGAATCAGTGGCGCATCACCCTGCACATTGACGACGATGCCGTCCTGATCCCAGCCCAGCCGTTCGACGACCTCCGCCACCCGGTCCGTGCCCGAGCGGTGTTCAGCACGAGTCATGATCGCCTCGGCGCCGAAACCGGCCGCAACCTCGGCAATGCGCCGGTCATCCGTCGCGATCACGACCTGCTCGGCGCCGCTCGCACAGGCCCGGTCATACACGTGACGAATCATGGGCCTGCCGTCGAGTTCGGCCAGCGCCTTGCCGGGAAATCGCGTCGATGCATACCGCGCCGGAATGACGACCCTGAATCCGGCATTGGTCATCGGCGTATCTCCGCAATCTGCTTTTCCACCATTGCCTCCGCATCGTGCGTCATGTGCAGTTCAACCGGCACGTACCAGGCGTCGACCGTGACCGGCGCCGGATATTTTACGGCATCTTTCTCGGTCATCAGGATCGGTTGCGCGCGCCGCGCCGACAGCACCTCGAGAGATACCACGCCATGATCCGATACCGGCACCGGATCCGCCTCGATGCCCCGCTCGGCCAGCATGGCGTAAAAACGGTCGGGATTGCCGATACCGGCGACCGCCCAGACGGTGCAACCGCGAAATGCCGCGAGTTCCCGTTCGGCCGCGTCCACCAGCGACCGGGCCCGTTCCGGCCGCAGTTCGAAGCCGCAGGCGGCGGGGCCGCCGAGCCCTGCATCCGAACCGCCATTGACGAACACGCGGTCGACCTCGCGCAACCGCGCGGCGGGTTCGCGCAGCGGGCCGGCCGGCAGCAGCCGGCCGTTGCCGAGACCGCGCGCACCATCGACGACGGCGAACTCCAGATCACGCCGCATCCGATAGTGCTGCAGGCCGTCGTCGGCAATGATGATATCGATATCAGCCGCGTGCAGCAGATGGGCGATGGCCATCACCCGGTCCGCGCCAATGCAGACCGGCACGCCGGTTCGCCGCGCCAGCAACAACGGCTCGTCGCCGACCGCCTCAGCCGTATCATCGACCGCCACGAGTACCGGGTGCCCGCCGGCGCGTCGACCGTAGCCCCGACTGACGATGCCCGGCTTCCAGCCGGCCTGTGCCAGACGCTGCACGAGCCATGCCACCAGCGGCGTCTTGCCTGCGCCGCCAACTGTGACGTTGCCCACGACGACGACCGGTACCGGGCTCGCAACGCTGGACAGCCAGCCGGCCCGGTACGCCAGGCGCCGCAGCGCGACCACGCCCCCGTACAACCAGGCCAGCGGCACGAGTAGTACGGCGGCCACGGATTCGCCGTACCACAGCCGCTCGATGCGGCGCTCGAAGCGGCTCCTGATGCTAACCGGCCACCTCGTCTTTGAATTGCAGGCGGTATAACTGCGCGTACTCTCCGCCACGTTCGAGCAGTTGCGCATGCGAACCGCTCTCGATGATCGCGCCATCAGCCATGACGATGATCCGGTCGGCGCTTTCGATGGTCGACAGCCGATGGGCGATGACGAAGGTTGTGCGGTTCAGCATCAATTCCGCCAGCGCCTGCTGGATGTGCCGCTCCGATGCCGTGTCCAGCGCCGACGTCGCCTCGTCCAGGATCAGGATCGGCGCGTTCTTGAGCAGCGCACGCGCGATCGCGATCCGCTGTCGCTGGCCGCCGGACAGCAGTACGCCGCGATCGCCGACCTGGGTATCGAGTCCTTCGGGCATCTGGCGCGTGAATTCATCAACGTGCGCGGCATGCGCGGCGCGTTCGATCTCTTCGCGCGTCGCCTCCCCGAGGCCGCCGTAGGCGATGTTGTTGGCGATCGTGTCGTTGAACAGCACGACTTCCTGACTCACGAGGCTGATCTGGTCACGCAGATTGGCTAGCCGATACTCCGTAATCGGTCGCCCGTCGATCAGTACGACGCCCGTATCCGGGTCGTAGAAACGCGGCAACAGACTGACCAGCGTCGACTTGCCGCTGCCCGATCGCCCGACGATCGCCACCACCTGGCCGGCCGGAACGTCGAGCGAGATATGCTGCAGCACCTTGCCTTTCTTGGCGCTGTAGGTGAAACACACGTCGCGAAACTCCACCCGTCCTGCAGCGCGATCGACCGTCACGGTGCCGGTGTCGGGTTCCGCGTCCGAATCCAGCAGTTCGAAGATACTCTGCCCGGCGGCGATGCCGCGCTGGATCGATACGTTGATATTGGTAATCTGACGAATTGGCCGCAGTAAAAAAACCATCGCCGTGATGAAACCGACCAGGTCCTCGGTCGGCGGGCGGATATCCTCGAACATGACAAAATAGATAACGCCGGCGACACCGAGCGCGATTACGAGATTGGTCAGCGCATCGCCGCCGGCGCGTGATGCGATCAGCCGCATGTTCAGCCGCATGTTCTTGGTGTTGACCGCATCGAACCGTTCATTCTCGTAACGTTGTCCGGAAAATATCTTGACGATGCGATGACTCTGCAACGCCTCCTCGGCAATGCGCGCGACATCGCCGACCGACGTCTGGATACGGGCGCTGTGGCGCCGGAACAGCTTGCTGAGAACGGAAATCACCAGCGCCATTAGCGGCCCGGTAATCAGCAATACCCCCGTCAGCGGCAGGCTCAGATACAGCATGTAGGCCAGCAGGCAAACGATCGTCAGCGTATCGCGAATCAGCACGGTGACGACATTCGATGTCGCCTCGGCCACCTGCTCCACGTTGAAGGTCAGTCGCGACAGCATTTCCCCGGCCGAGACCGAGTCGAAAAAACTCGTCGGCAGCACGAGGAATCGGCCGAAGGCCTGACCGCGCAGCACCATGATGACGTTGCGCCCGATCCAGCCGAGGGCATAGGCCGAAAAGAAAGCAACGAGACCGCGCACCAGAAACAAACCGACGATCGCAGCCGGCAGCATGCGGCGCAGGGCCAGTTCTTCGTCACTGAGGCCGACGGGGTCGAGGTACTGGATCAGGTTCTTCATCAGGAACGCGAAACCGGTATCGGTGACGGCGTATACCGCCATCGCGATCGCGGCGATGACAAACACCCGCCAGTGCGGCGTGCACAGGCGCAGCAGCCGCCGGTAGACGGCCGCGGGCTCAGGAGTTGCTGCAGGCATCGACACCCGGCGGACTACTTGCCCGCACTCGTGGCCGCAACGGTCGAGATGCTGATATTGACGAAACCGAGCTTGCCCAGCGTGTCCATTGCCGTGACGACCGATTGATGACTCGTATCGGCATCCGCCGTTATCGTGACACTGTCGGCTTCGCCGTCGGGCACGACTTTGACGATGGCCGCCCGCAGCGTCTCGGCGCGGTTATCGACCAGGGCACGACCGTTGACGAAATAGCGGCCCGTGGCCGATACCGTGATCTCCAGGGCCGGAACCTCGGCCGGCCTGTCGCCCGCGTCGGCCACCTCGGGCAGGCGAATCGTCAGTTCCGCTTCACGCACGAAACTCGTCGTGACCATGAAGAACACGAGCAACAACAAGACCACGTCGATCAACGAAGTCAGGTTGATTTCCGGCTCAGGCCGACTTCCGGGCCGGAGTTTCATCACGGTCTCCCAATGTATCCATGTACTGCTTGCGCAGCAGCGCCTCGACCATCGTGATCGCTTCCTTTTCCATACGCACGGCCAGCGCATCGACCCTGCCGCGCAGGTACCGATAGCCGATCAGTGACGGGATCGCGACGGTCAGCCCGGCCGCCGTTGTGATCAGGGCCTCGGAGATACCGCCGGCCAGCACGGTCGGATCGCCGACGCCGTGGGTCGTAATCGCCGCAAAAACCTTGACCATACCGATGACGGTACCGAGCAGTCCGAGCAGCGGCGAAATAGCCGCGATCGTGCCGAGCGAATTGAGGAACCGCTCCAGGTCATGAACCACCTGGCGTCCGGCATCCTCGATACTCTCCTTGATGATGTCGCGTTCCCGGTGCCGGTTGACCAGGCCGGCCGCGAGGATCTCACCGAGCGGCGACCCCTGGTGCAGTGTCTGGATATGGGCATGATTGAGTTGATTCTTGCTGACCCACTCCCAGACCTGGCGGGTCAGGTTCTTGGGCAGCACGCGCCGCGGCTGCAGCGTCCAGAGTCGCTCGATGATGATCGCCGCGGAGATAACCGAGCAGATAATGATGGGCAGCATCAACCACCCACCGGACTTGACAATCTCCAGCATCCGCAACCGCTTCCCGCGTCTCAATGGGCGCACTATAACCGCGCGACCGCCTAATTTGTAGGGGCACCCGACCGGCACCCTGACGCCGTGACGGCCTCATTCCATGCGCGGGACCGATCCGGCCGATAGCGCTGCACGAGACGCAGTCGTCCGCCGTCACGCACCTCAAAGACAAGCGCACCGAGATCCCCGGTCGTCAGCACGCAGGCGCCCGTATCGCCCCAGCGCCGGCGGACCGCCTCGGCCGGAAATCCCCAGCGATTCCGGTACCCGGCCGCGAAGACGACGTACGCGGGACGCGTCGCCGCGACGAACGGCGGCGTCGAAGAACTCCGGCTGCCGTGATGAGGCGCGATCACGAGATCGACGGCCGACAGCACGCCCCGCGTGACGAGGTGTTGTTCAGCGCGCCGCTCGATATCGCCGGGCAACAGCACCGCGGCCGACGGCGAGCGCAGCAACAGCACGCAGGAGGCGTCATTCTCGCTCCACGGCCCCCCCGGCGCCGGCGTATCCGGATGCAATATGCGCAACGTGATCGCGCCGACCTGCCAGACTTGTCCGGCCCGACAGCGCTGGAATCGCGCCGCCGACCCGTCGAGCGGCGCCGACGCCAGCAGGTTGGTCCGCGGCCAGGCCGCGAGTACGCTCGCGGCGCCGCCGGCATGATCGGCATCGGCATGCGAGACAATCATTCGCTCGAGTCGCCCGACGCCGAAATGCCGCAGCACCGGCAGCACGACATTGCGCCCTGCATCGGCACCGCTCCGATAGCGCGGACCGGCATCGAACAAGACCGCATGCGCGGGCGTCTGCAGCAACACCGCGAGCCCCTGACCGACGTCCATGACGACAACCCGCAGATCCGGCGCCGGCGCGGGTCGTGCGAAAAACGCGGTAACGGCCAGCAGCACCGCCGTCATGCCGAACCGCACGGGCAATGGACGCGGCCACAATACGATGACGATACCCGCGATACCGAATCCGATCGCCGGTCCGTGCAGCGCAGGCACTGAGACGGCTATCCCCGGCCAGCCGTTCAGCCAGTACAGACACTCGGCAACCCGGGCGAGCAGCCATTCGGCCAGTCCGATCGCCGGCGCCGCAACGGATGGTGCCAGCAGCAAGGCGATGACGCCGACGAGCAGCGTCGGCACGAGCAACATCCCGAACAACGGCACCATCACCAGGTTCGCCAGCGGTGCGATCAACGACACCTCGCCGAAGAACAGCCCGGTCAGCGGCAGCAACCCGATGCTCAGGCAGCCCTGCGCCCACAGCAGCCCGCGCAGTTGCCGCCGCAGCCGCGCCGCCCGGGTCTGTCGCAGGTCCGGGTCATAGCGACGACCCAGACCGGCAAGCAACAGCACGAGCACCGCACCGAACGACAGCCAGAATCCGGGCGCCAGGATCGCGAACGGTTCGATCCACAGCACGACGTACAGTGCGAGCGCCAGCGCGACGCGCGGCGGTATCGGACGGCGCACGCCGGTCATCGCGAGCACGCCGCAGGTCATGACCATCGCGCGCAACGTCGGCACCGAGAAACCGGCCAGCGCACTGTAGCCGACCGCCGCCGCAAACGCGGCGGCGCGCGCCCAGACCAGCGGTCGGCAGCGAATACCGAACCGCAGCAGCACACGACCACCGACACGCACCCCGAAAAAAGCAAGACCGGCCACGAGCCCGATATGCAGACCGGAGATCGCCATCAGGTGCGCCGTGCCGGTCCGGCGCAGCGCGGTCCAGGTCTGGTCATCGAGCGCCTGCCGGACACCGACCGTCAGGGCGAGCGCAAAGCCAATGGCCCGCGCATCCGTCATCGCCGACCGCACGGCATCCGCGAGCCGCTGGCGAACCCCGGCCAGCCGGCAACGCGCGGCAGTCGGCGCCAATCGCCGGTTGCCCGCCGATGCGCGCACGTAGCCGACGGCACCGATGGCGCGCCGGAACGCCCAGCGCTCGAAATCGAACGCGCCCGGGTTCAGCAACCCGCGTGGCCGGCGCAAGCGAACCGTCAGTTGCCAGCGTTCACCCGCGCGCACCGGCGATTCGGCGTCATACCAGCTGACATAGACACGCTGTGGCACGCCGGCATCCCGCCCGGCAGTATCGACCGACCAGACGAACCGCTGCAGACCGGGCACGCCGCCCGGCAGATCGCAGACGACGCCCGTTACCCGCAGGTCATGGCCTTCCAGTTCGGGCGCCAGGCGGTCCTCCAGGGTCCATGCCCCGCCCAGCAGCGTCCAGCCAACCGGCAGCAGGGCAAAAATCGCACGCGGACCGCACCACGTGCCGGCCAGCAGGACGACAATCGACAGCGCCTCCGGGCAGATCGCCATGAAATCCGTCGGCGCGACGAAACAAACGAAAAAAACAGCCGCCAAAGCAACGATTGCACCCGAAACCATATTTCGCTTTGCCGTGGAAACTGGATAATCAAGCCCAGACCTTTTCGACGGGACCGATCGGCCCGGCTGATCAGTGACAATGAAACAGCGATCCATGGTAGGTGATGCCCAGACGATTTTTCAGACGCGTTTCCCACGGTTATCTCCGCAAAGAGCGACCGTGGTTTCTGCGGCCGTTCGCTGCCCTGCTGGCGCACCCGACCTTCCTGTCGGTCAGTCGCCGCAGCATCGCGGGCGCCGTCTGGGTAGGGCTGTTCATCGCCCTGATGCCGTTGCCGGGCCAGACCTTCATCGCCCTGCTGGCCGCCCTCTTGCTGCGCGTCAACGTGCCGGTCGCGGCGGCCGCGACCTGGGCCACGAACCCGGTGACGATGGGGCCGGTGTTTTACTGGGAGTACAGCCTGGGCCGGCTGATACTGGACATGCCACACCGACCCTTTCATATCGATCTGTCATGGGAATGGGTCACGAGCGGGTTTCTCGCGATCTGGAAACCGTTGCTGCTGGGTTGTTTTATCTCGGCGACGATTGTCGCGTCAGTGAGTTTTGTTGCGATCAGCGTAATCTGGCGCCTGATCGTCGCGGCACGCTATCGGCGCCGGCATATCAGTACCCGCTGACCGACCGACCGGCTGGCGCAAATCAGGAGCTGCCGGCCGCGCCAATCGACGACGGCGCCGGCACCGGTGCGGCGACGTCATGCAACGCGCCGTCGCGAAGCTCGAGCACGCGGGACATGCGGCCGGCGATTTCCGCCGAATGCGTGACGATCACGAGGCTCGTGCCCGTTTCTGCATTCAGTTCCAGCATCAGGTCGAGCGTCTGCAGTCCCGATCGGTGATCGAGATTGCCGGTCGGTTCATCGGCGAGGACGACGGCCGGATTCGTCACGAGCGCCCGCGCAACCGCCACTCGCTGACGCTCGCCGCCGGACAGTTCCCCGGGACGATGGTGCAATCGTTCGCCCAGCCCCACCCGGCGCAGCAGGTGTTCGGCAGTCGCGTTGATTTGCGTAACCGTGCCGCGTCGGAGCAGCAGCGGCATCGCGACATTCTCCAGCGCCGAGAACTCCGGCAGCAGGTGATGAAACTGGTACACGTAGCCGAGCGAGCGATTCCGCAGCCGCCCGCGCTCGCTGCTGTTCAGGCGCGCGAGTTCCTGCCCGAAGATCAGGACCTGCCCGGCCGACGGCCGGTCCAGTCCGCCGAGCAACTGCAACAGCGTTGTCTTGCCGGCGCCCGATTCACCGATGATCGCCAGCGTCTCGCCGCGTTCGACGACAAGTTCGACGTCTTTCAGGACCTGCAGATCACGGCCGCCCTCGTCGAACCGCTTGCCGAGCCCCACGCAGCGCAGCGGCACGCCGGCCGATGCGTCGCCGTCAGTTGTTGTCGCCGCCGTCATGCGCACGTCGCCCGATTGTTTTGCATCCGTCTTGTTCCCGTCAATCATGTCGTAACGCTTCGGCCGGCTCGGTCACGGCGCCGCGCCATGCCGGGTAGACCGTCGATAAAAAGGCCAACAGGACCGCGATTCCGGCAACCTGCACGACGTCACCGAGCCGGACCTGGCTCGGAAAGTCGCTGATGAAATAGATATCCGGCGCGAGGAACCTGAAACCGATCAGCCGCTCCACGCCGGCCACGATCCAGTCGAGATTCGTCGCGATGCCGACGCCGAACAGCACGCCGAACGCGGTGCCAACGAGACCGATCAATGCGCCCTGCGTCATGAAGATGCCGAGCACACCGGCCGGCGAAGCGCCGAGCGTACGCAGGATCGCGATCTCGGAGCGCTTTTCCCGCACCACCATGACCAGCGTCGATACGATATTAAAGGCCGCCACCGCGACAACCAACAGCAGGATCACAAAAACGATCGATTTCGTCAGCTGTATGGAGCGAAAGAAATTCGCATGTTGCCGCGTCCAGTCCGTGATAAACACATCGCGGCCGAGTGACTCGGCTATCGTCCTCACGACCGAGGGCGCGCGCAGCGGATCCGCGACGCTGATGCGCACGCCCGATACCGCATCGCCGAGCCGAAACAATCGTGCCGCATCATCGACGTTGATATACGCCAGACCGCGGTCATATTCATACATGCCGGCTGAAAAAATTCCACCGACCTCGAAGCGCCGCATCCGCGGCACCATTCCGGCCGGCGTCGCCGTCCCCTGGGAAATCATCAGGATCAACCGGTCGCCGATGCCGGCGCCGAGCAGTTCGGCCAACTCGCGGCCGATAACGATGCGGTAGGCGCCCGATTCCAGCGAGCGAAGATCGCCCTGCTCCATGAGCTCACCGATGCCCGACGTTCGCAATTCGGCATCCGGATCGATACCGCGCAGTTCGACGCCCTTGATTTCCGCATCACCGATAAGCATGCCCTGCCCGCCGACGAAACGCGCGACGGAGACCGTCGCCGGATCGGCCATCACGATATCCTGCACGAGTCGCCATTCTTCCAGCCGGCCGTCGATGCCGGTGATCGCGGCATGCGAAACGATCTGCAAAATCCGCGTACGCACTTCGTGTTCGAAACCATTCATCACCGACAGCACAATAATCAGCACGGCGACGGCGACGCCGATACCCGTGACCGAAATCAATGAGATGAACGAGATGAATCGATTCTTGTTGCGCGATCTCAGGTAACGCAACGCGACGGCCAGTTCGAGCGGCTTCAGCATCGAGTCGGCCTCTTATTCATAGCGCAGCACCTCGGCGGGCGCGACGCCGGCGGCGCGCAGCGCCGGATAGACGGTCGCCAGCGCCGTCATGACGAGTGCGGTGACCGCAATCCAGAGCACGTCGGCGGCCTGCAAGTCCGCCGGCAGCGACGTCAGGTAGTACACATCGGCCGGCATGAACTGAAAGCCGAACAATTTTTCGAGGCGCGGTGCCAATTGATCGATATTGGTCGCCATGACGACGCCGAGCGCGACGCCCGCGGTCACGCCGACCCAGCCGACGACAATGCCCTGGAAAGCGAAGACCTGCACGATCGTGCGGCGCGAAAAGCCCAGCGTACGCAGGATGGCGATGCCCGAACGCTTGTCCGTCACGACCATGACCAGCGTTGCGACGATATTGAATACGGCCACGGCGACAATCAGCGACAGCAATAGCGTCATCATGATCTTCTCAATACGAACGGCCCGGAAATAGGTAGCGTTGTCCTGCGTCCAGTCGCGCACGCCGACCTCGATTCCGCTGCGGAGTGTCCAGTCTCCTGCCCATGACCTGACGGCGGACGGTGCCGAAAAAACATCCTGCATCTTGACCCGCAAACCGACCGACGGCGTCGCGATGCCGGCCATCACGCGAGCGTCATCGAGATGCACGATCGCGCGAATGCCGTCATGATCGCGGAGACCCAGTTCGAAGATGCCGACGACCGTGAAGCGCCGTAAGCGCGTATCGAGGCCGACGCCAGCCACCTTGCGCGGCGCCATGACGGTCAGCGCATCACCGGGGCGCACTCCCAGCTTGAGCGCCAACGCCCGGCCCAGGATGATGCCGTTGCCGCCGGAGCGGAGATCAGCCAGCGCCCCGACCCGCATGTGGCCGCCGACTTCCGAGAGGCGTTCTTCGAGCGCCGGCTCGACGCCGGTCAGCAGCGCCCCGGACAGGTCCTGACCACCCGACAGCATCACCTCGAGCTCGACGAACGGCGCCGTGGCCTCGATGCCCGGCAGTTCGGCGATATCCCGGCGCAGGTCCTGCCACGGCAATGCTTCGTTCACGGGCGTGATCGACGCGTGACCGGCCAGGCTCAGCAGTCGCGAGCGCAGTTCGTTTTCGAACCCGTTCATGACCGACAGCACGACGATCAGCGCCGCCACGCCCAGCGCGACGCCGGTAACCGATGCGATGCTGACGAAGGACACGAAGCCGTTGCTGCGCTGGGTCCGCAGGTAGCGCAGGCCGATGAAAATGGCGACCGGTCGCATCAACACAGCGCCGACCGGGCGCCGCAGCGCCCGGACATAGCGAGCGGGTACACCATTTGCATGGGCATGTCCATAGACCGTGACGTTTCTCTGCAAACCCGGGCAGGGTAAAATCGACGTCAAGTATACCTTGGGAGATGAACATGATTCGGCACAAATGTCTGGCGCTGGCCGCTGTTGCGGCGCTGTACACCATGGCACCCGTTCATGCGGATTCCCTGATCATCGGCAATATCGATCCGTCCGGCGCTGCGCTGTCCGCGAGACCGAAGCGCGGCATGAGCATGGAAACCGTCGAGTCGAAATGGGGCGAGCCCGAAGCCAAACGCGGCTCCGTCGGTGATCCGCCGATTGCCCGCTGGGAATACGCAAACTTCGTCGTGTATTTCGAATACAGCAACGTCATTCACGCCGTCAAAAAACCCTGACCGAACCGCCGCGCGCTGAATCGGGCGGCCGGGCCTTTCATCCGGCGCGACGGATGGGCTATCCTCGCGCCCTTCTTATCCGTCCCTGGCCGTATTCCCCGCTATGCCCTCGCCCGTGCTCGTCAACGAGAGACTACCGCTTCCGCAACATCCCGGTGAGCGGGTGCGATGGGGCAAGGCCTACGGTTGCGCCAAGTCGCTGGCCATCGCCGAACTGGCCGCTGCCGCCAAGCGCACCGTGCTGGTGCTCGCGGCCGGCATAACCGAAGCGGAAGCGCTGGCCCACGAGATTGGATTCTTCCGCGGCGGCAAGGATCCCGAACTGTTTCCGGATCTCGAGGTACTCCCGTATGACAGTTTCAGCCCGCATCAGGACCTGATTGCGCGTCGGCTGAACGCCCTGAACCGCCTGCATCGCGAGCCCGGCATGCTGCTGGTCACCGCCGCCCCGGCCCTGCTGCCGTGCCTGCCGCCGACGCCGTACCTGGCCGGCCGCAGCATCACGCTGCAGGTCGGTCAGGCGCTGAGTCAGCAGCGTTTCCGCGAACAACTCGAGGACACCGGCTACCAGCGCGTCGCGCAGGTGGCCGAGCACGGTGACTACGCAGTGCGCGGTTCGCTCGTGGATTTTTTCCCGAGCGGGCACGGCACGCCGATCCGCGTCGATTTTTTCGACGAGCGGATCGAGACCCTGCGCGAATTCGATCCCGACTCACAGATCTCGGTGGCCCGAATCGATGCGCTGGATACGTTACCCGCACGCGAAATTCCGCTCGACGAGGCGTCGATCCGGGAGTTCCGGCGCCGCTATCGGCAGCGCTTCGAGGGCAATCCCGCGCGTTCGTCGATCTACCGTGAGGTAACGGAGCGGCGTCTGCCCGGCGGCATCGAAAACTACCTGCCGCTGTTCTTCGATGAGACCGCGTGTTTCTGGGACTACTTGCCGGCGGACGCGCTGATCATTACCAGCGGCAACATCGACACGGCCCTCGCTGCCGCGTGGACGCAAGTCTGCGAGCGCCACGCGCAGACGCATGACGACCCGGAACGGCCCGTGCTGGCGCCGGACGAGTTATTTGTCGGGCCCGAGCGCCACGCCGAACGCCTGGCCGGCTACCCGCTGCTGCAACTCGACACTCACGAGATACCGGCCGACGACGATGCGCTGCCGTTCGCCAATCTCGATATCACCGCACCGCCGGGCATGTTGATCAACCACCGCGACAAAGAGCCCACGCGCGGGCTGCGCCGGTTCCTCGCCGGGCACGACGGGCGCATCCTGTTCGGCGCCGAATCGGCCGGCCGGCGAGAACTGTTGACGGAGACGTTGCGCGAGCAACGGGCCGCCGCCGGCACCATCGCGTCGTGGTCCGAATTTGTCGGGTCAGCGGCGCGTTCGGCCGTAACGGTCGCCCCGCTCGACAAGGGCGCGGTGCTGACCGGATCAGGTATCACGATCCTGTCGGAACAGGAATTGTTCGGACTGAAGCCGAAACGGCGCCGGCGACACCGACGCGTCCAGACACCCGAAGCGTTGATCAGCGACCTGACGAGCCTGCTGCCCGGCGCGCCCGTCGTCCACGCCGAGCACGGCGTCGGTCGCTACGTCGGCCTGACGACCCTGACAATCGACGACCTGCAGACCGAGTTCGTCACGCTCGAATACGCCGGCGGCGATCGTCTGCATGTACCGGTCGCGTCGCTGCACCTGATCTCGCGATATACCGGTGCCGGCCCGGAGCACGCGCCGTTGCACCGGCTCGGCTCTGATCAATGGGCCCGGGCACGTAACAAGGCGGCGGAAAAGATTCGCGACGTCGCAGCCGAGTTGCTCGAACTGTATGCCCGGCGGGCCGCCCGCGCCGGACATCGCTATCACATCGATCCGGGCGACTGCGAGCGTTTCGCCGCCGGCTTCCCGTTCACCGTTACCGATGACCAGGGCCGCGCCATCGACGAGGTCACGGCGGACCTGGCCTCGTCGAATCCGATGGATCGCCTCGTCTGCGGCGACGTCGGTTTCGGCAAGACCGAGGTTGCGCTGCGCGCGGCATTCATCGCCGTATCCAACGGGCGCCAGGTCGCCGTGCTCGTGCCGACGACGCTGCTCGCGCAGCAGCACTACCAGACCTTCGCCGACCGGTTCGCGGACTGGCCGGTCAACATCGAGGTCCTGTCACGATTCAGAAACCAGTCCGCGAGCGACGAGGTCATCGACGGCCTCGCCTCCGGGCAAGTCGACATCGTGATCGGCACGCATCGATTGCTGTCGACACAAATAGAGTTCAAAAATCTCGGCGTCGTCATCGTCGACGAGGAGCATCGCTTCGGCGTCCGCCACAAGGAACGCCTCAAGGCGCTGCGCACCGAGGTCGATATCCTGACGCTAACGGCCACGCCCATCCCGCGCACCCTGAATATGGCGCTCGGCAACCTGCGGGAACTTTCTCTGATCACGACACCGCCCGAGACGCGCTTGTCGATCAAGACGTTCGTGACGCAATGGAACGAGCGCATCATTCGCGAAGCCTGCCTGCGCGAACTCAAACGCGGCGGCCAGGTGTTTTTCGTGCATAACCGGATCGAGGACATCGAGAAGATCGCGCGATCGATCGCCGATCTCGTGCCCGAGAGCGAAGTGGAGTTCGCCCACGGACGAATGCGGGAGCGCGATCTCGAGCGCATCATGGGCGATTTCTACCATCGGCGATTTCATATTCTCGTCTGCACCGCGATTGTCGAAAGCGGGCTCGACGTGCCGTCCGCCAACACGATCATCATCAATCGCGCCGACCGGTTCGGGCTCGCGCAATTACACCAGTTGCGCGGCCGCGTCGGGCGCTCGCACCATCAGGCGTTTGCCTATCTGCTCGCCCCGCCGCGACACACATTGACGGCCGATGCGCAGAAGCGGCTCGATGCCATCGAATCGCTCGAAGACCTTGGCGCGGGGTTCGTGCTGGCGACCCACGACCTCGAGATCCGCGGCGCCGGGGAACTGCTCGGCGAAGGTCAGAGCGGACAGATTCAGGAGATCGGCTTTTCGCTCTACAACGAGATGCTGTCCCGCACCGTCGAGGCACTGCGCAACGGCCTCGAACCGGATCTCGATATCGACACGAGTTCAGGCGCCGACATCAACCTGCACGTGCCGGCCCTGTTGCCCGACGATTACCTGCCGGACGTGCACCTGCGACTCGTCCACTACAAGCGTATCGCCAGCGCGCGGGACCGCACCGAACTCGACCGGCTGCAGGTGGAACTGATCGACCGCTTCGGTCTGCTGCCGACAGCAACCAAAAACCTGTTTCGTATCACCGCCATCCGGCTACGCGCCAGTCCGCTCGGTATCCGGCGACTGGAACTCGGCACATTGGGCGGACTCATCGAATTCACGAAGGCGACAACTGTCGATCCCGCGGCGCTCGTCCGCTTGCTGCAAAACGAACCCGGGCGATTCAAACTGGATCGGCGCCAGCGGCTCCGGATCACCGAGGATCTCGACGACACCGAACGGCGCTTCGGATTTGCCGCGGAGCTCGTGGATATGCTTTCATCCGTGCCTGACTGAAACGCGCCCGGAATCCCGCCCATGCACCGATGGCCGAACTGCATCGCCCGACTGACCGGATGCCTGCTGCTCGCCGGCGGCGCCTGCGCGTTTGCCGCCACCGACGCACCGGCGCCGGTCGAACGGTATGCGGTCGAATTAATCGTCTTTCGCCACCTGGATCAGAACCGCAACACGGCGGAGATACCGGCCGCATCATCGTTGTTTCGTGCCTCGCCGCTGAACCTGACGCTCGAAGATCTGCCGCTGGCACCGCGGGCCGCACCCGTGCCGATCGAGCCGGCTGCCCCGATACCGCCGGCGCGCCGCGCTCCGCTCGGTTTTCACTTGCTGTCACTGGATCCCGTCTACCCCGATTTTGTGCCGCTGCGCGCGGACGCGCAGACACTGACGCCGGTCTATGCGCGCCTGCAACGCATTGACGCGTATGAGCCGCTCGCACACGTCGGCTGGGTACAGCCCGCGCACGGCACGGCCGAGGCCCGACCCTACCGGTTCGATGCGGGCGCCGGCCCGCATCCGGGGCTCGGCGGCAGCGTGACGCTGTACAAGGAACGCTTCGTGCACTTGGAGATCGACCTGACGCTGGCAGTCACCGCGCCGCGGGCCGTCGCCACGCAACCATTTTCGGCCCAGCCACTGCCTGGCCCGACCGCCGCAGACGTTCCCGATGCCTACAAGCTGACCGAATCCCGGCGCATCCGCGGCACCACCGCGCATTACTTCGATCACCCGCGCTTCGGGGTCATCGCCATCGTCAGGGAAATCGTCCGGCCGGCGGCAACGGTTGCCCGGTAACGAAACGGGGCGTCCACACGTCCCGTCCATGCCGCCGCGGCTCAGGAAATCGATTGCGCGTCGCTGACGCGGTCCGACGCCACGGCGCCGGTGGCCTCGGCATCGCCGCCGAGCCGGCTCACCGCCTCATCGACCAGCATCACCGACGCACGTGTCCAGGCGGGCACTTCCGAGACGGCCGCATACGAAACGGTCACGAAACGCGCAGTCGTCGAGCGCGGATGATGAATGGCCAGGTTACGCACCTTCGCCGCGATACGTCGGGCCAACGCGTCGGCCTGCTCGGGCTCGGCATCGCCGATCAGCACGGCAAACCGGTCACCGGCGAGGCGCGCACTGAAATCACCGGCCCGCCGCAACGATCCGCCGAGCGCATGGCCGATTTTGCGCAGCAATGAGTCCGTCGCATGGCGGCCATACGTATCCCGATAGGCGTCGAGGCAATCCACGGCGAAGACGATCACGGCGATCGGGCGCTGGACGCGGCGGGCGATCGCCCAGTCACGCTCCAGCACCTCCCGGAAGACGCTGGCGCTGGCCAGCCCGGTTACCGGGTCGACGCGTTGCAGGCTCTTGAGCTGACGCCGGGCGTCGACCAGTTCGTCACGCAACCGGGCCGTCGCCTGCGACTGCCCGCCGCGGTCCGTTTGAGCCTCGTCGATGACACTGAGCAGCCAAAGGCCCGGGCGGCCGGCGCGGTCAACCAGCGGCGACCAACGGACATCGAGCCACACGCTGATGCCGTCGCGCGTGCGCCATTTCTGGCGCTCCGCCGCACCGGTAGCGGGCAACGCATCGGCATCCGGCAGCGCGCCCTCGACGAGCAACTCCTGGAACGATTCTCCGACCAGCTCGGCGGCGGTGCGCCCCAGCAGGATCTCAACGGCGGAGTTCAGATAGACGACCGGCCAACCGTCCTTGTGCGCATCGATGACGACCGCCGGAGCCGGCGTCGCATCCAGCGCCTGGATCATCATATTTTTTGTGAACTTAATCATCTATTTACAGATAATTAATCATGTTGATTCGACATAATAAACCGAGGTCCGGCAGAGTGTACCAGTGCAGTCAATATAAAGAGATGCGGCAAGCCCGTCTGTGATGCGATTCACTCGGGACCGGTTCAAATGCGATGCCAACCGGTGTCGTGCAGGTCTTCAGAGCGCGCGTAGCAGTCGCCCGACCTGCTCCATGCCGCCGTCAAGCGCGCGCTGCACCTGCGCGTGGATGCTGTCGCCGGGATCGCCGCGCCCCGCGGCCCGGTTCACGACGACCGCACAGCACGCATAAGGCAGACCGAGCTCCCGGGCGAGCGCCGCCTCGGGCATCGCCGTCATACCGACGATAGTGCAGCCGTCCCGGTCCAGCCGATCGATTTCGGCTGCCGTCTCCAGCCGCGGCCCCTGCGTCACGCCGTAGGTGCCGTTCGGCATCGGATTGAGGTCGAGGTCACGGGCACAGTCGACCAGCCGTGCGCGAACCCCGGCATCGAACGGCGCCGTAAACTCGATATGCTGCGGGCGCGCATCCAGGCCAGCGGAAAACGTGTGCGCTCGGCCCCAGGTGTAATCGATCAATTGGTCGGGCACGCAGAGCCGCCCGGGCGTCGCGTCCGCCGTGATGCCGCCGACCGCATTGATCGCGATGACAAAATCCGGTCGTTGCGCCTGCAGCGCCCAGACATTGGCCCGATAATTGACGGCGTGCGGCGGTATCGACCCGTCGACGCCGTGGCGCGCCAGGTAGCAGAACGTCGAGCGGGCGCCATCCGGTTCACAAACCTCAATCGGACCGGACGTCGGGCCGAACGGCGTCTCACACGGCGACCCTGCAGACTGCGCGGCTGCAAACAATGCGCCCGCACCCGTGCCGCCGATAATCGCTATCGTCTTCACGGCGCACCGGTTAGCGCGTAGATATCCGGCAGATGGCGCCAGCGATCTCGAAAATCCATGCCGCAGCCGAACACGTAGCGGTCATCGACTTCCAGACCCACGTGATCCGGCCGTACCGACGTCGCGGTCCGAGCGTGTCGCTTGCGCACAAGTACCGAACTGATGACCCGGCGCGCGCCGAGTGCCAGGCACTCGCGCCGCACATATTCGAGCGTCACGCCCTCGTCAAAAATATCGTCGATCAGCAGCACGCTGCGCGCGGCGAGGTCCGCGCCGGGCGGTTGCAACCAACGCAGTTCACCGCCGCGTTCACCGCCCCGATAGCGGCTGACCTGGCAATAATCCATGATGAAGTCCCCGTGCAGCATGCCCGCCACGCGTGCCATCGGCACCAGACCGCCAAGCAGGATGCCGAGCAGGACGCAATCTTCGCCATCGACGACCGGTTGCAGCGCCGCGGCGATCCGCGCACAGGCCTGCCCGACCTCGTCCGCCGTCGCGACGACGACGGCCGGCGGAAAGCTGTCCGGTGCCTCAGCCATCGAGCGAAAAGGGCGGTGGTTTCGACACGTCTGCGACGCAGGCCAGCGCCGCTTCCCATTCGGGCGTCTGCCGCAGCGGCAGCCCCCGCCAGGGCTGTGGATGCGGCCGCATCGACACGAGCCGGGCCTGGCTCGCCGGATTCCCCAGCGGCCCGGCGGCGGCCAGCGTGCGACCCACAGCATCGGGGTCGTTACAGATCAGCGCCATATCGGCGCCGGCGTCGAGTGCCGTGTTAACCCGCTGAGGTATATCGCCGACCGCGTCGAGCGCCGACATGCTGAGGTCATCGGAAAAGATCACGCCGGAAAAACCGAGCCGGCGGCGCAGTTCGGTTTGCTGCCAGTACGGCGACAGACTCGCGATACGCCGATCGATCGCCGGGTAGCGTACGTGGGCGACCATGATGCCGTGCAATCCGTTCGCGATCAGTCGACCGTAGGGCAGCAAGTCCGGTGTCAAAGCAGCAAAATCACGGTGGTCTTCAGGCAGTTCGACATGCGAATCCGCGATGACCGCGCCGTGTCCCGGGAAGTGCTTGGCCACCGACTGCATGCCGGCGGCGCGCATGCCCTGCATATACGCGGTGGCCAGCGAAGCGACGGTTTCGGCATCCCGATGGAATGCCCGGTCGCCGATGATTTCACTGAGGCCGTGATTCAGGTCGACGACCGGCGCAAAACTGATGTCGATGCCGACATCGAGCAGTTCGGCCGCCATGACCCACCCGCACGCATGCGCAAGCCGCCGCGCGACATTGCGATCCAGGTCGTATTGCCGGCCGAGCAACCGCAATGGCGGCAACGCACTGAAGCCCTCGCGAAATCGCTGCACCCGCCCCCCTTCCTGATCCACCGCGATCAGCAGCCCGGGCGTACGCGCGGCGTGAATCGCGCGCGTCAGATCCTTGAGTTGTTCGAGCGAGGCAAAATTCCGGCTGAACAGGATGACGCCGCCGACGCGCGGATCCCGCAATGTCTGCGTCTCCGCGGCCGTCAGCCGCAGACCCTCGACATCAATCATCAGCGGTCCGAGCGTCATCTCACACTCCCTCAATCGGACAACCGTCACGCGGGATCGCTTACGGCGTCAGTTCGACCAGCATCCCCGGCGCAACCATATCGAACAACTCGATGACGTCCGTATTGCGCATCCGGACGCAGCCGTGGGAAAACGGCACGCCCATGGGTTCGATATCCGGCGTACCGTGAATGTATATGTACCGGCGCATCGTATCCACCGGACCGAGCCGGTTGCGGCCGCGTTCGCAACCGCTCAGCCACAGGATCCGGCTCAGGATCCAGTCGCGGTCGGGCCAGATGCGGGCCAGTTCCGGTGACCAGACCTCACCGGTCCACCGGCGGGCCACGAAACAGGCACCCGTCGGCCGACCGTGGCCAAGCAGCGCCCGGATGACATGGCGACCGCGCGGCGTCGCGCAACTATCCGCGGCCTCGCCCGGTCCGTACCTCGATGTCGACACGCTGAATGCGCGCACCGGCCGCCCGGCATCGACGACCGCGAGCCGCTGTCGGCGCAGGTCCACCTGCAGATGGCGATCGCGCATCCCGCTCAGCGCTCGAACAGCGCCATCGTCTCCACATGGCTGGTCTGCGGAAACATATCCATGACGCCGGCAGCCGCCAACCGGTAGCCGCCGTCGTCGACCAGTCGCCGCGCATCCCGCGCCAGCGTACCCGGATGACAGGACACATACAGTACGCGCGCGGCGCCGATCTCGATCAGCGGGTCGATCAGCTCGGCGGCGCCGGTCCGCGGCGGATCCAGCAGCACGAGGTTCACGCGTCGATCGGCAACGAGGTTTGCCGGCGGCGCCGTGAGGTCGGCCTGTCGAAAGACCACGTTGTCGATGCCGCAGTCGGCCGCGTTGCGACGCGCTCGCGCAACCATGTCCGCGGCCAGCTCGATGCCCAGCACGCTGCCGGCGACGCGCGACAGCGGCAGCGAGAAATTGCCTAGCCCGCAAAACAGGTCAAGAACGTGGGAGTCGGCATCCGGTGCAAGCAGTTCGATGGCCTGGGCGATCATGCGTCGATTGACGTCGGCATGCACCTGCAGGAAGTCCGTCGGCGTGAATGAGATCGTGACATCAGCCTCGGGCAACTCGTAACACAACGGTTCCGGCCATTCATGTCCCGGCAGCGGCACGATCGACTCCGGACCGCCGGTCTGCAGGTAAATGCGGATATCGTGCTTTTGCGCCCAGGCCGACAGCGTCGCGATATCGGTATCGGTCGGCGGATCCAGAACCCGGAAGATCATCGCGACCGCGCGATCCCCGACGGCGCATTCGATTTGCGGCACGCGGTCACGCACCGACAGGTTGCCGATCAGCGCAGACAGCGCTTCGAGTCGCGTACCGATGGCCGGATGCAGGGTTTCGCAGCGCGCCATGTCGGCGACATACGGCTTGTTGCGCTCGCGAAAACCGACCAGTACCCGATCCTTCTTGAAGACATGCTTGACGGCCAGGCGCGCCTTGCGCCGATAGCCCCACGCCGCACCGTCGATCGGCGGCAGAACGCGTTCCGGCGTCAGCGTGCCGATCCGCTGCAGATGGTCGAGCAGGACGCCCTGCTTCATGCGCAGTTGTTCTGCGGGCGCCAGGTGCTGCAGCGAACAACCGCCGCACACGCCGAAGACCGCACAGCGCGGTTCGACGCGCTCGGGCGCCGGTCGCAGCACCTCCAGCAACTCCGCCTCATCGAAGTTGCTCTTTCGCCGCCGGCGCCGAAACACGACGGTCTCGCCGCTCAATGCCCCGTCGACGAAGACCTTTTTCCCGGGCGCATCGGCAACGCCGCGCCCGTCCATCAGGGTGTCGACGATCTGCGCCGTCTCGGGTTCGGCGGGCGTCCGGCTCATGCCGGCTCGCCGGTGGCGCCGTCAGTCCATGCGGCCAGGAAAGCCTCGAGGTGCGGCTGCCCGGAGGCGGCCAGCAGGTCGCGCACCCGGTCGAGCTCGATAGCGAGCCCCGCGTCGTCGAGCTGCCCGCGCATATGCTGAAAGCGCAGAAACACCAGGTAGGTATTGAGAACATCGGTTTCGCAGTAATGACGAATGGCCTCGATGCCGCCCTCCTGGAAAACGGTCCAGACCTGGTCGCCGCCCATGCCCATCTTGCCGGGATAACCGAGCATCACGGCAATCGCATCGAGGCCGGCGCGCGCGCGCGGCTGGAAACCCGACAGCACGTCCATGACATCGATATGCCGCCAGTGAAAACGGCTCAGGTAGTTGTTGTAGCGAAAGGACCGATCCTCATCACCGGTTTCCCAGTACCGCGGCGCCGGCACGCCGTGCAACAGGGCCCGGTAGTGCAGCACCGGCAAGTCGAAGCCGCCGCCGTTCCAGGACACGAGTTCAGGCCCGTACTGCTCGACGCCGTCATAGAACCGCCGGATCAGATCGCCCTCATCGCTGTCGACATCACCCAGGCTCCAGACCCGCAGACGACCGCCCGCGTTCAGCACGACCGAGATCGCGACAACTCGATGCTGGTACAGCGGCAGGAACTCGGACCCCGATTCCTGGAGGCGACGAAAACTCATCGCCCGGGCGACATCCGCATCGTCGAGATCGACCAGCGAATACAATCGCCGGCCGAGGTCGACGTCGGGCACGGTCTCGATATCAAAAACCATCGTATTCATGACGCGCTCATCAGAATGGCCACCGCCACGACGAGTCCGGCTTCGTCGCTGAGCGTCAGGTGCCCGCCCGCTATGCCGAGTTCATCGCATTTTTGCCGGCCCCGTGAGGAAAAAATCATCTCGGGTCGACCGAGCCGATTATGGATCACACCCGAATCCCTGATCCACATTCCGTGCGCGAAACCGGTGCCCATCGCCTTGACGATCGCCTCCTTGGCTGCAAACCGCATTGCGAGGAACCGTTCCGGCCGCGCATGACGACGAAAGTGCTCGAGTTCCTCGGGCATCAGGATCCGCTTCGCAAAGCGCTCGCCGAAACGGCCGTAGGCCGCCGTGACGCGGTCCGCACGCAGAATATCGATGCCGATCCCGTGAATCATCCGCGCCGGGCCGCCTGCATCGCGCGTTTCATCGCCGCGACCGCGGGTCCGAGCCCGTCGAAGACCGCCTGGGCGATCAGCGCATGACCGATATTCAGCTCCATGATCTGCGGAATCGCCGCAATCGCTGCCACGTTGCCGGCATTAAGGCCATGACCGGCGTGAATTCGCAGCCCGAGTTCGGCGCCGAATTCCGCGGCGGAGACAATCCGGGCCAGCTCGGCCTCCCGCTCCCGGTCATCGGTCGCGTCGGCAAATCGACCCGTGTGCAGTTCGACGACCGGTGCGCCAGCCGCCCGGCTCGCTTCCAGTTGCCGGGGGTCCGGGTCGATAAACAACGAAACACGAATGCCGCTGTCGGCAAGCGACGCGCAGGCATCGGCAATCCGCGCCTGCTGCCCGGCAATCTCCAGGCCGCCCTCGGTCGTCAGTTCCTCACGCCGCTCGGGAACGAGGCAGCAATCCGTCGGCGCGATTCCGGCGGCAAACCGCAACATCTCATCCGTAACGGCCATTTCCAGATTCATGTGGGTCGTCAGCGCCCGCGCCAGGCGCTCGACGTCATGATCCTGAATATGGCGGCGGTCCTCGCGCAGGTGCACGGTAATCGAATCGGCGCCCGACCGCTCGGCCAGCAGCGCGGCCCGAACCGGATCCGGGTATTCCGTGCCGCGCGCCTGGCGCAGCGTCGCCACATGATCAACATTGACGCCGAGCAGGATGTCGGTCGCACCGTTCATGCACCGATACCGTCGATGACGCCGTCGCTGAGCATGGCGGCGAGTACCTGACGCGTCTTCAGCGAGCGGCCGCCAAGGCACCAGTTGAGCTTCTCGCGCAACAGGCGCTTGGCGCCGAGCAGTCGCTCGGGCCGGTCGAAGTCGCCGCGGCCGATCGCCAGCAGATCCGCCCCGCTGAGTACGAGGCCGTCACCCGCACCGACGACGGCGGGCACCGGCCCGCGATCAGCCACATAGGCATACATCCGCTCGGGCTGCAGCGGCTGTGCATCGACGGCATCCCGATCGGTCACCAGGCCGTAGCCGATTTCCGCCAGCAACACGAGTTCGAAACGCCGCAAAACCGGTTCGAGTTCCTTGCCCTCGCTGAGCGCGGCCAGTGCGGCGCCGTAATGTGCGAACAGGTCGGGATGGGGATCGCCCCGGTGCAACAGGTTAATCAGCAGCTCATTCATGTACCAGCCGGCCATCAGGCGCATCCCCGTGAGCACGAGCGGCCGCGCCGTGGCTTCAGCCGCACCGAGCGTCTGCAGCGTCCCGCGCCCCGCCCAGCTCATGCGCATGGGCTGGAAGGATCGCAGCGTCTGCTTCCACCGCGAGCGGGGCCGGCGGGAGCCGCGGGCGACGAGCCCGATCCGGCCATGATGCTGACCGAGCACCTCGATAATCTGGCTCGACTCACGGTACGGCATGGCGTGCAGCAGGAACGCCGCCTCGAACTCGACTCGCTCGATCGAATTCATCCCGACTCCTCGAAGCCGAGTTGCCGCAGCGCCCGGGCGTTATCGCTCCAGTTCTCCTTGACGTTGACGCGCGTCGTCAGGAAGAACCGCTCGGCAAAGATCTCCTCGAGATCTGCGCGTGCGCGCGTGCCGACTGCCTTGATGCGCTCACCGCCCTGACCAACGACGATGCCCTGGTGCGACTCCCGATCCACCCAGATGACGGCATCGACACGGATTATGTCGGGTGCCCGCTCGAGCGCGAGAATTTCAACCGCCAGACCGTAGGGCACCTCCTGGTGCAACAACTGCAGGAGTTTTTCACGCAGTATCTCGGCGATACGAAATTCCATACTGCGGTCGGTCCGCGCATCCGGCGGAAACAGTTGCGGACCCGCCGGCATCGACTGACGGATGACATCGAGGAGTCGCTCGAGGTTCGTACCGCGACGCGCGGACACCGGGATGACTTCGACGAACGAGCCGCGCCCGGCGTAATTCTCCAGAACCGGCAGCAGGTCTGCGCGACGTTTGAGCAGGTCGAGCTTATTGACGACCAGGTATGCCGGTATGTCGGCTTCTCGCAACCGTTGCAGCGCATGTTCGTCGCCGCGCGTCCAGCCGCTCGCCTCGACGACGAACAGCGCGAGATCGGCGCCGACCATCGACGCAGCGGCCGAACGGTTCATCGTACGATTGATCAACCGTGCCGACCCGGCATGCAATCCGGGCGTGTCTACAAACACGATCTGCACGTCCGGCTCCGTCAGTATGCCGAGAATGCTGTGGCGCGTGGTTTGCGGCTTGGACGTGACGATACTGATCTTTTCGCCCACCAATGCGTTGACGAGCGTCGACTTGCCGGTATTGGGCCGGCCGATGACCGCCACGAATCCGGCGCGATGTTCGGTGTCAGTCACGGTCGAGTTGATCGAGCAAAAGCGCGGCCGCGGCCTGCTCGGCGCGTCGCCGGCTCGACCCCGTCGCCTGCGTTTCCAGTTCCGGATCGCGAATGCGACAGGCGACCTGGAAGGTCTGCGCATGCGCCGCGCCGGTCACGCCCAGCAGATCGTAATCGGGCGGCGGCAACTGGCGGGCCTGCAGGTACTCCTGCAATCGCGTCTTCGCATCCTTGAGTTCGTCCTCGGCCGGCAGCGTCGCCAACCGATCCCGAAACAGGTCGAGAATGACACGATTAGCCGCTTCGAAGCCGCCGTCGAGCAGGATGGCGCCGAGCACAGCCTCCAGCGTGTTGGCCAACACCGAATCGCGCTGCCGTCCGCCGGAACGCAATTCGCCACCGCCGAGGATGATGTGCGGCGCCAGACCAGCCCGACCCGCCGTTTCGACGAGGGACTCCTTGCGAACCAGTTCCGCCCGATAACGACTCAACCCGCCCTCGCGTACGGACGATTTGGCGTCGTACAGCGCGAGGCTGATCGTCAGATCCAGAACAGCATCACCAAGAAACTCGAGGCGTTCATTGTTGTCAGCGGAGGCGCTGCAGTGAGTCAGCGCCTGTGTCAGCAGATCGGAATCGGAAAATTGGTAATTCAGAGCTGTTGCAGACCAATTTCCGGCATCATTCACCGCTTGATCTCGACCTGTTCATCAAATGCGGCGACAAGATACAGGTTTGCCAGGTAAGGCGCGCGGCGCTCGTACTTGGCATGCACGGTAAATCCGGCATTTGTCTTCGCGATTTCAAATTCCCGCGCCTGAACCCCGGTGACCATCTCGATATCCAGACGCTTGGTAATCGCGTTGCGAATCTCGACGATAGATGCGCCGTTGCCGTCGAGGTCATTCTTGACGTCTTCCAGAATACTGACGACTTTCATCTGCTCCATATAGAAAGGCATGACCTTGAGGACGGCAAACGCGAAAACGCCGACAAACGCCACGACGACGATGAAAGCGATCGCGGTAATACCCTGCTGTCTGGCTCTCATGATTCAAGCTCCGTATTTCAATAGGCCGGCAATCCGGCGGATCAGTTGATTTCTCGGCCGATTCGGTTCCATTTCGGCATCTCGGGAAAACTCCAGTTCATCCAGATACGCACCGCCTTACCGACGATATTCGCATCCGGAACGATCCCGACCCCCGGGTATCTGCTGTCCCTGCTGTTATCGCGGTTGTCGCCCATCATGAAATAGTGGTCCGCGGGCACGACATACGTCCCTTCCATGCCGGGCCGGCCGGGCATCAGCAATATTTCATGTTCGGTTTCGTCAAGGGTCTCATTGTACAACAACGCGCCCCGCTGACCTTCGCCACGGTATTTACCCGCCGACTCGCTGGCGACGATTTTACCGTTGATGAACAGGCGTCGGTTGCGGTAGGTCACGGTATCGCCCGGCAGTCCGACGAGTCGCTTGATGTAATTCGTCGATGGATCGGAGGGCAGCCGAAAAACGATGACATCGCCGCGTTGCGGATCATCGATCTCCCAGACTTCCGTATTCAACACCGGCAATCGCAGGCCGTAGATATACTTGTTGACGAAAATGAAATCGCCCACCAGCAGCGTCGGCACCATCGAACTGGACGGAATCCGAAACGGCTCGAACAGGAACGAACGGACAACCAGGACGACCAGCAGGACCGGGAAGAATGACCGCGCATATTCGACGATCACCGGCTCCTTGATCGGCGCCCCCGTCGATGACGCGGCCGCATCGCGGCCCCGTCCCCACCACCACGCATCCAGCGCCCAGACGACGCCACACAGCGTGGTCGCCACGACCAGAATCAGGGAAAAATCTATTGGCATCGGTATTCCTGTTTAGTGGTTACTCGAGCCGCGCAGGCGCCCGGATCCCCGTCAGTCGCTGCCGACCTTCAGGACCGCCAGAAACGCTTCCTGCGGGATTTCGACGCTGCCCAACTGCTTCATCCTCTTCTTACCAGCCTTCTGCTTCTCGAGCAATTTTCTCTTGCGCGTGACATCGCCGCCGTACAGCTTTGCCGTGACATCCTTGCGGTAAGCCTTGATATCGGCGCGCGCCACGATATCGCCGCCGATGGCGGCCTGAATCGGGATCGAAAACATCTGCCGGGGAATGAGTTCTTTGAGTTTCTCCACGAGATCGCGTCCACGGCGCCGTGCCGAATCCCGGTGCACAATCAACGACAGCGCATCGACCCGTTCCTTGTTGATCAGCACATCCAGCTTGACGAGATCACCAACGACAAACCGTGAGAAACGGTAGTCGAACGATGCATGCCCGCGGCTGACCGACTTCAGCCGGTCGAAGAAATCCAGCACGACCTCAGCCATCGGCAGTTCATATTCGAGCGCGACCTGAGAACCCAGGTATTCCATACGTTTCTGCACACCGCGTTTGGCCACGCAGAGCTGGATCACCGGCCCGAGATATCCCGGGGGCACGAGCAGACTCGCATGAATATAGGGCTCGCGAATCTCGTTGACCTCGCCGGCCGACGGCAGCAGAAACGGATTATCAATCTGCCGCACTTCGCCCGAATGCATCTCGACCTCGAAGGCAACGGTCGGCGCAGTCGTAATAATCATGATTCCGTACTCGCGCTCGATTCTTTCCTGCACGATCTCCATATGCAGCATGCCGAGAAAGCCGCAGCGAAATCCGAAGCCGAGAGCCGCCGATGATTCCGGCTCGAAATGCAGCGCTGCATCGTTCAGGCGCAGCTTTTGCAGGGCATCGCGAAAGAGTTCGAACTGGTCCGACTGCACCGGGAACATGCCCGCGAACACGCGTGGATTGATCGGGCGGAAGCCCTTGAGCGCCTGCGCTGCCGGCGCCTCGGCCAGCGTGATCGTGTCGCCGACCGGGGCGCCGTCAATCACCTTGATGCCGGCGACGAGATAACCGACATCACCTGTCTCGAGCGCGGGACGACTCGTCATCTTCGGCGTAAACACGCCGACATCGCTAACGACAAAGTTATCGCCCGTCGACATGACCGTAACCTTGCTCCGCGCGGGCAACCGGCCGTTGACGATGCGGATCAATGAAACGACCCCCACGTAATTATCGAACCAGGAATCGATAATCAACGCCTGCAGCGGGCCTTCCTCACATCCCGCCGGCGGTGGTATACGCGCGACGAGTACCTCCAGCAATTCCTCCATGCCCTGCCCGGTCTTCGCACTGACCAGCGCGCAGTCCGTGGTATCCAGGCCGATGATTTCCTCGATATCCCTGCGCACGCGTTCGGGGTCGGCAGACGGCAGGTCGATCTTGTTGATAACCGGTACGATTTCCAGACCCTGTTCGACCGCCGTATAACAATTGGCGATACTCTGCGCCTCGACGCTCTGGGCGGCATCGACGACGAGCAGCGCGCCCTCGCAGGCCGCCAGCGAGCGCGATACCTCATAGGAAAAGTCGACATGACCCGGCGTATCGATAAAATTTAGCTGATACGTCTGGCCATCGCGCGCCACATAGTTCAGCGATACGGTCTGCGCCTTGATCGTAATGCCACGCTCGCGTTCGATGTCCATTGAATCGAGAACCTGGGCCGACATCTCGCGGTGTTCGAGCCCGCCGCACATTTCGATCAACAGATCGGCCAGCGTCGATTTGCCGTGATCGATATGGGCGATGATCGAGAAATTGCGAATATTGCGCATGAAAAAGACCCGCATATGGGGCCTGACCCCGCAACGACGCTGTGGAAATAAATTACGGTTGAACGTTCGACCGAACGGGGTCCGATCCCCTGTTTGCACTGCTCGGGCTGACGTGCCGGTCAGCCTGCGGCGATCCTGTTCAGCACGGCCTGACGGTCGAGATTGTACTGGCAAATGTCCTCCCCGTCACAAAGCACGACGGGTACCCGTTCGCCATACGCCGCGCGCCATTCGGCACGATCGTCAACGTCACGCACGGTGATCCGGGCACGCCCGCGGATTAGCGGCTCGAGTTCCCCGAGCAACACCTCGCACAGGTGGCAGCCCCGGCGGCTGTAGACGATGAATTCGACCCCCGGCGTCACGCTGGCGTCACCATGGCATCACGATAAACGCGTGATCTGCATGCCGAGCCAGGACGGCGACCGGCGCCGGGTCACGGCCTGCAGCAGCCCGCCGGCCGCCACGCCGCCGACCAGGGCACCGAACAGCGCCCCGGCATCGCCGCTTTGCGGCGCCCAGATCGTGGCCACCACGGCGCCGCCGGCCACGCCGAGCAGCGGCAGTGCAAAAGTCCACCACACAAGTTGCAGGAAACGCCCGCCGTGAATCCCGACGCGGACACGATCGCCGGGCGCGACCCGCGGCTGCTGGCCGCCCCGCTCGACGGACAGCCGTTCGCTGCGGCGCCCGCCGACGAAACCGGCCACTGGCGCCAGTCCGCAACCGCCGCCGCCGGCACAGGCCGAGCAGCCGGACAGCGTGGCAAATTCAATATGCACACCCGCGTCGTCGCAGGCGACGACCGTGCCGTCCCGGGAAACGAACCGTTGGTCCACGGCGTCAGTCGTCAGCGTCGCGCGACGGACATCGCGACCATTCGCACGGTCCCGGGCGGAACCCCGCCCATGGCCGTGATCAGGTAACCGTCGACGATCGTCGACATCGCATGGGTCGCGCCGATATGCGATTCACCCTCGATGTCGGCGGCATCTGCAACGTCGGCCTCGATGAATACCGAAATCGTCGCCAGGCCATCCGAAAACACCAGCTGCTCCATCGGGGCGGCGCCATCGGTCTGCATCGACTCCGCATGGGCCAGTTCGAATCCCGGCGGCAACAATCCGACGCGCCAGTTCGGCGAAGCCGGGCTTTGTGTGGCCGCCGTCGCGGCGCCGGTAACGGTGGCGCTGCGCTGCCACTCGAACGCCTCGGTAGCGATCGTCGGCTCGACCGCCTGTGCGGGGATCGATTCGGAAAACCGGATCTCGGTAAACATCCCCTGTTCGAGCCCCTGACCGGCGGCATCAACGAGCTCAAATTTCAGCGGCAAGGCCGTGCGACGATCCAGCCACAGCCGGTAACCGAATCGATGTTCGTCGACGGGCCGGATAGCGAGCATGATCGTGTCCTGCTCGGCAACCCGGTCCGATCCGAGCAATGCAGTTTCGTACAGTGCCGAATCGATCCCCGAAAAACTCGGAAAATTCGCGATATGCGCGGCAATCGCCGATGACGCAGCGCCGTGTTCCACCATGACCTTTTTCTGGTCCGGCAGAATGCACATGACCTCGTCGGCGTTGCGGATGATCTGCCGTCCGCCCGATGTCCTGGCTGTGATCCGCTCGGTGACCCGCCCGTCATCGACGCGATGGACGATCTGCACGGTATCCATCTTGCCCCCGCACATGTGCACGAGCGTGCCCTGGTAATTGATCAGGCTGTCCGCACGCACCATCCGCTCGAGCCAGTCGTCTGCCGATTGCGCCGCAGCGCCGAGGACCCACGACAGCGACACGAGTGCAACGAAGGACCGGAGGCACAACCCGATACCCCGCCGCGCGTCAGTCATGTTGCGTCCATACGGCCGGGACCGCCGACGCCATCGCGAAATGGGAATCGACGAGTTGACGCGAAGCGGTGTTGGCATAGCGTGAATGCGAGACCAGGTAACGCGTCATGCGCGCCGAGCCGGCAGTTGCATGATCGTCGTGAGTGGCCGCCGTGGCACGTGCCGATGCGTTTCGGTCGATGAGCCGCGTCGCGCCGGTGATATCGGCAAGGTTAAAGATGACGACCAGCGCGATTCCGGCGGCGATGCCCGCACCGACCAGCCCCGGTCCGGCCGACAGCGATTCCGGCGAACCCGCAGCGGATTGCGGCGCAACCTCGGCAGCCAGCGCCGCCGACACACGCTTGCTGATCGCCAGGCCGGACGATCCGGCGCCAGGATCCCGCAGCATCTCGCCAATCAGGCCATAGCGGGCCAGCGTCTCGCGGCTCCCGGGCTCCCGTCCGAGCCGGCGCAGCAACAACGATTCCTGCTCGGCGGGTAATTCTCCGTCCAGCAATGCAGACAACTGTTCATCAATAAACCGGGTCATTTTCTCGATACCCCCGGGCCTTGATCCTCTCCGTCGACCAGCCCCCGGATGGCTGTGTCGATGGCGTCCCGGGCACGGAATATCCGTGAACGGACCGTACCGATCGGACAATTCATCGCCGTAGCGATCTCGTCATAACTCATGCCTTCGATCTCGCGCAACACGATCGCCACCCGCAGTTCCTCGGGCAGCGCATCAATCGACGCCTGCAGCGCGTCACGCAGTTCTTCGCGCTGCGCAATGCGATCCGGCGAATCCGTCTCATGCAAATGCACGTTCGTCGCGTAGCCACCCGATTCCTGGAGATCCAGGTCATACTCCATCGGCCGGCGCTTCATCGCCACGATGTGATTCTTCGCCGTATTGATCGCAATCCTGTAAAGCCACGTATAGAACGCGCTGTCACCGCGGAATTTCGGCATGGCCCGGTACGCTTTAATAAACGCTTCCTGCGTCACATCCAGCGCCTCCGACGGGTCGCGGACGTACCGCATGACCAGCTTGATAATCCGGTGCTGGTACTTGAGCACCAGCACGTCGAAAGCCTGCCTGTCGCCACCCCGAACGCGCTCAACGAGCCGCTGGTCGTCGGACTTATCGGACATGCCGTCGACCATGCGCCAAGTGCAGCACGGGTATCCGTCTAGGGCATAGACTGGCTCGAACCGTGAAAGTTCGCCGGCTTATGCCAAATTGCGGATCCGGGTCACAGAAATCGATCACGACGCCTCCATGGGCGGAATGCCGGGTTGCACCGGCATTTTACGCGAATGCAGCAGGAACGCGCAGCGGCCATCGCAGCCGCGCGAGCAGTCGCCGGCCGACCGTGTCGGTCTGGAGCCGGACGCTCGTCCACGCGACGAGGCGGCGCTGGTCGGCAGCCCGCAATTGCAGCCCGATGCACGCGCCGTCGGCGACGGTCCAACTGCCGGTCAGTTGCGCCGGATGATCGCGGCCGTCGGCGGTGGTCACGCACCAGCCGCCATCCGGCCCGGCAACGGCCCGGACCACGCGCCGGCCAGGCGGCTGGCCGAGTCTCAGTAGCCGCGGCAAGCTAAAGATCCGCAGATCGAGGATTTGCATGAAGCCGTTTGAGGACATGACGCAAATCGGCATCGTCGGCAATCACACGGCCGGTCAGCAAGTCGAGAATATCGGGATCCTGCAGGGATAAGAGCGTATCAAACGCCGCTCGTTCCGCATCCGGTGCCCCGTCGAAATCCTGCGCCAGGTAGCGCAGCAACACGACATCGAGTTCCCGCATACCCCGCCGGCAGCGCCATTCGCGCTGGCCTGAATGCAACACCCGGTCAACCGCCCATGGTTGCGCGCCGCCGGGCGACAACATCGGTGTCAGACCCGACCGCCATCTACATCCGGCGCGCCGTAAGCATCTGCTTGATTTCGCCGATGGCTTTGGCCGGGTTCAAATCCTTGGGGCACGCATACGTGCAGTTCATGATCGTATGGCAGCGATACAGGCGGAACGGATCCTCGAGATCATCGAGCCGCTCGCCCGTTGCTTCATCGCGCGAGTCGACGAGCCAGCGGTATGCGGCGAGCAACACGGCCGGGCCGAGATATCGATCGCTGTTCCACCAGTAACTCGGGCAACTCGTCGAGCAACAGGCGCACAGAATGCACGCCGAAGGGGAATTGATCAGTTCCTGCTCTTCTTTCGACTGCAGCCGTTCGCTGTCCGGCGGCGCCGGCGAACGCGTTTGCAGCCACGGCTTGATCGACGCGTATTGCGCATAGAAGTGAGTCAGGTCCGGCACGAGATCCTTGACGACGGACATGTGCGGCAGCGGGTAGACGCTGACATCGCCCTTGACGTCATCGATCGCGAGCGTACACGCGAGCGTATTGGCGCCGTCAATATTCATCGCACACGACCCGCAGATGCCCTCGCGACACGAGCGGCGGAAGGTCAGCGTCGGATCGACCTCGTTCTTTATTTTGATCAACGCATCGAGAATCATCGGCCCGCAATCGTCGACATCGATGTTATAGCTGTCCAGACGCGGGTTCTCGCCGGTGTCCGGGTCGTAACGATAAACGTCGAACCTGCGCACGTTTTTCGCGTCCGCGGGCGCAGCATGGGTCTCGCCCTTTCCGACCCGGGAATTAGGCGGCAGAATGAATTGGGCCATGGATCAGCCTCGTCCTAAAGATTCCAGAATAATTTAGTAAACCCGCGCCTTGGGCGGCACGGTTTCCACCTCGTCGGTTAAGGTCTCAAGGTGCACCGGACGATACTCGAACCGGACCCCGCCCTGTGCGTCCACCCACGACAGGGTATGTTTCATCCAGTTCACGTCATCGCGGTCCGGATAGTCTTCGCGAGCCTGGGCACCGCGGCTCTCCTTGCGATTCGCGGCCGAGTGAATGGCCGCCGTCGCCTGCAACAGCAGGTTGTCGAGCTCGAGGGTTTCGATCAGGTCCGTATTCCAGATCAGACCACGGTCATGAACCTTGACATCCTTAAATGATTCAAGGGTTTTTGAAAGTTTATTAATCCCTTCCTTTAATACCGATTCAGTCCTGTAGACAGGCGCATGGCTTTGCATGGTCCGCTGCATCTCGAGCCTGATCTGAGCAGTGGATCGTGACCCGTTCGCATGACGCAAGCGATCGAGGCGCTCAATCGCCGTAGCACCCGCGTCGGCAGCCAGCGGCCTTTGGCGCCCGCTGGTATCAATCTCCTGCGCGCATCGCTGCGCGGCCGCGCGGCCGAAAACGACAAGATCGAGCAATGAATTCGAGCCGAGGCGATTCGCACCGTGTACGGATACACAGGCGGCCTCGCCCACTGCCATCAATCCCGGCACCACCCGATCGCTGCCGTCGGCGTCCAGCGTCAACACTTCGCCGTGCCGGTTCGCAGGGATCCCACCCATATTGTAGTGAGCGGTCGGCAATACCGGGATCGGTTCTTTCGTGACATCGACACCCGCAAAAATGCGCGACGACTCGGCAATACCGGGCAACCGTTCCTCGATGACTTCCGGACCGAGGTGTTCCAGATGCAGGTGGAGATGATCCGCGTGCGCACCGACGCCCCGACCTTCACGAATCTCGACGGTCATCGCCCGACTGACGACATCTCTTGACGCCAGGTCCTTCGCATTCGGCGCATAGCGCTCCATGAAGCGCTCGCCGTCGCTATTGGTCAGGTAGCCGCCCTCGCCGCGCGCCCCCTCGGTAATCAGGCAACCCGCGCCATAGATTCCGGTCGGGTGAAACTGGATAAACTCCATATCCTGCAGCGGCAGCCCCGCACGCAAGACCATGCCGTTGCCATCCCCGGTGCAGGTATGCGCCGACGTACACGAGAAATAGACCCTGCCGTAGCCGCCCGTCGCGAGAATCACGCGGCGAGCCCGGAAGCGATGGATGGTACCTTCCGCCAGGTCCATCGCGACGACACCGCGGCATTCGCCGTCTTCCATGATCAGGTCAATGGCGAAATATTCGATGAAAAATGTCGCATCGTGCTTCAACGATTGCTGATACAGCGTATGCAACATCGCGTGCCCGGTACGATCGGCGGCCGCACAGGTGCGTTGCGCCGTCCCCTCGCCGAACCGCGTCGTCATGCCGCCGAACGGCCGCTGATAGATCTTGCCTTCCTCGGTCCGCGAGAACGGCACACCGTAGTGCTCCAGTTCGATGATCGCGTCGGGCGCTTCCTTGCACATGTATTCGATCGCGTCCTGATCGCCGAGCCAGTCGGACCCCTTGACGGTGTCGTACATGTGCCAGCGCCAGTCGTCCTCACCCATATTGCCGAGCGCGGCGCTGATGCCGCCCTGCGCGGCCACCGTGTGGCTGCGGGTCGGAAAGACCTTCGTGATGCACGCCGTGCTCAACCCCGCCTCGGCGAGGCCAAATGTCGCCCGCAAACCGGCCCCACCCGCACCGACGACGACGACATCATAGGTGTGATCGATAAAAGCGTAATCACCGGTCATCGACCCACTCCCAGAGCTGTCACGACGACGGCGTAGATGCCGGCCACCGCCAGAATGATATGCACGAACTTGACGGTGATCAGCGCTGTATGCCCGAGTGCGCCATGAACGTAGTCCTCGACGATGACCTGCAGGCCGAGCATCGAGTGATAGACCAGCGCAATGACCAGCAGAATCAACAGCACCGCGTTCAGCGGCTCGGCGACCCAGTTGGCGATCGCGTTGTGGTCACCGTGCTGGAGCGGAACGAGCGCAAAGACAAACCACAAGCCCAGCGGTATCAGGGCGATGGCGGTCAGGCGCTGCGCCAGCCAGTGCTCGGTGCCGGCCCTGGCCGAACCGTGACCGAGCGCCTTGCCCAACGGGGTTTCGAGACTCATGAATTATCCTCTTCAGCCAGCCAGGACCAGTGTCCACAGCATGGCGGTCAAAATGAGCGCAATGGCAACGACCAGCATGCCGCTGCGGCGTGCTGCCTGCTGGTCGAATCCCTTGCCGATGTCCCAGCACAGGTGACGAACGCCGTTACACAGGTGATAGAAAAAACAAAATGACCAGCCGAACAAGGCAAGATTGCCGATGACACTGCCGTAGAGACTGCCGACGGCGGAATAGGCGTCATAGCCGGCCGCGATGGAAACGAGCCAGCCGACGAGTGCGAATGCCCCGACGGACAGGGCGAAACCGGTCATACGATGGATGATCGACAGGCCGTTGCTGATATACCAGCCATATACGCTCAGATGCGGCGACATCGGTCGGTCACGACGATCCATGAGCTACTTCCTCACCATTCCTTGTCCGTATCGAATACCCGACCAAGCTCATCTGCTGTGCCGGAGACGGACGCGCCGGCACGGGCGTTGATGACTTGATGGCTTTAAAGGCCGCGACCGCCGGTCCGTTGCACATCTTTCGACGCCACGATCCTGCGGCGAAAACCGGACGCGCCGACTCCAATCCTTACGACAGGTTGCTAGAAATCAATGCAGCGTCCCTTGCGTTCCCAGTCGCCGTAACGGGTCGGGTCAGGACCTGCCGGGCCTCCCAGCTCCCGCGGCCGGACATCCTTCACGGAACAAGCGCCCGGGTCGCCGTCGGGTTCGGCCGGTTGAACGGCGGCATCCGTCACGGAAATTCCGGGCGCTGCGGGCTGTTTCGAGGTCGAACCGGGTACTGGCATGCGCGGTAGTGTGCCAGAATGAATACATCTTTTCAGCACGCCAGGAAGGCCTCCGTTGACCACAGCAGACCCATCGGTCGAGACATCGACCGTCCGCCTCAAACGATTCGGAGTGCTCGTCATTGAAGGTCCGGACCGTGCCGAATTCCTGCAGGGCCAGTTGACGCAGGACGTCGGCGTACTCGAAAGCGCCGGAACCGCCCATACCGGCTGGGCTTCGGCCAAGGGCCGCCTGCTTGCCTGTGGCCAGATGATGGTTGTCGGTGACGCGATCTGGTGGCCTTTGCCGACCAATATCATTGACCCGGTGGCGCGTCGCCTCGACATGTTCAAACTGCGGGCAAATGTCAAGATCGGGAAATCCGCAGTACCGGTGGCAGGACTGTTCGGCATCGCCGGACGGGACGCGATCACCGTCGCCGATATCTCCGTGCCGCTCACCAACCGACCGGTAAATCTACCCGACGGCAGTTGCGTTACCCGCGTCGCCGGCGATCCCGACCGCGCCTGGCTGATGGGTCCGGCCGCCGAATCCGCCGGCGTCGATTCGGACGGCGATGACGACTGGACGGCAGCATCCATCCGCGCCGGCCTGCCGTTCATCGTCGCCGACACCCAGGAGTTGTTCGTTCCCCAGATGCTGAACCTGGATCGCATCGGCGCCATCAGCTTTTCCAAGGGCTGCTACGTCGGCCAGGAGATCGTTGCCCGCACACAGAATCTTGGGCGCATCAAGCGCCGTATGTATCGATTGACCACCGCGGTTGCCGAAGCTTTGCCGCCGATGCCAGGGGCAATCATCTACGGCCCCGATCAGGCGACCGGCAGGATTGCATTGTCCGTCGCCTGCGACGCGCATACTGAAATGCTCGCCGTGCTCCCGATCGCGGCCGCCGCCGGCCCATGGTATGGCAACGAGGCGCGGTCCATCGCGCTGACCGACCGGCCCCTGCCCTACGATTTCGGCGGGGACAACAGCGAAGACATCGACGGATAAACATCGCGCAGCGCAGCGTCAAACGTCACGCGGCCATCAGTTTGGTAAACACATCCGCCGAATTCACATAAGTCGGCCGGCGCGTCACTGCCCATCGGCAGCCGCCCGGCAGCGGCGACTTAGCACGCTGCAGCAAACACGTTCCGTGCAGTGCAAGGTATACACCAGCGACCGCAGACGATAGGGTTCGCGCGTTGTTGTTTTGCGGATCCTGCGACCATGATTAGGAAGCTCCTCTTCGGCCTGGCCGTTGCCGTCGGCATGGCATTGCCGGCGCCGGCGGCCGTCATTGAAATCTATCCCGGCGACAGCTTCGAAAGCGCCGCCGAAAATCTGAATCCTGGCGACACGCTGATCGTGCATGCCGGTGAGTACACACACACGAGCCGGATCGGCATCTCGGTGCGCGGCACGGCACAAGCTCCGGTCGTCATTCGCGGCGCCGAGGGTGAGGTGCGCCCGCGTATCCGGCTGATCACCTCCGGACACAATACGATCGATATCTCGGGCGCAACCTGGCTGACGTTAAGCGGGCTGGAAATCACGTCGCCGGGCATCGGGGGCGCCGACGGAATCAATCTCAACAGCAACCCGTCGCATATCACCATCGAAGACAACGTCATCCATGATGTCGCAGTCGGCATCAATTTCCGCAGCAGCATGGACCATATCGTCGCGCGAGGAAACGAGATCTACGACACCAAGGGTACCGGCGAAGGCATGTACATCGGCTGCCATGACGGCAGCTGCACGGTCCGCGATTCAATCATCGAGCAGAACTACATTCATCACACGAACAACGCCGATCAGGGCGATGGCATCGAGATCAAGAAGAACTCGCATTCGAATATCATCCGTGACAACGTCATCCACGACACGCGCTACCCGTGCATCATTTTGTACGGCGCCGGCGGCAACGGTCAGAATATCGTCGAGCGTAACGTCGTCTGGAGCTGCGCCGATGCCGGCATACAGGTAGCGGCCGATGCGCTGGTACAAAATAACCTGATCTTCGGCAACGGCGGCGACGGCATTAACTCGCAGTCGCATAACGGCGTCAGTCCGGACAACCTGCAGTTTGTCCATAACACGATCGTCGGCGGCAACACATGCCTGCGACTGAACGGCTGGGCAGACAAGACGAACATGGTCTTTGCCAATAATGCCGTTTATTGTGCCGGCGCCAACTTCTCCATCGGCTCGCTGTCGGGCGTGACGGTCAGCGGCAACGTCTTTGAATCCACACCGCCCGCCTTCCCGTCGAGCGGATACGTCACGGGACGTTCACTGGCCCAGGATTTCATCGACGCGGCGAACCGTGTCGTCTATCCCGCCGCCGACTCGCCGCTGATCGGCGCCGGTAACGCCGGCCACGCGGCCAGCGACGATTTCAACGCCGCGACGCGGACCGGCGCGATCGATGCCGGCGCCTATGACTGGAGCGGACCGGCCAATCCCGGCTGGCGCGTGACGGCCGGCTTCAAGGATGCAGTCGTCAGCGCCACGGTCACGCTGACGGCGGACGACGGCGAAGTCGCTACCGGGGGGACGACGATGCTGCGCTGGTCGACCCAGAATGCCGTCAGCTGCGCTGCCGGCGGCGATTGGGCCGGACCCAAGGCAACCGGCGGCAGCGAATCCGTCGGTCCGCTGGCCGCCGACGCCACGTTCACGCTAACCTGTGCAACGAGCGCGGGCCCGCCAACCACGGCATCCGTCACGGTGACGGTCACCTCGCCTCCCGCCCCAGACCCGGAGCCCGCTCCGGACCCGGCCCCGAATCCGACACCGGATCCGGTCGACGACGACACACAGAATGCGAACGTCGCGGCCGGCAGTTCATCAGGCTCGGCCACCGGCATCATCGGGCTGTTGCTGCTGTGCGCGGTCGGCGCGGGCCGGCGACGCAGAATGCAGCGCAGCTTCGGCACGCCGACGACGGCCGAATACCGGCAGACAACATAATGCCGACAACCGGCACGCACGGGTCACGGCGGGCATCGACTCCACCTGTCGAATCCGTCACAGACGCGCAGGCAACCTGGCCGTACTGTTGGCATTCCCATCGCGGATACCCGGGAGGCCGGATATGCCGAAACAACTAATACTCATGCTCGCCGCGGCGCTGCTGTCGGTCAACGCGTGGGCCGATCCGTTCGCTGCCACGCTGGAGCGGTTTCGCGCCGCATCAGGTACGGCACCCTTCTTCGACGAAGCTTACGGTTACGCAATATTTCCGCATATCGGCAAGGGCGGGTTCGGCATCGGCGCGGCGCACGGCAAGGGCCGCGTCTACCGCAAGGGCGACATTGTCGGCCGCACCGCCATGACCCAGATCAGCGTCGGCTTCCAGATCGGCGGGCAGGCCTTCAGCCAGATCGTCTTTTTCCGCAACGAGGCCGCCTACGAGCGGTTCACCAACGGCAGCTTCGAGTTCGGCGCCGAAGCTTCTGCCGTTGCGATCACGCTCGGCGTCAGCGCCCGGGCCGGCACGACCGGAATCTCGGCGGGGCGCAACGAATCACGCAGCGAAGACAGCGATTCACACGGGCAATGGTCCGCTGACATGGCGATCTTTACGCTGGCCAAAGGTGGCTTCATGTACGAGGCCGCGATCGGCGGCCAGAAGTTTACCTACGAACCGCTCGACGGGCTGAGTTAACCCGACGATCTCACCGGCCGGCCTGATGCCCCGGCGGCCGCTCGTCAGGCGTCACGCATGTGCGGGAACAACAGCACGTCACGGATCGACGGGCTGTCGGTCAGGAACATCACAAGCCGATCGATACCTACGCCCAGGCCGGCCGTTGGCGGCATGCCGTATTCCAGCGCCGTGATGTAGTCCTCGTCGTAGAACATCGCCTCGTTGTCGCCGGCATCTTTCTGCTCAGCCTGAGCGCGAAACCGGGCAGCCTGATCCTCCGAATCATTGAGCTCGGAAAATCCATTGGCCAGTTCCCGTCCCGCGATAAACAACTCAAAGCGATCCGTGAGCCATTGATCGTCGTCCGAACGCCTTGCCAGCGGCGACACCTCGGCCGGATACCCGGTAATAAACGTCGGCTCCAGCAGCCGGTCCTCGACTGTTTTCTCGAATATTTCGATCAGCAGCTTGCCGGCGCCGTAACGATCTTCCGTGGCAATCCCCAGGTCGTCGCAGACCGTCGCCAGGTAGTCGGCATCCCGCAACCGGTCGGCATCGAGCGTTGGATTGAACTCGGCGACGGCCTCGATCACGCTGAGCCGCCGAAACGGCTGCGACAGGTCATAGGACTGTGCCTGATAAGTGATAACCTGGTCCTCGAACAGCGATGCGGCCAGGCTCCGCACCAGGTTTTCGGTCAGATCGATCAGAACCTCGTAGTCTGCGTAGGCCATATACAATTCGAGCATTGTGAACTCGGGATTGTGGCGCGCCGAAATCCCCTCATTGCGAAAGCTGCGGTTGATCTCGTACACGCGTTCGAACCCCCCGACGACGAGGCGCTTCAGATACAGTTCGGGCGCGATTCGCAGGTACAGATCGCGATCCAGCGCATTGTGGTGCGTGATAAACGGCCGGGCCACGGCGCCACCGGGTATCGGCTGCATCATCGGCGTCTCGACTTCGATAAAATCCATCGCATCCAGATACGAGCGAACGTATTGCACGGCGCGAGTGCGCACGAGGAAAATATTTCGCGTGTCCTCGTTCATGATCAGATCGACATAGCGCTGCCGATAGCGCATTTCCTGATCCGTGAGCCCGTGGAATTTCTCCGGCAAGGGGCGCAGTGACTTGGTCAGCAGATCGATCTCGGCGGCCTTGATCGACAGCTCTCCGGTCTTGGTCCGAAAGACCGTACCCCGCACCCAGACGATGTCGCCCAGATCCCAGCGCTTGAAACCCTGGTAGACATCGGCGGAAACCGTGTCTCGCTGCACGAAAATCTGGATCTGGCCGGACCGATCCTGCACTTTGGCGAAACTGGCCTTGCCCATTACCCGCTTGGCCATCAGCCGACCGCCGATCTGCACCTCGATCGCCTCGCCGTCGAGTGCGTCGGCCGAATGTTCCGCGTACGTCCTGGCGAGCTGTCCCGCGAGGGCATTCCTGCGTCGGCCATTGGGAAATGCAAAACCGGCCGCGCGCAGTTCGTCCAGTTTGCCGCGACGTTCGGCAATCAACCGATGTTCGGAATCGTTGGATTTTGACCGACTGTCGTTCATTTACAGACCTTGTTTCAGACTTTCTTCGATAAAACGATTCAGATCGCCGTTCAGCACGGCATCCGTGTTGCCGGTTTCGACGCCGGTGCGCAAATCCTTGATCCGCGACTGGTCAAGCACGTAAGAGCGAATCTGACTACCCCAGCCGATGTCGGATTTCGTCTCCTCGACCTGCTGCGCCTCGGCGCGACGCCTCTGCTCTTCGAGTTCGTAGAGCTTCGAACGCAACTGCTTCATCGCCGTCGCCTTGTTCTTGTGTTGCGAGCGATCGTTCTGACACTGCACGACGGTATTGGTCGGCAGATGGGTGATACGCACGGCCGACTCGGTCCGGTTGACGTGCTGCCCGCCCGCCCCGCTCGCCCGGTAGACGTCGATGCGCAGCTCGGCCGGATTGATCTCGATATCGAAGTCATCGTCCACTTCCGGCGACACGAAGATGGCGGCAAACGACGTGTGGCGACGGTTGCCCGAATCGAATGGCGACTTGCGCACAAGACGATGCACACCGGTCTCGGTACGCAGCCAGCCGTAGGCATAGTCGCCGACAATATGCACGGTCGCACTCTTGATACCGGCCACCTCGCCGGGCGAGGCCTCGATCAATTCGACATCGAATCCGCTGGCCTCGGCCCATTTCAGATACATGCGCAACAGCATCTCGGCCCAGTCCTGTGCCTCGGTACCGCCGGAGCCGGCCTGGATGTCGACGAATGCATTCGACGCATCGGCCTTACCGCTGAACATGCGCTGAAACTCGAGTGCCTCGATATCACTCTCGACGAGCGTGACATCCGCTTCGACCTCGGTCAGCGTCGACTCATCCTGCTCCGCGACGGCCATCTCCAGCAATTCGGCCGACTCGGCCAGCACCCGCGTTACCCGTTCGAGGCGCTCGGTGACGAGCTCGAGTCGCGCACGTTCCCGGCCGAGCCCCTCGGCGCGGGCCGGATCGTTCCAGATATCCGGATTTTCGAGTTCTTTCGCGACTTCGGCCAGGCGGTTTTTCTTTTCATCGAAGTCAAAGATACCCCCTTAAGGCACGGCTTCGCTCTTGCAAATCCTTGATATTGGCCTTGATCTGATTGGTTTCCATGGTGGATCCGATGTTGTCCCCGGGGCGCGGCTATCCTATGCGGATTGCATGTGTTCCACAACTAGTTGCGCCGACCGTCGCGCCCGGTACTCGTTGATGTCGAGTCGGTAGATGATCCGCATCGCGGATCCATCGAAGCCGGCCGGCAGATCCGGCTGGTTGAACGCAATGGCATCGGTCACGCCGGGTCGGTCCGGATGACAGACGCTGAGTTTCATATGCGCGGCCTTCAACACGCGATGATCAACGACTTCGAAGACATTTTCGAACATTGGCTCCGGAAACCCCTGCCCCCACGGCCCGCCGTTTCGCAAGGTCTCGGCAAGATCGAGTCCGATATCCCCGCCGGCCAATTCACCGTCGGTCCAGAGCAGATCCGGACCGGCCAACGCGTCCTTGTGCCGTGCGACCTCGTGCGTAAACGCGTCGCGAAACGCATCGAGGCGCTGCGCGTCGAGCGTCAGCCCGGCCGCCATCGCGTGACCGCCGAACGTGCCGATAAGATCCGGATGGCGCGCGGCAACCGCGGCGACGACATCGCGGATATGCACGCCGTCAATCGACCGTGCCGATCCTTTGAGCATCCCGGGCCGATCGGCGGGCGCGAACGCAACCACCGGCCGGCCGACCTGGTCCTTGACCCGCGACGCGACGAGCCCGACGACACCTTCGTGCCAGCCGGCATCGAACAGGCAATAGGCATCGTCACGCGCCGCACCGAGGCCGCGCGTCGCCGCCGCAACATACACCCGCGCCTCGGCTTCCATCTTCGCCTGTAAATCACGGCGCTCGACATTCAGCGCGTCGAGTTTCGCGGCGAGCCGAACGGCCTTTTGATCGTCTTCGGCCAACAGGCAATCGATGCCCATCGACATGTCGGTCAGCCGGCCGGCCGCATTCAACCGCGGCGCGACGGCGTACCCTAGGTCGGCGGCGCAGGCCCCTTGTATCGACCGCCCGGCGACGGCGAACAGCGCCCGGATGCCCGGCCGGGCCGCGCCCGCGCGCATCCGGGCGAGGCCCTCGGCCACAAGGATGCGATTGTTAAAATCCAGCGTCACGAGATCGGCCACGGTGCCGAGCGCGACGAGGTCAAGCCCGCCGGCAACGATCGTCTGGGCACGGCCGGCATCGATACGCCCGCGCGCCGCGAGCGTGCGCCCGAGCGCGGCCAGCACATAAAAAGCGACGCCGACGCCCGCCAGGTGCTTGCCCGGAAATGATTCGTCGACGCAATTCGGGTTCGCGATCACGGATGCGGCAGGCAACGTATCGCCGGGCAGATGATGGTCGGTGACGCAGACATCGATGCCGAGCTGCCGCGCCCGCCGCACGCCGTCGATGCTCGAGATGCCGTTATCGACAGTGACGATCAGGGCGGGCGCCAGTTTCGCCGCCTCATCGGCAATCGCCACCGACAGGCCGTAGCCGAATTCGATGCGATTCGGCACGAGATACACGACATCCTCGAAGCCCATGGCACGCAGGCAACTGACGCACAACGCGGTCGCGGTGGCGCCGTCGGCATCAAAATCACCGAGGATCAGCACCCGCTCGCCCCGGTCACGGGCATCCGCCAGGCGCTCGGCCGCGGCCAGCGCACCGACGAACGCACCGACCGGAATCATTTGCGACAGCGCCGGCGCTAACTCATCGGCGCCGGCATGACGCGCCGCATAGACGCGCTGCAGAACCGGATGCAGGTCGGCCGGAAACCCGTCCGGCAACTGAGCCGGTCGACGACGAATCTCGCGCGGCGCCCGGGACGCCGTCACGTCGGCACCGGAACGCGCGCAAAACCAATAGCCCGCCGCCGTCGAGGCGTCGCCGACTCGGGCAACGCACAGCGGTGCAAAATGCGGTGCGACCGTTGCAAGCAACCGCGAGCGGCCGCCCAAGTTATCGAGTGCGTTTGTCGGCACCTGCCGGCAGCTTGTTGAACAACCCTCAGGTGCCACAATCCGGCGTTCAGAATTCGTGAACAATGCTCATGTACAGATGTGCACACTGCGCTTTGCCCACAATGCTTGCATTGCGCCCGAAGGAAGTGCCCTTGGGGTGCGCCCAAAGGAAGTGCCCTTGGGGTGCGCCCGAAGGAAGTGCCCTTGGGGTGCGCCCGAAGGAAGTGCCCTTGGGGCGCACTCACCTGAGACTTCGTTAACAAGCTGCTAGTATCGACGCCCATGCAGATCGAACGGGACAACTCGCGCGGCAATGTCATCCGGTCTTTTGCCACCGGCGAACTGCGCATTAATGATGCCGTGTTCACAGCGCCGGTCATCGTTTCGGCCGAGGCGATCATCGAAAACTGGTCTCCGGCGAGTATCACGGCGTTAAGCATAACGGATTTCGCGCCGGCCCTTGAGTCCGAACCGGAAGTCATCCTGTTTGGCACCGGCGTCCGACAGATCTTTCCGCCCGGCGCCGTCATCACCGGAATCATGCGCCGGGGCATCGGCTTCGAAGTCATGGACACCAGCGCTGCCTGCCGAACCTTCAACGTGCTGGTGGCCGAGCGGCGCCGGGTCGTCGCCGCATTGCTGGTACGTTGACGGGAATCAACGCCGCGGCAGCCGACTCAGCGGATTCACCGGTTGCCCGTCGCGGCGAATCTCAAAATGCAGCAGCGCACGCCGACCGGGACCGGTGCCCATCCGGGCGATCTGTTGCCCGCCAGTCACGCGATCGCCCTCGCCGACCAGCAACTTGTCGTTGTGTCCGTAGGCACTCAGGTACTCCGGCGTATGCTTGATGATCAGCAATTGCCCGTAACCGGGCAGCCCGCTGCCGGCATACACAATCTCGCCGCCGGCCGCGGCACGCACCGGCTGGCCGATTCGCCCGCTGATATGCACACCCGACTGGGTCTTGGCTGTGGCGCCGAAACCGGCGATTACCTGGCCGTCGGTCGGCCACCGCCAGTCCACGCGCACCGCATCCGCTCGGCCCGGTGGCGATGCTCCGCCGCGCGCCGCCGGCGCCGTGCGTCGCGCGACCGTTGCGCGTTTCGGCACATAGCCGGCCGGCGCCGTCAGGCGTAGCCGCTGACCCGGAAAGATCAGGCCGTTGGCATCCAGACGGTTCCAGCCCAGCAGTTCATGCTGATCCAGCCCGTGCTGAAACGCGATCGAATAGACGGTATCACCGGCACGCACGACATGCGTGTCCGGCTCCCAGCGCAACGCACTGCTGCATGCGCCCAGAAGCATGCAGGCGGCGATGAGGCTCAGGTTTCGCAGCAGCGAACGCATCCGGTTGCACCGATCAGAAGCGCAGCGCGACGATAATGACGACGATAATCGCGACGACACTCCAGCCGATGACATCGACATAGCGCCGCAGGTTGCGCTCAAACGGCTCACCACCCCAGAAGATCAGCGCCGCCACGAGAAAGAACCGCGCACCGCGTCCGACTGCCGAGGCGACGGTGAACGGCAGCAACGCCATGGACATCGCCCCGGCCGCAATCGTAAACACTTTATAAGGTATCGGTGCAAAGCCCGCGGCGAGCACGGCCCAGAATCCCCACGCGCCGAACCAGCGCTGTGCGGTTGCAAATTCATCGCTGTAGCCCACCCTGACCAGCCATGGCGTGACCCAGTCAATCGCCACCATACCGATCAGGAAACCGGCCAGTCCGCCGACCACCGACGCGACGGTTGTCAGCATCGCGAAGGACCAGGCACGATCGCGATTCGCCAGCACCATCGGCGCGAGCATGACGTCGGGCGGTATCGGAAAGAACGAGGATTCGGCAAAGCTCAGCGCGCCGAGGTACCAGGGCGCGTGACGATGCCGGGACCAGCCGATGACCCGATCGAGAAGTCGGGAGAACCACCGGGTCACCCGGTGCCCTCGAGCAGCGGCACGAACGAGACGGCGCACAGGCTTTCCTGCGCCAGGCCGGTCTCGGTGCGCGTGACACGCAGCAACTCCTGGCGGCCGGACGGGCCGACCGGGATGATCAGACGGCCGCCGACGGCAATCTGGTCGAGCAAAGCCTGCGGAATGCCGGCCGGTGCGGCGGCGACGAGTATGCCGTCGAACGGCGCCTGGCCGGGCCAGCCCTCCATGCCGTCGCCATGGCGATAGCGGATATTCTGGTAGCCGAGTTCACCCAGCCGGGCACGCGTCTCGGTCAGTAGTTCCCGGATCCGCTCGATCGTGAAGATCCGCCGCACGAGCGGCGACAGGATTGCCGTCTGATAGCCGCAACCCGTGCCGACCTCGAGCACCTTGCCGGGCGGCTTGGCCGGATCGATGCCGTCGAGCAATGCCTGGGTCATCAACGCGACGATGTAAGGCTGGGAGATCGTCTGTCCATGCCCGATCGGCAACGCGCTGTCTTCGTAAGCGCGGCTCTGCAGCGCCTCGTCGACGAACAGGTGCCGCGGCACGCTGCGGACGCGATCGAGTATCCGCAGATCACTGATACCGTGGTCGGCCAGCCGCTGCACCAGGCGCTCGCGCGTGCGCGCCGACGTCATGCCGATACCGCGGATGTCTGGTCCCTGATCTGTCATTTCAGCAGCCAGTCTTCCAGGTGCCCGAGCGCAGACCGCCGGGTCAGGTCGAAACGCATCGGCGTCACCGACACGTAACCGTGCTCGACCGCATGGAAATCCGTTCCCGGTCCGGCATCCTGACCGCTACCGGCGGGACCGACCCAGTACACGACCCGGCCTTTCGGGTCCTTCGATTCGATTGCCGGCTCGGCGCGATGGCGGTAACCGAGCCGCGTCGCCTGAAAACCCCGCAACTCCTCGAAGCGGACATCGGGCACGTTGATGTTCAGCGTCGTGTCCGCCGGCAACGGATGCCGGTCCAGACGCTCCACTATTTCACGCAGTGCGCGGCCGGCCGTGTCGAAGTGCTGCGGATCTTCACCGACGAGCGACACCGCGATGGCGGGCAGGCCGAGAAACCTTCCTTCCGCGGCGGCGGCGACCGTACCGGAGTACAGCGTGTCATCACCGAGATTCGATCCATGGTTAATACCGGCAACGACCATGTCCGGCTCGTCATCGAGCAGGCCGGTCAGCGCCAGATGCACACAATCGGTCGGTGTCCCGTTAACGTAATACATACCTTCGCGGGTCCGGCCGACACGCAACGGCTTGTCCAGCGTCAGCGAATGACTCGCCCCGCTCTGGTCCCGGTCCGGCGCCACGATGACGATCTCGGCCATATCCCGCAGCGATAGCGCAAGCGTCGCCAGCCCGTCGGCCTGGTAGCCGTCGTCATTACTAAGCAGTATTCTCAAGATGAACCCGTGCAAGAAACATGGATAAGAAAGACAAACATAGCAAGACCGGCGAAGACGCGCTATTCCGCGATGCGGTCGGCCCGGTCAAGCCGGTCAGCCAACGCCGCGCCAACCCGCGGCCGCCACAGCCGAAACCGCATGCCCGCTTCAGTCGCGCCGATGATGAGGCCACGCTGCGTGAATCACTGGCCGACGAGCCGGACGCGGCCGACGTCGAATCCGGCGAAGTACTGCTGTTCGCCCGGCCGGCCGTCACGCGCCGAACGATGCGTCAGCTTCGGCGCGGCCAGTTCGCGATCCAGGGTGAAATCGACCTGCACGGCATGAAGCTCGACGAGGCACGCGCGGCGCTGGACGCATTCATCGCCGCAGCGCGGGTGCGTCACGCACGCTGCGTCCGCGTCATTCACGGCAAGGGACTGGGATCGGGGCCGCGCGGCCCGGTTATCAAGGCGGGCGTGAACCGGTGGCTGCGTTCCGGCGACGTCGTCATGGCGTTCTGCTCGGCCCAGCCCCGTGACGGCGGCACCGGGGCCGTGTATGTGCTTTTAAGATAATTATCTTATTTTATAATTACTTATCGTGCTTTTTTAACCTTACTTCTT
>JAJFJS010000027.1 GCA_021773815.1 Gammaproteobacteria bacterium
TAGCGAAGCAGCTCCACCTCGCGCTGCCGAAGGCCGGACGGCTCGGCGAGCACGTACCGCGCCAGGGCGATCTCGCCCCGCCGGAAAGGCCTGAACCCATCGAGGAACTGCGCGGCTTTCATGGAACGCATCCCCCCGGAGGCGTGGGGGGTGGAGGGTACCGTGTTCGGGCCGCTCCTAGCTGCTCCGCAGAGAATCGAGCGGCCAAAGTCGCACGTCCGCTGGAGTCCGCCTCATTGATCGAGCAGACCGTGGGCTCCGCCTCGTACGCACCAGGGCACCGCGCCCGAGGGAATCTGGAAGCCGTTCTTGGGGAAGGAACTGACACCGCCCGGGGTGAAGAGACTCAGGTGATAGGCAGAGGTCGGGTCTCCGACGTTCGTCGTCGAACTCCGGTAGACGACGGCTCCTCCGATCGTGAACGGATGTCCAGGCGGGAGTGTGGGGTACGCGAGCACGGCTGGATCCACGAGCGTGGCGAGCTCGTGGATCGCAGGGAGGCGCCACCCGAGTCGACCGCCCAGCCGCAGGTTCAGGCAGTGGGCGAGCGCATCCTGCCAGACGTTCGTGTGGCCGGTCAACGGGACCCGCTCCCAGACGAGGTCGGTCTCCCGGTCGAGAACCGCTTCGCCGTCCATCACGAGCACGAACCGCTCGGTCCCGACGATGCGTTCTCCCCAGGAGGCCTGCTCCGAAGCCTCGCAACTGCCGTCGGAGCAGACGTTCCCGCCGGTCGCGCGCCCGCCCTCGACAGCATCCCAGCCACCGACAAGACGGTTGAAGTCGGAGATGACATTGTGCGCGAACGCTGCTCCCGCGCCGAGGTCGAGGCCGCGCCGCCCGGTGTCGGCCACACGATTCTCGACGACCAGACCGCTCGTGACGCGAACGCCGTCCTGCCCGCACGAACGAACGCTCATGTTCCGGACCTCGGCATGCGAGCCGAGGGTGAGGCAGGGCCCCGAGAAGCCCTGGATCGTGCCGCCGTGGACGGTCGCGGAGATTCCCGCGCCGCCACGGATGCCGCTCCAGATGCCGGCCACACAGCCTCGCGAGTCGCAGGTCGTCGCCCCCGTGAGGGAGAACCCGTTGAAGTCGATGGCCAGGGGACCCGCACCGGTGAGCTGGAAACCCGCGACGTCCGAAGCTACGACGAGATCGCCGGTCAGGACGTAGCTGCCCGGGGCACTCAAGCTGAACGGAAACCCGCCCGCCGCGTCGATCGTGACTTGATTGATCTCGGTCCGGCCATCGGCCATCGCATGGGCCGGGACCAGCGCCGACAGGACCAGGCACAGAGCGCGAACTCGTCTCACCAGCTTGGTAGTTCCACGACGACGGGAGGAGGCGGTTGCCATGCGGGGCCCTTTCGGATGTCGGGCCATTCTACACTGGCAAGGGGTCGGCGAGGGGAAGCGGCAACTCGGCGGCAACTCCATGGATGTCCTTCGGGAGCCGCACCTGGACCCAGCGTTGTCAGGGACTCAAACTCCCGGTGGGTGGGACGCGGCTGTTCAAGAACCCGCGCCTCGTCGGGCCCCCGCCCGCCGAAACCCCAGCCAGACCAGGACGAGGCCGAGCAGCGTGGAGGGCCCTGCCTCGGGAACCATGACCAGGGTGAAGTTGGGATCCGCGACCATCGGAGTGCCCTCCAGGCTGGCCAGGAAGTCCGCCTCGGCCGCCCAGGTGGGGAGCGCGTGCGCCTCGGTCCGGAGGAGCACCTCGAATCCGAACACCTGATCGACGGGTACGAGGGTCGTGCCGCAAGACGCGTTCCCTGCGCGGCACACCTGGAAGGCATCGACTTCTGCACGGCCCCCGGTGGCCGACATGCCGAGGGTGCTCGTCCAGTCGCCACTCCAGCCACCCGTCGGGCCGAAGACTCCGAGCTCGACGAACCGGAAGAAATCCAGCTCGGCGTCGGCTTCGAAGGCATGGGCCACGACGCTCCCCGCCGAGTCGTAGATGTTGAGCTCTGCGCGGACCGACGCGACCAGCTCTCCCGGCCCCGCGAACGTGATTGCGGGGCCGATGCTGACGCCAAGTGAGCCTTTGAACACCGCCAGGACATCGATCGCCACCATGGCCGGCGCCGGGCCGATCCCGCGCCAGACCGCTTTCCAGTTCGTGATCTGACTGGCTTCTGCCCGCCCGTGAACGACGCCCGCGGTTCCCGGTGAGTCGAGACGGGTGAGGCTTCCAACGGTACCCGGGAGCCGTGCCCGCCCTCTTGCCTCGTTCACCGCGCCGGTGAACACGTTGACATCGGCCACGCCGGGTTGGCCATCGCTGGTCGAGACCGGTCCGCCCGCAATCGGACCCGTCTGATTCTCGAGGCTTGCTTCGGCGTAGACTCCGGGGGGCGGAATCGGCACTGCGTAGGCAGTGAGGGGCAGACTCCAGGTCATCAGGACCCCGACGAATGCGCCACGCAGGGACTGAGCGATCAGAGACGACATCGCAATTCTCCCATGCCAACGATCGTTGGCGCAGACCGCGTCCAACCCGGGATTCTGCACCTCCAAAGCCGACCGCCTCAGCTGTTAGGCTTCCGACCAGAGTGGCGGGCTGCGAACTCGGTGCGGGTTGGCGGGCCCCTACTAGAGCACGCCAGGGGGCTGGCTTCGGTGAACTCTTCCTTCCCTGAAAAGATCATTGGGTTCAGCAGCTTGGAGCGTTGCCTTCCCTCAACCCGATGCCCCCGCCCAGTCTTGGCTGGGGACCGCGGAAGCCATCCGTGACGACCGATCGGCCGGACATCCTGGAGTTCGGGCCTTTCGAGCTCGACCGGGATCGCAAGCAGTTGCGGCGACGGGGCCGGCGGGTCCCCTTGCAGGATCTGCCTCTGCGCTTGTTGCTGGAACTGCTCGCGAAGCCCGGTGAGATCGTCTCTCGCGATGCTCTTCACGAGCGTTTGTGGCCCGGAGTTCGCGTGGACTTCGCTCTCGGCCTCGCCAAGGCGGCCCACAAGCTGCGGGGCGCACTGAGCGATCGCGCCGAGGAGGGCCGATACATCGAGACCGTGCGGGGTCGGGGCTATCGCTTCGTCGCACCAGTTCGGCAGCGGGGAGCCATGCCGGATGTACCGCCCGCGAGCCGCGAACAGCCCACCGTCCTGGCGATCCTGCCCTTCCATCTCCTGGACGGTGAACCGCTGGAGACGGCCCTCGGCTTCGGAATCGCGGATGACCTGGCGACCCGGCTCGCGAGCCACGCGGGGTTCGCGATCCGGCCGATGAGCGCCGTGCTTCGGGCTCACGGTGAGGGGCATCGGGATGCGCTCTCCGTGGGCCACGAACTGGCGACGACCCATGTGCTCGAAGGCACCCTTCGGCAACGCGGAGACGAGTGCTTCTTGAATGTGCGCCTGGTATCGGTGGCCAATGCCGGACTTGTGTGGGGCGAAGCATTCGAGGTTCCCGTCGCCCGACCGCTCGCAGGGCGTTCGCGGCTGGCTGAGGCGGTTCTCGCGGCGATCCCCGGTGCGACCGTCTCGCAGGAGGGAAGAGCGCGCGACTCGACGTCGGAAGACGGGCGGGCTCAGGTCGCGTACCTGAAGGGGCGACTCTGGTTCGAACGCCGGTTCGAGGTTGGGCTCAAGGCCGCTGGCGAGCGAGCCATCGCGTGCTTCCAAGAGGCTGTGCGAAACGATCCCGGCTTCGCGGCCGCGCACGCGGGGATCGCACTGGCCTCGACGCCCGCTCTCACGTGGGGGCTCGTGCCGTTGGACGAGGGTCTCCCGGTGCTACGCCGGGCCGCCATGCGGGCAGCGGAGCTCGCGCCCGAACTCCCTGCCACGCAAGAGGCGCTGGCGATGTGCTGCAGTCTCGACTGGGATTGGGCCGGCGAAGAACGAGCACATCGTCGCGCTCTCGAGCTGGACCCGAACTACCTGATCGCCCTGACCTGGTACGAGGTGCTGCTCGAGTGCCAAGGGCGCTGGGATGAAGCACTGGGTCTCGCGCGCCGCGCGTTGCAGAGCGATCCGGGAAGCCCGCATGCCAACTTGTGCTTCGCAACCGCGCTCCATCGGACCGGCGCTGACCGCGCAGCGATCGCGCACCTCCGTGAAAGGTTGGACGCGCGACCCCAGGAACGAAGAAGCCGGATGTTGTTGGGCCACATCCACTTCCAAGAGGGCCGGAGCGAGGATGGGCTTGAGGAATTCGAAGCTGCCGGCCACCTGGCGACCTTTGCCTGGGCGCTCGGAACCGCGGGCCAGCGGGCCAAGGCCTGCGAGGTGAGAGACCGGCTCGAGGCCGATGAACGATTGTGGCCGCTCGATCGTGCGGCCATCTGCGCGGGTCTCGGAGAGACCCACGCCGCGCTCGATTTGCTGGAGGCGGCGCTCGCCGAACGCCGGCCCTTCCTGATGCTGCTGCGCTCGGATGAACGCTTCACCCCGCTCCACGCCGAGCCACGCTTCTCCGCTGTGCTCGAGCAGGTCGGCCTCCCCGCGGTGTAGCGCGTGGTCTCGCCGCCGGAGAGCCGGAAGCATCACGAAATGCCCAGTTGCCGCACGCCGGGCCTCGCAGCCGGACCCCGCTGGTGTTCGGTAGAATCCTTCCGAGGTGGGTGGTGAGAGGCGGAGAACCTTGAATGCGCCGGCTCGCCGCAGCTCTCCTGCTTCTGACCCTCCCGCACCCTGCTCTCGCTGGCGATGGTGCCCTGGAGATCAATCAGACCTGTGCGATCACGACGGGGTGCTTCCCGGGAGACATTCCGGGCTTTCCCGTCAGCATCCCAGTGGGCGCGCCGCGGAGCTATCGGCTCACAAGCGATCTATCGGCCGGAACCTCCAACGGCATCGAGGTCAGGACGGACGACGCGACCATCGATCTCGGCGGCTTCCGGATCAAGGGGCCGCGCCCCTGCACCGGATCCTGCCCGATCCTCGGCACGAACACCGGGGTGTTCGGCCTGAGTACCGGATTGACCGTGATCAACGGGAGCATCGTGGGATTCGACCACGACGGCGTCACGCTGGGAATATCGGGCATCGCCCGAAGCCTGCACGTGCATGACAACAGGCGCGATGGAATCTGGGGTCGGGAGGGCTGCCTCATTGAGGACTCCAGCGTCCACGACAACGGAGACGACGGAATCGTCGCGACCTTCGGCTGCCTCGTGAGGGGAAACGCGGTGCGGTCGAACGGCGGCTACGGCCTGCGGCTGGAAAGCTCCGCCGGGTACGTGGACAATGCCATGAGCCTGAATTCGGCAGGCAATGTACTCAGCGGCGTGAACATGGGCTCGAATGCTTGCAACTCCAGCACCTGTCCCTAGGCCCGAATGGGCTCTCACCTGTTGCGCGCGCTAGATGCAGGGCCGGACGCACGAGGACCGGCGATGCCTCCGTCGGCGGCTCCCCGCCGCCCTGCCCTACGTCCCTCATCTGAGCCATGCTTGCGACCCCATCCCAACCAGGCGCGCGCCAAAGCGCTCCGGAGACCACCCCATGGACCTGGATCGCTGGAACCTACGCCTGACTCCCTTGACCCCCCTCGCCATCCTGGCGGGCATGCTGCTCGTCGGATCGGTCCTTGCGGCTGGAGGACAACCGGAAGCGGCGAGCGGCGGCTTCGTCGAGCTGCACCGGGCACCGGTCGCGGGAGCCGACCACCTGGAGGTGGTGATGGGACTCGTCGAGAGAACCGGGGAGTCGGTCAGCCCGAAGCACTACCACCCCGGCGGCGAGTTCGCTCTCGTCCTGGAGGGGTCGGCCAGCGTGATCGCCGAGGGCGGGACGGAGGTCGTGCTGAAGCCGGGCGACAGCTTCCACCAGCCGGCCGGTGAGTGGCACGTCGTCTCCTCCGGTGCGGGGGGCTCCAAGAGCGTCGTCTTCCGGGTCGTGGAGAAGGGCAAGCCGGCCGTCGTCAACGTCGACTAGTGCCGACTCCACGGAGGCCTCATCGGCCGCCCCCGAGGGCCTGGGCGATGGCCGCCCGGAGCCGCAGCGGCGAGACCGGCTTGCGAAGCACCACGAAGCGGGTGGTCTCGCTCGTGACGGCGATGTCTCCGGACACCAGCAGGGCCGGCACGTCCCGCCCGGTCGCCTGGCGCACGGCTTCGATGGCATCCACGCCGTTCGCCCCGGCCTCGAGCCGGTAGTCGGAGAGGATCACGTCCGGCGGCGCGGTCTCCGCCGCCCGCGCTGCGTCGGCCGCGTCCGCCGCCAAGGTCACTGCGCAGCCCCAGGGTCGAAGCAGCTCCGCCATTCCGGCCCGCACCGTCGGGTCATCGTCGATCACCAGCACAGCGGTGCCGTGGAGCGGATGCTGCGGCGCCGCGGCCTCGGGCTCCGCTCGGGGCTCCATCCGCTCCGCGGTGACCGCATAGCAGGTGCCTCGCCCGGGCTCCGAGCGCAGCTCGAGCGCGTGGCCGAGGAGCTCCGCGAGCCGCGCCGCAATGGCGAGACCGAGCCCCAGACCGCCCCGCTCCGGGCCGATCCGGCGGTAGGGTCGGAACGCCTCCTCGATGTCGGCGTTCGGGATCCCGACGCCCGTGTCGTGGATCTCGATGCGAACGCTCGCACCGCGGCGTCGGACACCGACCAGCACCCGCCCCCGGCTCGTGTAGCGCAACGCGTTGGTCAGGCCGTTCTGGACGATCCGTCGCAGCTGGAGCGGGTCGCTCCGGACCCAGGTACTCGTGCCGACCACCCGAAGCGCGAGCCCCTGGCGATCGGCCTCGGGCCGCAGCTCGTCTGCGAGCTGCTGGAGCAGCGGGCCGAGCGCCACGGCGGTCGGGGTCGCAGTCACCAGACCTGCGTCCAGGCGCGACAGGTCGAGCACGCCGTTCAGCATCTCCTCCACCGAGCGCGAGGCGCTCTGGATCTGGTCCACGAGAGGAGCGAGATCCGCGGGCAGGCGCCGCTCGCCCAGCGCTCCGATCAGCAGGCCGAGCGCGTGCACCGGCTGCCGCAGGTCATGGCTGGCCGAGGCCAGGAAGCGCGTCTTCTCGACGCTCTCGTGCTCCGCCGCCTCCTTCTCGGCCCGCAGCGCCGCCTCGCGAGCCGCGCGCTCGGGAAAGAACACGCGGTCGAGCAGCGGCCGGAGCCGCCACGCGCCAGCCGTGACCGCCAGCGCCAGCACGACCGAGACGCCGACACGCGCCACCACCGCATCCGCCCCCGTCGCCCCGCTCAACGCCGCCGCGAGCCCCGGCATCACGACGAGCAGCGCCGCGACCAGCACCGCGATCGAGATCCCGGCGGTCGCCGCCTGGCTCAGCAGCCGGTCGATGTCGAACAGGTTGTGGCGGACGATCGCGGCCAGGAACGCCAGCGGGATCGCCACCATCGTGAGCCCGCCGACGGAGAGGGAGAGCCGCACCCACGCGCTCCCGGGCGGCGCGAAGAGCGCGCCCAGCGAGCCCACGACCAGCGGCGCCAGCCCGACCGCGAAGCCCAGCAGGAGCCAACGCATGCGCTGGCGCCCGACCGGCCCGCAGCGGAGCGCGTTGCGCGCCGGGACGGCGGCCAGCGCGACCACGGCGACCACGTCGAGCGCGGCGCCGAGCGGGGGAACCCAGGTGGGAGGGAGCGGGCCGCCCAAGGTGAGCAGCCGCGGCACGTACCAGCCGAGACCGATCCCCCAGGCCAGGGCATCGGGCAGGCGCTCGCGCGCGGGCAGCTCGCCGGGAAAGCGGATCAGGAACCCCAGGTTCAGGGCCAGCGCCAGCCCACCGGTCAGGTTGAAGACCACGTGATGGGCCAGGGCCTGGCTGTAGGGCGCGGCCGGGAACGGCGAGGCGAAGATCCCCATGGTGACGACCGCGACGAAGAAACGGCGCGCGAGCCCGGGCTCGGGGGCGCGCAGCAGCACGACGAGGGCCGTCAGCAGGAACACGATCGTGCTGGGGATGCGGGCCCAGGGCACCTCGGGCCCGACCAGCCGGACCCCGACCCCCCGCCGCGCGCCCCCGCGCTCGATCTCGACCGGAACCTGCGTGGCGCCATCGGCCTCGGCAACCGACGCCGCGAGGAACGTGAAGGGCCCGAGGCCGCGGGCATCGCGGGAGCCGATCCGGAGGACGCGATCGCCGATCTGGAGCCCCGCCTGCTCGCGGTCCAGGTCCAGGCGGTAGGAGGTCACCCTCGGCGGGCCCGACCCGGCGCTCTCGACCATGACCGCGGGCTCGCGCAGCCCGCCGCGCCTTATCGCGTCGACGTGGAGCGCCAGGACCAACGCCCAGGGCACCAGCAGCAGGAGCAGCCACCGATCGACCCGCTCGAGGCGGCGCATGGCTAGCGGTGCTCGGACCCGAGGCGGTGCATGCCTAGCGGCGCTCGGGCTCGATCAGGCCCAGCTCGAGGATCGCCCGAACCGCCTCGGTCCGATTCGTGACTTCGAGCGTCTCGAGCAGCGAGGCCACGTGCTTCTTCACCGTCCCCAGGCTGATGTCGAGCACGCTCGCGATCTCACCGTTGGTGAGCCCCTTGGCCAGCAGGGTCGCGACCTCCTGCTGACGCTGGGTCAGGCGGGGCGCTGCGTCCGACGGATCGGGCGCCTCGAGGGCAGCGCGGGGAAAGAACACGCCCCCGCCGAAGACGACCTCGAGCGCCGAGGTGAGGAGCTTGCGATCGCTGCTCTTCGGGATGAACCCGACGGCTCCGGCCTCGCGAGCCGCCCGCACGTCGGCGGCGACCTCGGAGGCCGACAGCACCGCGACCGAGACCAGGGGCAGCTCGCGGCGCAGGGTCTGGAGCAGGGTGAGCCCGTCCTGGTCGGGCAGCCCCAGGTCGAGGATCACCAGCTCCAGGTCCTCGTGCGCCCGCGCCAGGCGCAGCGCCTCCCCGGCGGTCCCGGCCTCGAGCAGCTCGGCGTCGGGCGCCACGGCCTCCAGCACGTGCCGGAGCCCGTCCCGGAACAGCGCGTGGTCGTCGCAGGTCAGGACCTTCAGGCGGGTCGCCTCCGCTTTGGAGCGTGCATCCAGGCCACGATCCTCTCGCGGCAGGGTCGCACATCCGACCGGGAGCCTCCGTCCAGCGGCCCCGGGCCCCTAGCCGCGGATCGCGATGGCCAGGGCGATGGCCAGCAGCACGAGCGCGAAGGCGATCGACTCGAGGCGGCTCATGCGGGGCTCCTGGTGCGGCATGCGGACGAGTCTGGCCCGGGGAGCCACGGGAGGGCAGTCGCCACACGACCCGTGGGCGGGGTGGCCAGATGGCCACCCCGTGCGACCCGATGGCCCATGCCGCGGCGAGGCCCGGCGGTCGAAGCTCCCTCTCAACCCGGAGGAGCTTCCATGACCCGTCGAACCTCGCGCGACTCCCTGACCAGGGCCCTCTTGCGGCGAAGCGCCGGCGGTTTGCTCGGGCTCGCCCTCCTGGCTGCCCCGCCGCCGGCCCTGGCCCTCGACTCGGATGCGGATGGGCTCGACGACGCCGCCGAGCTGACGGCGGGGACCGATCCCTTCGACCCGGACACCGATGGCGACGGCCTGCTGGACGGGAACGAGGTGGGCGGGGTGGGATTCGGACCGCCGCGCAGTGTGCCGAACCCGACGACGGACGCGGATCAGTACTCGGTTGCGGTCGCCGACTTCGACGGCGACGGCGACGCGGACCTGGTCGGCGGGGATCGGACCCTCGACTGGTACCCCAACCTCGACGGTCGCGGGACCTTCGGCTCCCCGATTCCCATCGCCCTGGGGCTGTCTCGCGTCGGGGAGGTTGCCGCGGCCGACGTGGATGGCGACGGTGACCAGGACGTCGTCTGCTCGGGGTGCGGGGCCTGGTACGAGAACACCGACGGTCTGGGGAGCTTCGGTCCGGCCCGGAACGTGGCAACGTTCTCCCTTGCGACCGTGGCGGCCGATCTCGACGGCGACGGCGACGTGGACCTGGCCTTCGACGACTCGTGGTACGAGAACACGGACGGGCACGGAAGCTTCGGCCCTGCCCAGGTCGCCGTCCCGGCCGGACTCACCCACGTCTGGGGCCTGTACGCCGCGGACCTGGATCTGGACGGTCACATCGATCTCATCAGCTGGCACCAGGACCCGACGACCGGGGACTTCCGGGCGTACTGGTCCCCGGGCACGGGCGGCGCGGGGGGCTTTGGAACGCCGCTTGGCCTGTCGTTCTCGGACGACGTCGATGCCGTGGTGCCAGCCGATCTCGATGGGGACGGCGACCAGGACGTCGTGTATCAAGGCAGCTCGAAGTTCTTCCCTTATCCCGGCGAGCTCGGATGGGCCGCGAACCCGCTGGCCGAGGAGGGGAGCCCGAAGACGACGAACTGGGCCGACCACCCGATCTCCGCGGACTCCTCCTCCCCCTCCACCGACCCCGTCGTCGCGGATTGGGACGGCGACGGGGACCTGGATCTGGCCTACATCGAGGGCTCCGCACGAATCCAGTGGCGGGAGAACCTGGACGCCCGCGGGAGCTTCAGCCCGGAGCGGCTCATCGCCTCGTACTGCTGTTTTACCGCCTTCGTCCGAGACATCGTCGCCGACGACCTGGACGGGGACGGCGACCAGGACCTGCTGGTTGCCGTCTGGAATGTTGGATGGGGCCTCCCCTTCCTCAGGATGGAGTGGTATCCGGGCGGACATCCCACCGACCCCCTGGTCGCGGACACGGACGGCGACGGCCTGCTCGACGGCTTCGAGGTCACCCACGGCTTCGCGCCCGAGGTGCCCGGCGAGGAGAGTCAGGATCCCGACGGCGACGGCCTGGACAACCTGGCCGAGCAGGGCTTCGGCACGGACCCGAAGCGCAGCGACACCGATCGCGACGGCCTCGCGGACGCCTTCGAGCTCGCGAACGGCACGGATCCGACGCGCTTCGAGCTCGATCACGACGGCGACGGCCTCGGCAGCCGGTTGGAGCTCGGGCTCGGCACGGGCTTCCTCGACCCGGACTCCGACGCGGACGGGCTGCTCGATGGCGAAGAGCTCGGGTCCGGCCTCTTCGATTCGGAGCGCGTGGTCGCGCTGGGCCTCGGCAGCCCCCGGGGCCTGCTCGCCAGCGACCTCGATGGCGACGGTCACCTGGACCTGGTCGCTGGAGGCCGCAGCGGCAACGCCCCTTGCGCGACCCTCGGCTGGTTCCTGAACGCCGACGGGCAGGGCCACTTCGGCGACTTCCGACCGCCCCTGGGCGGAACCGCTTGCGTAGGCAACTTCTCCGCCCTCGATCTGGACGACGACGGCGACGTCGACGTGACGGGTCAGTGGCGCAGGTTGGGGGGGGCCTGGCGCTTCCTGCTGGATGGACTCGGCAACATGGAGGCCGTCCGCCTCTTCTTCTTCTCGCCCGACACGATCGAAGACACCGCTCCCGCCGACATGGACGGGGATGGCGACCTCGACCTGGTGGTGGGTGGCTGGCAACGCGGCAACACCCTCTGGCTCGAGAACGTGCCCGGCGCGGCCACCTGGCCGAGCCACACCGTGACCCACCTCCACGTGGCATCGGGCACCGAGGTCGTGGTGTTCCCGGTGGACGTGGACGGCGACGGCGACCTGGACGTCGTCACCGCCAGCGAGTGGAACGACCGGGTCAGCTGGATCGAGAACCTGGACGGGGTCGGCGGGCGCTTCGCGGTGGAGCGCACGATCTCGGGAGCGCTGGATCGACCCACGGACGTGGCCGCGGCCGACCTCGACGGCGACGGCGACGTGGACGTGGTGACCAGCTCCCGGAACGACGACAAGATCGCCTGGTACGAGAACCTGGACGGCGCGGGGAGCTTCGGGCCGCAGCGCATCCTGGCCACCACCGCAGCGGCCCCGATGTCGATCGTGGCCGTCGACCTCGACGGCGACGGCGACATCGACGTGGCCTCGGCCTCCGAGGCCGACGACAAGATCGCCTGGTACGAGAACGACGGCAGCGGCCAGTTCTCGGCGGAGCAGGTCGTCTCCTCGACCGCGGACGGCGCCCAGGCCGTGGGTGCGGCCGATCTCGACGGCGA
>JAJFJS010000028.1 GCA_021773815.1 Gammaproteobacteria bacterium
GTACATGGACAGGCACGAATCCAGCGGATGCCGCAGGCACTGGATGATCCGGGCACGCGGGTACAGCGTCAGGATTAGGCCGCACCACCATTCGTTGCCGAGCGATTTGTCCGTGAACACCGGCGTGTTGATCCCGAAAAAGGACAGGTGTTTTCGATACGTTCTGTCGATCGCTGCAAAATGGCGTTCGATGCGCCCCGCCTCCGGCCAGTTCCAGATCGGCGCCACGGTCCCGAGCCGTTCCGCAACTTCTTCGATCGATCGTTCGATGCCGGAGGTTTCTCCGCAGCCCGTCACATCATCGTGCGCCGACAGGATCTGCTCAAACAGACTCGTACCGGAGCGCGGCATGCCGACGATAAACACCGGCGCCAGGTCATCAATGCCGACACTCGCCATCCGGCTGACCGACTCGGCGGAAAACATTTCCCGAACCCTCTTCAGCCGCTCGCGCTCGCCGTCTTCATCCCACGGTCGCAGCCGGGCGATCACGGCATTGGCCCGATGCAGGTACTCGAAATGCCTGTCCGGATCGACGCCGTCGCAGGCCCAGGCAAGCGCAAAATCCAGCATGGCCCGCTGTTCATCGCCGAGGCCGGGCTGCCGTGCCAGCGCCGACATCGCCTCGACCTGATCGGCACCGGTCTGCCCGCGCAGCAGCGACGCTCGGGCCAGGTGAGCGGGAACAAACGCCGGGCTCAGCGCGAGTGTCCGACCGAATGCAGCGACGGCCTCCGCTTTGCGGCCGCAACCGGTAAAACACAGGCCGATCTCATGTTGAATGACCGCTGAGTCTGCAAAACGCCGGCCCGCTTCAGTGGCCAATTCCAGCGCCGTCTCGATGCTGCCGGCCTGCCGGTAGCCACGTATGCACAGCGCAACGATCGTACTGTCATGCATGACGTAGTCCCGGATCGAATCGGCAATGACCACGACACCGGCGTGATCCCGGCGGTTCACCCGGATATGAAGCAGCTGCGCCCGCGGGATAAGATCATCGGGAAACCGCTGCATCAGTTGATGCAGAACGGCTTCGGCCTGGTGTAGCTCGCCGGTCGATATCAGGTGGTTGACCCATGCCAGCGCTCGCCCATAGGGCATGGGCCCCTGTCCACCGCCGATATCGACGGTTCGGGCCAATTCCCGTTCAGTCGGCTCCCTGATCGCCGCCTCCCCTTCGCCGGACCGCGCGTAACCGGTACTCGGGTACGGTATCCGATTGATATTTCCTATTCACCATTGCACGACCGGAGACGATGCGGTGTTTTCCCGACATTTATTTTACAGTTTCGGAGCATCCGCCGCCGGTTCAAGCAACGTGAGCAGTGGCCCGAGATACTCGCGCGACGCCTCCCAGCGCCCCACCGAATCTTTGTATACGCCCTGTCGCACCTGGGTATTGCTCTGGGTCCGAACCGCCTGCCGGTTCTTATGAAACTGCAGGCATTGCGGATCCCAATCCAACTCGAGGTAATCGAGAACACTTCGGATGACGGGCTCGGGATCGCTGACCAATTGCTCATAGTGCAGCGTATGCACTCGGCCTGGCCGCACCGCATGCCAGTGCGCCATTAATTTTTCATATTGCCGATAACGGGCCGCGAGATTGTCCAGGGAGTAGACGAACGGCAGTGCGGCGCCGGCAAACAGTTGTCGGTAACAGCTCAGGCAGGTATCGACCGGGTGCCGTCGCACGTCGATGATCTTCGCGTTCGGGAATGCGAGATGTATCAACCCGGCAAACAGATAATTCGGCAGCGACTTGTCGGTGACACAGGGCGTTTGCGCCACCGGCGCCATCATTCGGGCATAGCCGTCGGCAATCTCGCCGAGTCGTGCCGCCTCACGCGGGATCCAGAACGGATACGGGTCAGCGAGGCCATGGTGTTCCTGATATTCACCAATCGCCTGCTTGAGAAACGGCACCTCTCCGGCCGCCGTGACCGCCGCATGACCAGAGACGATCTGCTCCACCAGCGTCGACCCGCTCCTGGGCATGCCGACGATAAAGATCACGGTTAAGTCGCCTGATGACGCCGCGGGCGGCGCTTCCATAAAGGACTGCGAAAACGTTCGGATGGTTTGGCGGATCTCCGCCTCGTGCGTGCCGGTGTCATACGACACGGCGTGATTCTTGGCCTTATTGCCGGCATCGAGATGACGGAACTGACGGGCCGGATCGCCTCGCCTGGCAAACTCATTGGCCAGCGCAAAATGGGCCATGATCCGGTCGGCCGGACTCAACTGATCCGAGTCGATCAGGAATGCGACCCATTTGACGAGATCGTCGGACAGGCCTTGGTCGCGAAAACGCGAGAGATAATACAGGCTGTCGATATTCCGGTTGTTTGCATCGACCGACAGGGAGAACTGCGCATAGGCCGCCTCAAGATCGCCACTGTCCATCAAGATGGTGGCTTTTTCATTGAGCAGTCTGGACGCGAGCGTAGCGTCCCCGACAACCCGGACGAGCGCAGCGTCGATCAGGCTGAGGGCGGCTGGATGCCGGCCCTGCGCATGCAGCGATCTCGCCTTCCAGACCATGCCGACCAGGGAGCCGCGGTCGACCGCCAGCGCTTGATCCGCGTACCGCTCGGACTCGACGTACCGACCATCCATGTACTGACTTTCCGCGGCCAGCAGCAGGATGCGCACATCGTCCGGAAGATCGACCGCAAGCTGGCCAGAGATCCGCGTCGCCGAGGAATAGTCGGCGTACGCGATCCGCTCCTTGACCAGCTCCATCGCCTGATCAAGCGTCATGACATGACGCCGTCTCGGCGTACCGAACTCCACTGCAACCGTATTTATCGAATCATCCACGAATCATGTGCCCGGAATCGATGCCGAACCGCTGTGCCGGTAGCGTCTACTCACCACGGAACAATCGTTCCGTCATCATTGAAAAATGATCCGCTGGTCTCGACTGTTAATCGATCAATATTGCGAATCATGTCGGCAACCGACACAGATGTCGGTCGCAGCATCTTCTTCGGCATCCCGGCCATCAGATCAGTATCCGTCGGACCCGGATTGACCATCGCTACGCTTATGCCTTTGCGCTTCAGCTGCAAGGCCAGATTCACCATGATCATATTCACCGCGGCCTTACTGCTGCGCAGAAAATACAGGCTTGGCCGATTTACCTCGCCGATCAGCCCTTCGGTGGACGATATCGTCACAATCTTCTTGTCCCGACTGGCCGCCACGTGCGGATAAAAGGCTTCTGATATTTTCAACGGCGCTATCGTGTTCACTTCCAGCACCTTCGCAAAGGCGTCGTAATCCATCGCTGTGAA
>JAJFJS010000029.1 GCA_021773815.1 Gammaproteobacteria bacterium
AGCCGCCCGAGCTACGCTAACTCGATGCCCGCATAAAATTCAAGCGGCGTTGCCGAGGGGTAGCCGACGCCGAAGACCGACTCGGGCAAGGGGTGAAACCGTGGCTGCCTGAGAACGCAAAAAAACGTGCTGATGGAAATCTGCGGTGAATCTGCAAACAGGCAGCTGGACAGGATTGCGATACATCATGGTGTATCGCAACCGGGCTATTTCCGCAGGAACACCGCCAGTGCGACGAGCAGCCACGCGAGCATGAAGCTCGAGCCGCCCATCGGGGCGATTTCGACGATGGCCGCCGGCGCGCCGAGTTTCTCCGCGTAGACGCTGCCCGAGAAGACGATGACGCCGAACACGAACAGGCCGCGGGCGATGTCGAGCAGCCTGGACGGCCCCGTCTGCATGACCAGCAGCGTGATCAGGAGCAGGCCGATGGCATGATAGACCTGCATCTGCACGGCCCATCGCCATGACAGGCGATCGGCCTCGGTCAGGGAATCGGCCAGGCCATGGAATCCGTAGGCGCTCAGCGTCGCGGCGGTCATCAGCAGCAGTGCGCCGATGATCAGGAAGGTCTTGTCGAGTTTCGTCATGACGGCGTCCACGTGCGGCGAGAAAGGCGTTATTCTAGTCGCACGGACGTGATAACAGGCAACAACAGCAAATATTGGCGATTCCGCGCCGTCGCGCGGGCTCGCAGGAGGAAGCAATATGACCAGTTTGATGGAAAGGATCGGCAACGAACGGCGTCGACTGCGCAACGTGAGACAGCGGATGGCCGCGGCGATCGATGTCGGCGCCGATGGCGATGCGGCATTCGTGCCGTTCTACGTGGCTGCTGCCGATTACATCGATGCGACGATGCAACGGCTGCATGGGCAGGATGTCCGGATGGGCGAGATGATCGTCGAGAAGGTCGGCGAAATGGACGCTACGATCGAGCGGGCACTGGCGGAACTCGATGATCGGCTCGAGGGGGCGAAGGCGCATCTCAAGCCGTTCCTGGCGGCGCGTGATGCGGTGCGCGACAACGGCGCCGCGGAGCTCGGGCGCTTCGAGAAAGCTGCGCGCGAGTATTCGGATTTCATCGCTGCCACGATGGGCCACCATGGCGCAACGAATGACTTGTGCGCGAAGTTGTTCTCGGCGGACGATTGGGAATACATGGCTGCGGTCAGCGATGAGCAGGCGGCCGCGGAGGAAAAGCTGTTTGCACGGGTCGTCGAGACGACACCCGCGGGCGTTACGGTGCCTGGAGATTGATCGCGTCGAGAACGCTGACGTAGGCCGTACGGTCTTCACTGTAGTGATTGACCCACTGGCTGAAGGTTTCAGCCGGCATCGGTCGGCTGATCAAGAAACCCTGGGCGCGTTCGCAGCCCATGTTGGCGAGCCAGCGCATCGCCGGACGTGATTCGACGCCCTCGGCCAGTACCTCGATGCCGAGGTTGTGGGCCAGTTCGATAGTGGCGCGGACGATCGCGACATCCTTGCGATTGTCCGGCAATTCCGTGACGAAAGACTTGTCGATCTTGAGTTCATCGACCGGCAGGTTGCGGATCCGGGCCATCGACGAGTGTCCGGTGCCGAAATCATCGACGGAAATCCGGATGCCCAGATCGCGCAGGCATTGCAGGACCACTGTTGCCAGGCCGAAATCATGGAACAGGGCCTGTTCGGTAATTTCGAGCATCAGGTATTTCGGGTCGAGATCGTGTTCGCGCAGGATCTCCAGGACAATGCGCGGCAGATCCGGGTTCAGGATGTCATAGCCGGAAAGATTGACCGATATCGGCAGGTCGATGCCTTCTTCGATCCACAGGCGACACTCGCGAACGGCAGCCGTCAGTACCCATTCGGAAATCAGCGCGACGTTGCCTGATTGCTCGGCGATGGCGACAAATTCCAGCGGCGACAGAAAGCCGAGCCTCGGGTGATCCCAGCGAATCAATGCCTCGGCCCCGCAGATGCTGCCATCGGCCAGGTTGACCTTCGGCTGCAGGTAGAGCTTGAATTCGTTTTCACGCGCTGCGCGCCGCAGGCTGCCCAGGATTTCCAGCCGGCGCGCGTATTGTTCCTCGGTACCGGTTTGATACGCGGCGATACGCTCAGGCACGTGGTCGGCCTCCTGCTGTGCGATCGTCGCGCGCAGCAGTAGTTTTTCCGGTTCATCGCCGTCATGCGGGAAGCTGCTGATGCCCACGCAGGCCGATGCGCTGATGTTGACGGTGCCGTTGGATACGCCGGCGGCAAGCACGCGAATAATGTCTTCGGCCAGCGCCCACGCGGCCGTCCTGTCGGCCGTTTCCATGATCAGCAGGAACTCGTCACCATCGAGGCGGGTCAGCACCGTGCCCGATGGAATCGTCGAGCGCAGACGGTCGGTGGCGACGAGCAGGAGTTCATCACCGATTTCCTGTCCGAACGAGGCGCGTATGTCACGAAATCCGGACAGCCTGACGAGCATGACGCAGACATCGCCGTCCATGGAGCGCTGTTTCTCGATGGACTCGTCCAGACTACGCATCGCAAGCAGCCGGTTCGGCAGGCCGGTCAATCCGTCGAACTGCGCCTCCTGCACGACCCGGTTCTCGCGTTCCGCGATCCGGCTCTGCATGTTGTTGATGGCGGCCGCCAGCCCGGCAAATTCCTCGCTGCGGCGTGCGCCGACCGGCGTCGTGTAGTCGCCGGCACTGATGCGGCGTGTTGCGGAGATGATGCGTTCCAGCGGCGCGCGCCAGCCGCGCGCCAGCGTTTCGGCGCCGATCAGCGCCAGGATCAGGGCGATGGCGCCGACGATCAGCGCGATGAGCTGTAGTGTCCGGTAGGGAGCGATGGCGCCGCTCAACGGCGCCTGCAGCAGTATGACGACATCCCGCGCATCGTGCACGAACGGTCGGGCGCGAACCAGGAAACGTTCGCCACTGACCGTCGCGATCGTCGCATCGATGTTATCCGGGCGAATCAGCATCGCGTCCAGCTCGGCCGCGCCGAGCGCCGCAGAATCGATCGAACTGGCGACGAGCTCGTGTCGGCGCCCGCTGCGTCCTACGACGGCAACATCCAGCCCGGTGCGTTCATGCAGGAGTCCGACGATCTTCGTATCGATACGAAAACCAGTCGACAGCCAGGTTTTTTCCGCCGTTCCCGGTACCGGCAGGGTCAGCATCTCGAAAAAGCGATTATCGACGGCAATGCTCGAGCGGATGCTGCGGTCGTCGCCGGCCCGTGCAACCAGTCCGGGATAGGCTTTCGCTACGGTATCGTCAGACGTAGCGATGACGCTGCCGCGGTTGTCGAGGATCAGCATGAAATCGGCGCCGATGCCGGATGCCGCGGCCGCCAGCCAGGATCGCCGATCGGGTGTTGCGACATCGGTGGCCAGTTCGTCGGCGACACGCGTGACCGATTTGATCAATGACCGCGTGCGGCCGCGCATGAGTTCGTCGAACAACGCACCGCCGATCGACAGGTTCGTCTGCGCCTGTCGCATGGCATCGCTGTCGCCCATGATCGAGGTCGCAACCAGCGTGGAAAGCTGGGTCGCGCCGATCGCAAGGACGGCAATAATGACAAATTTCGAACGCAGGTTGTGCAACGGCCGCTCCGCCGATGGGAATGAAACGCTGCCATCGTAACGACGGTGTCGCCGGGATTATGGGAAATGCGTCACGGACTCACGATACGGTTCCCGAGAAAAGCGAAGCGGCACAATGCGTTGCAGTAGGCAGCCGCAAGGTACTGCGATCGCCCGGCCGCGTTGCTCTGCGCGGGACACGGAGCCGGGGTCAGCGGTCCGCTCGGCGCGCAATCCTGCGGCGCTTGTTCGCCTGGCGGTGACCCGGTCGCCGAGCGGCCAACCGGGATATGTCCTGTGCCGTGCCGTCGGCACCGGGCCGTACTGAGGTGACGGCAACCGACTCCGTCGGCTTATCGCGCCTATCGCGCAAACGGCTGGGAATCGATGGCGTAACAGCAGGTCGCGGCCGTCCGGACTCGCGTCGTCGGGGCGCGGTTCAAGCGATCCGATGCGCCATACAAAGTTTCGAGTCCGTGTTCCCGTGTAACGGACCTTTGCCCGCGAAGCCCATCTGTGGCGTAATGCCGCCTTGCTGAAAGACTTACCTGAAGATTTCACCGGTCGGTTGTTACCGCTCCCGGCGTGCTGGTGAGACTTTCGGGCCAAACAGAATTTAAGGGAGTTCTGATGACTAAAGTATCGACGATGAAGCCTTTTGCACCGGGGGATATCTTTCTCGGTTGCACTTATCTGTGCAATCCGACTGACGACCATGCCGGGGACGGTCGCATACTCCAGTACGATCGCAATATGGTGCCGAAGGGGACGCTCTATACGGAAGGAACGACGCATCTCGTCGTCAACCTGCGCTTCGGGCCGGACGGCGTCCTGTGGGGTTTCGATCCGTTCGCGCACGCGGTCGTTCGCGTCGCGCCGACGGGCGAACAGCTGCCGGCAGGTGATTTCGGTGATCGCGGCTGGGGCAGCGTCTGCTTTGGCCATGACGGCAGCGTGATACTGAACGAGTACCTGAAAGGCGACAAGCCCTATGAAGGCGGTGACATGCGCACGCTGGCAGGCACGGACGTCGTCGGTTACGGGCGGATCGCCAAATTTGATGGCGGGTTGAACAAGATTACCGAGTTCGAGACCGACCTGTCTCCGTCGATGACCGGTTTTCACGGCGTGACGCACAGCGCCATGCATCCGGATGGCCGGCACATGGCATTCATGACCGATCTGGGTATGCGCGTGATGCTCATCGATATCGATACCGGCACGTTGCTGCCCGACCTGATTCACTACCCGGGCGGTGACGAGTACATGCGCAGGTGGACGACCGGCGTCGCCTACCTTAGCGACGGCACGCTGTGCCTGTTACGCGGCAGTTTCATCGACTTTATTGCCCCTGACGGCAGTTCGATACGCACGCTGCCGCTGGACGAATACGGCTATGCGATGATCACGTTGTCGACCGATGACCGGTTTGCATTCGTCACGAATATCTTCACCGGCGTCATGTCCAAGGTCGATCTGGAATCGGGAGAAATCATCGGCACGATCGATACGGGTCTGGCCAAGCCGTCGCGCAGCCTGGCCGGCGTAGCCGTGTTTCCCGCATAAGCGGGCACAGGGCTGCAGATACGGGTATGCGCACGCTGGTGAATTGGTACGAGGCCCTGTTTGTTCATCGCGCGCGTCTGGCCTTGTTGTGCGCTGCCGTCGTTATCGCTTTTTTCGCGGTCTTCGCACCGCGATTCCATCTCGACGCATCCGGCGACTCGCTGTTGCTCGAGAATGACCAGGATCTGCGGTACTACCGGAGTATTCGCGCCCGCTACGGTTCCGACGATTACCTAGTTGTCACGTTCTCGCCGAACGGGGACCTGTTTTCCGCCCAGACGCTGAAACAGGTCGAGGCGCTGCGGGACGAGCTATCCATGCTCGACGGATTGGCGAGCATCACGACGATACTCGATGTGCCGCTGATCTCCAGCCCGCCGGTCGCACTCGAGGATCTGCAAATCGAGGTGCCGACGCTGCTCAGCGAACGTACCGACGTCGAACTTGCGCGTCGTGAGCTGACCAGTAGCTCGCTGTACCGGCAGTTACTGACCAGCATCGATGGCACGACGACCGCGCTGCTGGCGACTTTTCGCCGTGACCCGGCCTATGTCCAGCTACTGACCGAGCGGGATGCGTTGCGCGAGAAGCAGCTGACGACCGATCTGACGACGGCCGACAAGCGGCGCATTGCCGAGCTGTCGCCCGCGATCAGTGATTTTCGCGCCCGGCTGACCTGGCGCCAGCAGAAAGACATCGCCAGCGTGCGCGAGATTCTCGATCGCTATCGTGTGTACGGAGACATCCAGCTCGGCGGTATCCCGATGATCGTCACGGACATGCTGGATTTTATTCGTCGTGACATCGTCGTATTCGGCGCCGGTATCCTGGTATTTCTGATCGCGTTGCTGGCGGTTATTTTCATGCGGCCGCGTTGGGTCGTCCTGTCGATAGTCTGTTGCCTTGCATCGGTTGTCATCATGACCGGCTTGCTCGGGTTGACGGATTTCCCGGTGACCGTCGTGTCGGCCAATTTCGTCGCGCTGCTGCTGATTTTTTCGCTGTCGATCACGGTTCACCTGATCGTGCGCTACCGCGAGTTGCACGAGCAGAATCCGGACGCGGAGCAGGCCTGGCTCGTATCGACGACCCTGCGCGACAAGTTTCTGCCGTGCCTGTTCACTGCGCTGACGACGATGGTTGCCTTCGCGTCGCTGCTGGTCAGCGGAATCCGTCCAGTCATGGATTTCGGCTGGATGATGGTCACGGGCATGGTGGTCGTGATGGTCATGGCCTTCACCATTTTCCCGGCGGGGCTCATGCTGCTTAAGGCCGGCTCGCCGCAGCATCGGCGCTCGATGACAGCGGCCTTCACCGCGATGCTGGCCGGCTGGATCGATCGCCGCCAGAAGACCGTCGCGGCTGCATTCCTGCTGGTCGCCGCCGTCAGTGTCTACGGCCTGTCGCTACTGACGGTCGAGAATCGATTCATCGATAACTTCAAGGACACTACCGAGATCTACCGTGGTCTCGTCAAGATCGATCAGGAACTCGGCGGTACGACGCCGCTGGACATCATTATCGATGCAGACCCGGCGCATTTTCAGGCTGCGGACATTGCGGATGAGCCGACAGAAGACGAGTTCGCGGAAGAGCTCGATGATGAATTTGCCGACGAGTTCGATGAGTTCGCGGAATCCGTCGATGACGGCGATCTGGGTTCGACCAGCTACTGGTACAACACGTTCCAGCTGCGGACCATCGGTCAGGTCCACGATTATCTCGACAGCCTGCCCGAGACGGGCAAGGTGCTGTCGATAGCGACGACGATCGATACGCTGCGAACGCTTAACGACAACAAGGAGGTCGATACATTCTGGTTGTCTATTCTGTACAAGAAGCTCCCGCAGAGCGTCAAGCAGGCGCTGTTCGATCCATATTTGGCGGTCGACGGCAACCAGGTGCGCCTTTCGGTTCGCGTCTTCGAGTCGGATAAGAACCTGCGCCGGGGCGAACTGCTGGACCGGATCCGCACGCACCTGACGGGTGAGATGGGACTCGCTCCCGAGCGGGTGCATCTGACGGGCATGCTGGTGCTGTACAACAACGTCCTGCAGAGCCTCTACGAGTCACAGATCATGACGCTCGGATTCGTGTTTGGCGTCATCCTCTTGATGTTCCTGGTCATGTATCGCTCCCTCGCGGTCGCGATTATCGCACTGGTGCCGAATATCCTCGCGGCCGGCGCCGTGCTCGGACTGATGGGGTTGCTCGGTATCCCGCTCGACATCATGACCATCACGATTGCCGCGATCGTCATCGGCATCGGCGTCGACGACACGATCCATTATCTGCATCGCTTTCGTATCGAGGTAGTGATCGATCACGATTACCATTCCGCTGCGCAGCGGTCGCATGGCAGCATCGGCCGCGCGATGTATTACACCTCGATCATCATCGCCGTCGGTTTCTCGATCCTGGTGCTGTCCAACTTCCTGCCGACGATTTATTTCGGCATTCTGACCGGGTTTGCGATGCTGTTCGCCATGGTCGCTAACCTGACAATCCTGCCGCTGTTGCTGATCTGGTTCCGGCCGTTCGGAACCTTGCCGGTTGTTTCCGAGCCGGCCGAGGCGCCGTGATATCTCGCGGCAACGCCGCTTGAATCAGTCGAGGCTGTCGACTTGCCTCAGCCCGGGCGGCTGAAGGTTGCCGAGAGATGTCCCGGCGCCTCGGCCTCGGACATATCGTGCCAGGGCTCGCCCAGCCCCTGTTTAGTAAGGCAAATGTCTCATTGCCCTGTCCGGTCCGGTGAGATGACCGGGTTGACTGTCGCCGGATTTCTTATCATTCGGAGCCTTTCGGATTCTTCCCTGACCGGGCGAGGGGCCGTGATATCTCGCGGCAACGCCGCTTGAATCAGTCGAGGCTGTCGACTTGCCTCAGCCCGGGCGGCTGAAGGTTGCCGAGAGATATCCCGGCACCTCGGCCTCGGACATATCGTGCCAGGGCTGTTGCTTCACATTGCCGGACAGGTGTCCGGTGCAAACAGCGACGCCGAAACCAGCCGTCCGAAACCTCGCACGGTTGCGGGGCGAATTTCCTGGCCGATCTATTTTGATGCGCTGGTTCGAGCCTGACGCAGTACCGACGCCGGTCGGCGCCCGTCCACGGCGCCCTGGTACCAGACGCTGAAGTCGCCGCGCGCGGTCTCGAGCTCGGCCAGCGGGTCGTCACCGGCCAGCTCGAAGGCGTTGAACCCGACGCGTTCCATGTAATGCAGTTGCTCGAGCAGTACGTCACCGATGGCGCGTAACTCGCCTGAAAAACCGTAACGGTCGCGCAACAGGCGTGCATACGAGTAGGCGCGGCCGTCGCGGAAGGTCGGAAATTCCAGGGCGATCACCGCGAAGTTTTCCAGATCGTCGGCGATGACCTCCGGGTGCTCGTGACTGGCGAGCACGACCCCGATTGGATCGGGGCGTCGCGTCAGGCGCTGCCAGTGATCCTGCCAGACGGGCAGCGACACGAGCAGCGCGCCACCGTCGGGAATCGGGTCGTCGCCGTCGATCCGCAGGTAGATATCCTTCGCCGCTTGCCCGTCTTTGATCAGCGTCGTCATGCGACCTGCCTGGTAGTGCCTTGCGGCTCATAGACAACGGCGCGGAACGGTTCGATGCCGACGCGCCGGTAGGTTTGCAGGAAGGTCTCGTCGTCCCCGCGCAGCGCGAGGTAGGCATCGACAATCCGCTCGATCGCCGCCGGCACGTCGGCCTGCGGCAATCCGCGGCCCAGCCGGTCGCCGAGTGACGGGTTTTCGTCCGCAGACCCGCCGAGCGTTAGCTGGAAGAACTCCGCGCCACGCTTGTCGACGCCGAGGATGCCGATGTTGCCGACATGATGGTGACCGCAGGCATTCATGCAGCCTGAGATATTGATCGTCAGGCTGCCGACCTGCTGCAGCTTGTCCGTGTCGGCAAAATGGCGGCTGAGGTCCTGCGCAATCGGTATCGAGCGGGCATTGGCCAGCGAGCAATAATCGAGCCCGGGGCAGGCAATGATGTCAGACGCAAGGCCGATGTTCGGCGTGGCCAGCTCCAGCGTCGATAAGGCCCGCCACAGCACGGGCAGGTCGCGCCGACGGACGTCGACGAACGACAGGTTCTGGCGATGATTGATGCGCAATTCCCCGCAGCTGAATCGGTCGGCGAGGTCGGCGACGCGCTCCATCTTGTCGGCGGCAAGATCGCCGGGCACGCGGCCGGGCGCCTTCAGTGACAGGTTGACGATCGCGTAGCCGGCGACCTTATGGGCAACCACGTTGCTGCGCAGCCACGCGTCGTAAGCGGGGTCGGAAATGCCTGCTGCGGGCGACGGATCATCGCCGGCTGCCGCCCGATCGTAATCGGGCGGTGCGAAACAGGCCTGGATCCGCGCGCGTTCCGCATCGTCTATCACCGGGCCGGTGGCGCGGATCTGTTCCCACTCGGCGTCGACCAGTTCGCGGAATCTGTCGATACCCAGCGCCGTGACAAGGATCTTGATCCGCGCCTTGTAGATGTTGTCACGGCGTCCGTACAGGTTGTAGACGCGCAGGATCGCCTCGACATACAAGATGATGTGTCGCGGCTCGATCCATTGGCGAATCGTCTTGCCGATCGCCGGCGTGCGCCCCTGTCCGCCGCCGACGATGACCTCGAACCCCGGCCGACCCTGTTCGTCGCGGTACATGCGCAGGCCGATGTCGTGCACGGCGACCGCGGCGCGATCGTGCGGCGAGCCGGTCAGCGCCAGCTTGAACTTGCGCGGCAGGTAGGAGAACTCGGGGTTCAGGATCGAATACTGTCGCAGCAGTTCGCACCAGACGCGCGGATCCTCGATCTCATCGGCGGCGCGGCCGGCATAGTGGTCGGCCGTGACATTGCGCACGCAGTTACCGGAGGATTGCATCGTGTTCATTTCGACCGCGGCCAGGTCGGCCATGATATCGGGGGCATCGGCGAGTGCGATCCAGTTGAACTGGATGTTCTGGCGGGTCGTGAAGTGACCGTAGCCCCGGTCATAGCGGCGGGCAATCCGCGCCAGTGCGCGCAACTGCGCCGATGACAGGCAGCCGTACGGGACGTTGATGCGCAGCATGTAGGCGTGCAACTGCAGGTACAGACCATTCATCAGCCGCAGCGGCTTGAACTGGTCCTCGCTGAGTTCGCCGGTCAGGCGCCGGGCAACCTGACGGCGGAATTGCGCGACGCGCTCGCTGACGAGCGTCCGGTCGAATTCGTCGTAGCGGTACATGCCGGTCTACCGTTCGACCGCGATCGTCGGTCCGTGCGCGCGAATCGACTCGCGCAGCACCGCCGGTTCGTGTGCCGCGCCGAGCGCCGCGACGTCGATCAGGCAGGGGTCGATGATCAGGTTGTCGCTCTCGTCCGTGCGGGCGTCCGCGAGCCGGCTGTCGGCCACAGCGTTGTCGTCAATCAGTTGCCCCGCGTCGATGTCTGTGACCCAGTTGCCGTCGGCGGCGCGGAATACGACGCGCCCGTCGATCAGACGATTAGCAATGAGCATCTGTGCCATGCGATTTGAGCGCCCGTGGATTGCATCGACGTTGCCGGGAATGGAGGTCTGCGCCCCCGGTTGGAACGGCGATTTTACGCGGGCCGGAACCGGCCCCGGTAAACGGATTGCTTAGAACGAGATAAACATTGGTTATATGCGGGACGCCGTCCGTGCCGGCCAATCATGGCAACGGCAGTCAGGAACGGCGCCCGAGTGCGCGTATCGGGCCGCAATGGGCCGGGTGTATTGTGGCGCGGCCGGCGTCGGTGCCGGCCGCGGCGGTCGCCGTCAGGTGACCGGGCGACGCTTCTTGCGCTTGCGCCCGATCATCTCCGGGGAGTTGACGTTGCAGAGTTTCATGCGTTCGAACTCGACATCCGCGTCGACCGGCTGCCGGTTTTGCTGGTGTTTGATGTCCCATTCCCGCGCGCTTTCCATGATCTTGCGCACGGCCTTGACCTGCCAGCGTCGCTCATCCTGTCCCTTTTCGGTCAGTACGAGCTTGCGCCGGCGGCGATCGTTGGGGTCGATGACCTCGGCGACCATGTTCGCCGCCATCTGCGCGGAGATGTAGCGGGAGATCGAGGATTTGGGCAGGCCGGTGGCCTCGCACAGGTCCGTGACCGTGGGCGGGCGACCCAGTTCATTGAGCACGACCGTCGTGAGTTCGACGAGCATCTGCCCGAGCGGGATGCTGCCGTAGCGTGACATATACAGGTGCATGATGCGCCAGAAGATGACCATCTGCGCCTCCGGGCTGGCTTTCCAGCCATCCAGGCGCGGCCCGAAATGATTTGATGACTTGATTGACATGAGCGATTTGAAAACCTGTTGGTGGTTGGGCGGATACGTGAATATCAGAGATGGTCCAAACGAGAGTGCGAGCATAAATGAAACAATTCTGGTATCCAAGGGTCCGCCGAATAATTTGCTACCACGCAGCGGACAGTGACTCGTCAAGGCCAATAGTTCCAATGTTTACAGATGTTCGCGAGGTAGCCAGATTCAGATTCGCAGCAGGTGAAATAAGGTTCATTGGACCTATATATGGGAAAGACCGCAGGTCGCAGTAGTCGGCGTTCCGGCGTAATTGAGTTTTTGCGAATTTTCGGAAAACACGAAAGAAATCGAGCTGATACCTGCCGCCCGGCGGCTGACTGTGTATGGCGCGGCCGGATGTGTGATCATTACCCGTTATGCCACCGAATTCACCAATCATTGATCGGCCCCGCAGCGCAACGCTGCGCCCGCTCCGGGCCCTGGTCCCGTTTATCCGACCCTATCTCGGCACGGTGCTCATCGCGCTGGCCGCGCTGCTGGTTTCGTCCGGCGCCGTGCTGCTCGTGCCGGTCGCCGTGCGCAACGTCATCGACCTCGGGTTTTCCAGCGCCGATGCCGAGATGGTCGACCAGTACTTCTGGTACCTGCTCGGTGCGGTCCTGCTGCTCGGCGTGTTTGGCGCCGCGCGCCAGTACTATGTGACGTGGCTGGGCGAGCGCGTCGTCGCGGACATCCGCGACGCCGTCTACCGGCATGTTATCCGCATGGACCCGGCGTTCTTCGAGACGACGAAGATCGGCGAGATCCTGTCGCGCCTGACCGCCGATACGACGCTGATTCAGTCGATCTCCGGCGTCGGTCTGTCGATTATTCTGCGCTCGTCGATCCAGTTCATCGGCGCGCTGTTCCTGCTCGGCCTGACGAATATCCGCCTGATGGGATACATCGTGGTCATGATCCCTGCGGTACTGGTGCCGATTATGTTCGTCGGCCGCTGGGTGCGGCGTCTGTCGCGCGACTCGCAGGACCGTATCGCCGATGCCAGCGGGCTTGCCACCGAGACGCTGACGGCGGCGCAGACGGTGCAGTCATTCACCGGCGAGGAGAACGAGAGCCGCCGGTTTACCGAGTCGATACGCCTCAGCTTCGAAACGGCGGTGCGCCGGGTCCGGGCGCGGGCCGCTTTCTCGATGGTGGCGATCACGGGTATGTTTACGATGCTCGTCATCGTGCTGTGGGTCGGTGCGCGGGCGGTGCTGGCCGGCGAGATGAGTGGCGGCGAACTCGGGCAGTTCGTGCTTTACGCGATGTTCGTCGCGATGTCAGCTGCCATGCTCAGCGATGTCTGGGGCGAGTTGCAGCGGGCCGCCGGTGCCATGGAGCGGCTCGCGGAACTGCTCGCAGCCGAACCGCAGATCCGCGCGCCGGAACACCCGGTCGCGTTTCCCGATACCCGGGACGGGCGAATTCGCTTTGACGAGGTGTCGTTCCACTATCCGTCGCGGCCGGACACACGCGCGCTCGATGGATTCTCGCTCGACATCGAGCCCGGAGAAAAAATTGCGTTTGTCGGGCCGTCGGGCGCCGGCAAGTCGACGACGTTCCAGTTGCTGTTGCGCTTTTTCGATCCACAGTCCGGGCGTATTCTCGTCGACGGTGTCGACATTACGGCGGCGCGTCCCGAAGATGTGCGCGCGCGGATCGGCATCGTGCCGCAGGAAACGGTGATCTTCGGCGCCAGCGCCCGCGACAACATCCGCTTCGGTCGTCCGTCGGCCACAGATGAAGAAGTCGAGGCCGCCGCACGGGCCGCGGCCGCTGATGTGTTTATCGCCGAACTGCCGGATGGTTATGACACCTACCTCGGTGAGCGCGGAACGCGTCTGTCCGGCGGGCAGCGCCAGCGTATCGCAATCGCGCGCGCGATTCTCAAGGACGCGCCCGTCCTGCTGCTCGACGAGGCCACCAGTTCGCTCGATGCCGAGAGCGAACGCCTCGTGCAGGAGGCGCTCGAATACCTGGAAAAGGACCGCACCACGATCGTGATCGCACATCGGTTGGCGACGGTACTGGAGGCCGACCGGATCGTCGTCATGGATGCGGGGCGCATCGTTGATATCGGCACGCACGACGACCTGATTCGCCGCGATCCGCTCTACGCCCGGCTGGCCGAGCTGCAATTCGGCGAGTCGTCGGAGTTCATGTCGCAGGACGAACCCGACGATCGTTCGGCGGCGCCGCTGGAGGCATCGGTTCGTTGATCAGGGTGCTGCGCTGGGTCATTGCGCTGTGCGTCGTGCTGGCGCTCGGCGTGACCATCGTCATGAGCAGCCTCGTGCCGCGACAGCGCCCGCCGGCGGACCTTGAGGTGACGATCACACCCGAACTGCTGGCGCGCGGCACGTACCTGGTCGACCACGTGCTGCTGTGTAACGACTGCCACTCGGAGCGCGACTGGACCCGCTACGGCGGGCCGCCGATGCCGCCGCTCGGGGCGGGCCGCGAGTGCATGACCCGGCAAACCGCCACGATCGGCGTGCGCGTGTCCGAGGGCCAGAGCAACTTCCCGGGCGTGTTGTGCATCCGCAATATCACGCCCGACCCGGGGTCGGGCATCGGCAACTGGACCGACGGTGAATTGAGCCGGGCGATTCGCGAGGGGGTCGATCGCGACGGCAACGGCCTGTTCCCGATCATGCCGTACTTCATCTATCGACATATCTCCGATACGGACATGCGAGCCGTCATCGCCTATATGCGCAGCCTGGCTCCGGTCGCCGCCGAGCGGCCGGAGCGTGATATCGATTTCCCGATGAGCCTGTTGATCCAGTGGTTTCCCGAGCCGCTCGAGGGACCGGTTGCACACCCGGATCCGGCCGACAGCGTCGCGACCGGCCGGTATCTGGCGACCATCGCGCGCTGCGATTTCTGCCATACGCCGCGGCGGGGGCAAGGCAAGGAAGGTATTGCCGGCATGGCGTTCGCCGGCGGCGTGCCGTTCGTGCTCGGTGCCCGGGAGACGCCATCGCGGAACCTGACGCCCGACGCGACCGGGATTGGTCCGTGGACCCGCCAGGCGTTTATCGATCGCTTCCGTCTGTTCGGCGACCGGCATTCGGTCGCGACGCTCGAAGACAATACGCTGATGGACTGGTCGGCCTATGCCGGCATGACCGATGCGGACCTCGGCGCCATCTACGATTTCCTGCGTTCGTTGCCGCCCATTACATCAGCAGCGGCGCCTGATCCGGCGTCGTGACGCCCGCGTAGTGTGATTTCCGACGGGGGCGCTCCGCCGCCGCATTCAGCGCCGCCTGCGCCCGCCCGATCTTTGCGACGGACCGCGCCAGAGTCGGTTCGATATCCCGGGCCTGCACGATCCCGCCGCCTGCGAGTCGGTCGCACAGGTCGCTGAGTTCGGCATGTATATCGTGCAGATCCTGCGCCAGTCGCTGCAGGTTGTCGGTATGGCTGCGGATGACCGAGGCCGTGTTGTTGTTTTTCTTCATATCGGTTCCTTCGTGTATTGCGATAAACGATTCGCTTCATCGCAACCCAGCCAATGGAAGACCGCGCTTCCCGGCGCCGACCCGTTCCCCACCCCCTTAAGCATGTCTGGCGACGGCTGATAGCCGGATCCATCGAACCACACGCGCATTTCCGGGGGGGCGGCACCCGCTTGTCGAGCATACCGTCTCGTCCGGATGAAAATGCCCGAACCGGACATAACGGCAGACGGCCGGACGGCCACTGTGCGCGCCGCAGGTCTGTGCCTGGCGCGGGGTCGTGGCCCGAACTGCGTTACTATTGGGGCTGATTTCCGATTCGAGCAAACCGCCCATGAACAGCTGGTATCCGACTATTCGCGTAGCGCTCATCGCCGGTCTGTGCGTGGCGGCGACGGCCTGCATTCAACTCGATCCCGAGGCCTCCGAGCGGCTCGCCACCAGTGCATCGGGGTCGCCGACCGTTGCCGGTTCGGCCGTGCTCGAGCCGGGTTCGTCGTCGCCGATCCTGACGGCCGTTCGCGATCCGGCCCGACCGAAAACGGACCGCGAACAGGACGAGCGTCGGCGGGCTGCCGACGTACTGACCTTTTTCGGTATCGAGCCCGGCATGGTCGTGCTGGATCTGTTTTCGGGCGGTGGCTATTACGCCGAATTACTGTCGTATGCCGTCGGGCCCGCCGGTCGGGTCGTGGCACACAACAACACGCCGTACCTGTCGTTTGCGAAGGATGAGATCGCCGCCCGCTTCACGGCGGGACGATTGGCCAACGTCGAGCGCATCGTTGCCGACAACAACCGGCTCGAGCTGGCGCCGAATCGTTTCGACGCCGTTATCATGATCAAGGTGTATCACGACGTCTATTTCGTCAGCGACGAAATGGGATGGGAACGGATTGACGGTCCGCGGCTGCTGGATGAGGTGTTCCGGGCGCTCAAACCCGGCGGCGTGCTCGGCATCGTCGATCATGCGGCTGCCCCGGGGTCGCCGCCGGAGACGGGCGGTACGCTGCACCGGATCGATCCGGCTGTGATACGGCGCGACATGGCGGCGGCCGGGTTCGTTTTCGATGGTCAGAGCGACGTGTTGCGCAACCCGACGGATGATTATTCGCAGTCGGTGTTCTCCCCGACGGTGCGCAACCGCACGGACCGGGTCATCATGCGATTTCGCAAGCCGTATCGGCAGCAGGAGGATAACCGTTGAAGCTCTACGGCTCGCTCGCGTCGCCCTATGTCGCCCGGGTGGCGATGTTCGCCGACCTCAAGGGCATCGACCTGCCGATGGAGGCCGCGCCCGGCGGGCTCGGCTCGGACGAGTTCCGGCGCATCAATCCGACCGGCAAGATTCCGTATCTCGTGCACGATGATGTTGGTATCGCCGAGTCCGAGGTTATCTGCGAATACCTGGAGCAGGTGTATCCCGACCCGCCGCTGCTGCCGTCCGACCCGCTGGGCCGGGCGCAGTCGCGCATGGTCTCGCGGATGACGGACCTGTATGTGGCGCCGCACAACTCGCCGCTGATGGGGATGAAGAATCCGGCCCATCGCGATCAGGCCGTCGTCGACCGGCAGGCCGCGGCATTCGCCGCCGGGTTCTCGCATGTCGCGCATTTCATGGGTCCGGGCCCGCTGGCCGTCGGTGATCGTCCGACCCTGGGCGACTGCGCGCTGGCACCGTTTATCGGCATGCTCAAGCGCACGGTTTTCCCGCACTTTGCTGAGGTCGCCGATCCGACCGTCGGCGCAGGCCGGCTGGCGGAATGGTGGACCGCATTGTGCGCGCACCCGCTCGCCGGCCCGTCGATCGAGACTTACGACGTGGCACTGGCGGAGTTTCTTATCTGGCTGCAGGAACGGCTGGCACAGCGAGGTCGCGGGGGTGGTTGATGTGCGGGCCGCGCGCGAGGCGGACTGCGAGGCAATCTACCGGGTTCACGTGGCGGCGATACGCGCATTGCCCGGCGGTACACAGGGCAAGGCCGGAATCGAGAAGTGGCTGGCCGGCCGGCGGCCGTCCGGATACGCGCGCACGATGGATGATGAGTCATTCGTCGTCGCCGATGCCGGTGACGACATCATCGGGTGGGGCGCGCTGAGCGTACCGAAGCAGGAGATCACCAACGTCTTTGTCGCCCCCGCGCATCATCGCCGGCGGGTCGGCACCGCGATCATCGCGCGCCTCGAAAATCTGGCGCGTGCCGCGGGGATCGATGTCGTGCAGCTGCAGGCCACCGGCACCGCGATCGAATTCTATCTCGCCAACGGCTACCAGTCGGATCCGCCCGTCGGTCCCGGCGCCGAATGGGCATTGATGAAAAAACGCCTGGCACCGGCGGGCTGATCGGCCCCCGGAGCGGCAATGTGGCCGCGGGAATGCTGCGACGGGCTAAACGTCGGCCGCGCCCTTCGCTACAATCGACAACCCGCCGCCGTCGGTGCGGCCCGCCATAACGATTCAACAGGTTCTGCATGCCGCTGATTGCCCATTCCGGATTACCGGCGTTCGAGTTCCTGCGCCACGAGGGCTGCGCCGTCGTCGCGCCGCGCCGCGCGCCGCGCGCGCTGCCGTCGTTGCGTATCGGCCTGCTGAACCTGATGCCGGATGCGGCGTTGCAGGCGACTGAGCGCCAGTTTCTGCGGTTGATCGACGCCAGCGGGTCGGTCGCGAATCTATGGGTGTATCCGTTCGCCGTCGAGGCCGGTTACCGGGCGGACGTCGCCCGGGCGCATATCGAGACGCATTACGCGACGTTTGGCGAATTGCAGGATCGCGGCCTCGATGCGCTGATCATCACCGGCGCCAATCCGGCCTGCGATGACATCACCGCGGAACCGTTCTGGGGGCCGATGATCGAGGCAATCGACTGGGGACGCAGCGAGACGCAATCGGTGCTGTGCTCGTGCCTCGCGACGCACGCGGTGCTGCACCATGATCACGGCGCGGTGCGCCTGGAATTACCGCAGCGCCGCTGGGGCGTGTATGAGCACGAGATCCTGATCCCCGGACATCCGCTGCTCGCCGGCGTGACCGCGCCCGTGTCGGCGCCGCATTCGCATCGCTACGCCGTGTCTCGGGCACAAATGGAGGCCGCGGGCCTGACCGTGCTTATCGACAGCGCCGAGGCCGGTGTGCACCTGGCCGTCGGCGCCGATGCGCGGCGCCTGGTCATGTTTCAGGGCCACCCGGAATACGATGCGGTCAGCCTGCTCAAGGAATACAAGCGCGAGGTACAGCGGTTCCTGACCGGCAACCGGCAGAGTTATCCGCCGTTTCCCGAGCATTATTTCGATCGACCCGCAAAGGACCGCCTCGATGCCTATCAGCAGCGCGTTACCGAGTGCGATTTCGAACAGGCGACGCTGCCGGCATTCCCCGAGGACCAACTCACACCCCGTTGCGCCGACACCTGGAGCGACGCGGGCCGGGTTATCTATCGCAACTGGCTGGGGCAATTGGCTGACCCCTAGCGAGCCCCCTCCGCTGGTGCCGGTGTACAGTTTCTTTAGTTTCTGAAGTTATTCCCGGCCCCGATGGAATCAGGTTTTTATCGTGTTATCAGATCTTTAGGGCCGAAATATCCAATCAATAACTTAAGAACCTTTACACCGGCACCAATCATAAATAACATAAGAAACTTAAGAACCTTTACACCGGCACCAATCCTTTGGAGCGACGCCGGTCGCGCGATCTATCGCAACTGGCTGGGGCAATTGGCCGAAAATTAGCCGTGCTGGCGCGCTGATGCCAGCGCCAATCTCAGGGACCAGGCCTCAACTGAATTCTTCGCGCAGTTTTTTCTTGTCGATCTTGCCGACGCTCGTCAGCGGGATGGTCGTGACGAATTCGATGCGTTCCGGCATTGCCCAGCGCGACAGGATGCCGCGGTCGACGTAGCCGCGAACGTGCGCCCGGATCGCGTCGGCATCGGCGTGCTCCGTATCGACCGGTACGATCAGCGCGAGCGGTCGCTCGCCCCAGGTTGCGTCGGGGACGCCGATGACGGCGACGCGGTCGACGGCATCATGTTGTGAAATCAGACCTTCGAGTTCGAGCGACGAGATCCATTCGCCGCCCGACTTGATGACATCCTTGATCCGGTCGGTGATTTGCAAAAAGCCTTCCGCATCGATGTGCCCGACATCACCCGTGTGCAGGTACCCGTCGGACCACAGTTCTTCGGAGCGCTCTTGCTCGCCGAGATAGCCGGGAGTCAGCCAGGGCGCGCGCACGCAGACCTCCCCGGTGGTGCGTCCGTCGCGGGGCATTTCGTTGCCGTCCGGATCCACGACGCGCAGGTCCACGAGGGGCACCGGCCGTCCGGTCTTGCAGCGCAGTTGCAGCCGTTGGTCGTCGTCACGCGCGAGCATGTCATTGGTCAGCGTTGCCGCCGTCAGTAACGGGCAGGTTTCGGACATGCCGTAGGCGGCATAGATATCGATGCCCAGATCGAGCGCGCGGCGAGCCAGGCCCGGCGGTAGCGCGGCGCCGCCGATGATGACCTTCCAGCGGGACAGGTCAGTAGTCTGTGCGGCCGGATGGCTGAGCAGCATCTGCAGGATCGTCGGCACGCAGTGCGACAGTGTTACGCTCTCGGCGGCGATCAGCCGCAGCAGTGCGGCGGGCTCATAGCGGCCCGGATAGACCTGTTTGGCGCCGAGCATCGTGGCGACATACGGCGCGCCCCACGCGTGGACATGGAACATTGGCGTCAGCGGCATGTAGACGTCGTCGCGGTGAAACCGGCCGTGGCCGTCGACAGCGTTGACGCCCGCCATGAAACCGAGGGAATGCAGCACCAGTTGCCGATGCGTGAAATACACGCCTTTCGGCAAGCCGGTCGTGCCGGTCGTGTAAAACGTCGTCGCCCGCGTGCGCTCGTCGAAATCCGGGAACGCGTAATCGGGATCGGCCGCCTCGAGCAGCGCCTCGTAATCGGCGAGCGGCACGATGCGGATGTCGCGATCGAAGTCGTCGCGAATCTCGTCGATGATCGGCATGAAGTCCGCGTGGACGAAGATCAGGTCATCGTGCGCGTGGTTGATTGTGTACAGAATCTGTCCGGGTGACAGCCGGATGTTGATCGTGTGCAGCACGGCGCCGGTCATCGGTACGGCAAAAAAACATTCCAGATAGCGATGGCTGTCCCAGTCCATGACAGCGACGGTGTCGCCGGGCCGGATGCCGAATGTCCCCAGCGCATTGGCGAGCCGCGCGAGGCGCGCGCCGAACGTCGCGTAGTCATGGCGCCGTTGGTCAGCGTAGACGATCTCGGTATCGCGTGCCTGCGTCAATGGCACATGCAGGAGTTGGCGGATCAGCAACGGGTAGTCGTAGGCCGAAGCGGCCGGCGTCAGGCGTTCGTCGGTCTTCATTCGTGTTGCTGCGCCGGCTCGTTGCCCGGCTTCCACTTGATATTGCAGCCGATGCTCGGGCGTTGATCGGGCGAGACCGGCGTACCGTTCAGCAACGCGTCGACGGCGCGGCGCAGATCGGCGCCGGTGACCGGCACATCGTTGCCGGGTCGGGAGGCGTCGAACTGGCCGCGATAGGCCAGCTTGCGGGAGCTGTCATAGAGGAAGAAATCCGGCGTGCAGGCGGCCCGGTAGGCCAGCGCCGTCTGCTGGGTCTCGTCGAACAGGTACGGGAAGGAATAGCCGTGTTTCCTGGCCTCGATGCGCATCTGCGCCGGGTCGTCATCGGGGTGAGTCGACACGTCGTTGGCGTTGATTGCGACGACCGCCAGGCCGCGTGGCTGATACTCGTCAACGAATCGCGTAAAACCGGCGCGGATATGCTGTACATAGGGGCAGTGGTTGCACCAGAACACGACCAGCAGGGCCGCGGCCGCGTCGAAATTGTCGAGGGTGACGAGTTTGCCGTTCGTGTCCGGCAGCGCGAATGATGCGGCCGGCGTACTGAGCCCGGGCATCGTCGATGGCGTCAGCGCCATGTCCGGATCCTGGCGGGGGTGTCGATCAGCTGCGTTGACGAACGATTCACGATATCGTGTGTCTTATCATTCACCGTGCCTCCGATGCAAGCGCATCTTGCCGCGGGCACGACCGTTGCGAGGAACGACCGTGATGAACCGTCTGACACAAGTGTGCCTGATCGCCGTCTGTCTGCTGCTGACCGGTGGACCGGCCGCCGCCGAGGCGGTTCCGGATGCCGCGGCCGTCGATGACGAGGTGTTTGCGCTCGAGAACTGCGTCCAGACGCAACGGATCCGGCGGACCGAAATCGTCGACGACAGCACGATTCTCTTTTTCATGACCCCGCGGGACCGGATCTTCGTCAACCGGTTGCCGCGGCGCTGCTCGGGGCTGCGTCTCGCCGGGACCTTCTCGTACCGGTCGACCACCGGTCGGCTGTGCAACGTCGACATCATCCGGGTCGTCCGGGATCTGACGACGCGCACGGATATCGGCGCCGGGTGTGCGCTCGGTATGTTTCGCCCGGTGACCGGGGATGAGGTCGAGGTCATCAGGAACCGGGAACCCGCGCCGCCCGAGGACCCGGCGCCTGGCGATCCGGAGCCCGCGGATCCGGCACCCGTCGAGACGGGCCCAGATGAGTTGGGCCCAGGTGAGTTGGGCCGGGGTGAGCCGGGGTCGGCGGCCGAGCCCGCCGATTAGTCCGGTCAACGGCCCGGCGGCCGGGCGCGATATAGCGACAGGGAATATGCGCCGGCCGCCCGGTCAGCCGCTTTGCCGCAGCAGCCAGCACAAAATCAGGACAGTAATGGTAAATGGGCTGCCTGCGGCGCCCGAATTCGGATAAACTCTTGGTTTACTAAGGGAAAGCCCGATCGGGCGCGAGCCACGGACGATACCGGCGGTGTGCTAAATAAAACACAAGCTGCCGGTCACACGCCCCCTCGACAAGTCGCCGACGCTTGCGGCGAGGCTCGCTATAAGAAGGTCAGGGAGAACCGTTCGCATTTTCGGCGATAGTCGCCGAAAGCGGTTTATGACCGAACTTGCACCGGCATGCCGATGCGGGAGGATAACGATGCGCGAACGAGGTGCCTTCGGATTTGTAATGGTCATGCTGCTGGCTGCGATCTGGCTGCTCGGTACGGGCGCCGATGAGAATGCCGGCACCGTGTCCGCGACGCGCGCCGTCAACACTACACCGAGCATCATGATCAATGGTCGCTCCTATGAACCGGTTTATCGTGGTGGCGCGGATGCAGACCGGATGGCCGATCGGATGGCCGATCGGATGGTGATAGTCGTCGATCGTGACGCGCTGGCGGTCGGTGAGAACACGGTCGAGATTCACTGGGGCGAGGCGCCGTTGCCGACATTGACGGCCAAGTTACCGGGCGATACGAGCGCGCGCTGACGGCAGGCCCGGCGCAGTCGCCGTCCGTGCGTCGCTCCGGCCTGCGCTGCGCCCGCGAGCGGCGCCGGCATAGGGGAATACCGACGAGCCCGCCGATTTTTTATCATTTAAAGCCAATCGGATTATGACGTTCTTTCCCCGGCCGGCCGAGACGCCGTGATATCCCTCGGAAACGCCGCCTGAATTTTTGTGCCTGTCGGGTTTGCGGGACCCGGGCGGCTGAAGGTTGCCGAGAGATATCACGGCGCCTCGACCTCGGACACATCGTGCGATGGCTGCTGCGACACGCCGCCGGGCCTGTACGCGGTGCTGAACGCGGTCGCGTGCTGAAGATCAGGGTTCCACCTCGGTGTCGAAGGTCTTTGGCGGCGGGTACCCCTCGGAAACCTTCAGCCGCCCTGGCCTCGATAGTGAATCACCCCGGATAAATCAGGCGGCGTTTCCGAGGGGTACCCGCCGCCAAAGACCGACCAGTGCAAAGAGTAAAAACCACGGCGGCCCGGATCGATCAATGCGTGCCGAACAACATTTGCGGCAGGCTTCGGGAACAACCAACCCGGAACGATTGCGAACCGGGTTGATGATGCGGCAGCCTAGACGCGTTTCCAGGTCGCCAGCGCCTCGCTGAAGAGTTTCTCGACTTCGGCGAACGCCGCCGGCGCGCCCTGCTCCAGCAGCGCGCGATTCGTTTGCGGAAATACGTCCCGGCCGCCCTCGCCCGGCAACTGGCGGGTTGCATCGATGACGATCTTGCTGGTGCGACCGTAACTGGTCTGGCTCGGGTCGACGAACAGGCCCACCGTCTCCTCGATGATATGGCTGGCCGGGTGGGGTTGCCAACGGGAGCCGACGGCAAACATCACGTGGCGCCGGTCGAGCACGTTGATGTCCTTGTCGACGACGATGACGACCTTGGCGATCGGGTTACGCCTGGCGATCTGCATGCCGGCGTCCAGTCCCTGTTTCGGTTCGGTCTTGTCGATGCTGATGACGACGATGCCCATCGTGTCCTGCGGGTTCGTGTACTCGACGAAGTTCGGGATCATGCGTTTCAGCAGGACGCTGTACATTGCATCCATCGGCGCCGTCACCATGCCTCGCTGCATGCCGGTCATCGCATTCTGGAACCACGGGTTCCTGCGGTGCGTGATCTTCGTGACATTAAAAATAAAGTTGCTCGACTTCTTCTGACCCAGATAACCGAACATCTCGCCGAACGGCCCTTCCTCTTCGTAGGGGCCGTCGAGCGGCACCTCGCCCTCGATGACCATCTCGGCGTGGGCGGGAATCAGGATGTCGGTGGTTTCCGAGCGCACGACCTCGATGGCCTTGCCGCGCATGCCCCCGGCAATCGCGAGTTCGTCCTGAGGTTTGTCGCTGAAGCGCGGCGCGACGCGCGTGCCGCTGATCATCCAGACGACCGGATCCTGGCCGAGGACGATCGAGTATTTCATGACCTTCTCGCCGCGCTTCTTCGCGGCCTGCAGAAACTTGTCACCGGTCTGGTTGGGCTCGGGATTGATGCCGAGCTTGCGCGGGCCCTTGATCTGGCACCGGTAGGTGCCGAAGTTCGCGCCGAGTTTGGGGTCGACCATGAAGTGCGAGCCGGTGTTGACGTAGCGGCCGCCGTCGGCCGGGTTGGTCTTGACGAACGGAAATTTCGTCAGGTCTATCTCGTCGCCGGTCAGCACGACTTCCTTGACCGGCGCCTGGTCCCGGGTTACCTCGACCGGCGGTATTTCCGGGTACCAGCCGCCGTTGTCGGCCAGCATCTTCTGCAGATACTCGCGGGCGCCGCGATACGTCGCGAAATGATCGCCGGGCACGACAGGCAGGCCCCAGATGATGGCGTCCGTGTTCCAGTGACCCTGCGGGTTGATGACGACCGGACCCTTGACCCATTGGCCGTCGATCCGGACTTCATCGAAAATCATGCACGGCGCGCCGTACCAGCTGTATTTCTCCGTCGCCTTGAAGAACAGCGCCGGGATATGAAACGCATCCTGATCGATCCGGTCGAAACGCAGCACCAGGCCGTGTGCCTCGAGCGCGGCGATCCAATCGCGCATCGAATCGAACGGGGCCTGCGGCGCCGTGGCTGCTGCGCCCTTCGATTTTTTTCCGCTGAACAGCGCCGCGTCGGCATTGGTCGTGTAGCCGGCGGCGGCCAGCGCCGCCAGCGCGGATCCGGCCGTTGCGGTACCCAGGAAATCGCGGCGGGAAACGGCGGCGTTTTCGATGTCATCCGGCTTTGACATTGCGTGGTCCTCGTTCGATTCGGTGGTTTTTGCTCCGCGGCTGACTTGGCCGCGTGTTGTGTCCGCAGTGTAGCGCATTGGTGCCGGTGTACAGTTTCTTAAGTTTCTTAAGTTATTGAACGGAGAACGGTTCCGGCCGCAGCATTTCGCACCCGCCTCTAGAAGCGGGCGGAATGCAGAGTGGATCAGAAAACGAGACTATTTCACGCTCTGAGACGACGCATCCAGTGAGGGCGGGCCATCTGACTCATTGAAAAATCGAACGTCAGGCTTTAGTTCAAAACTTCGAATCAGGTGGCCAGAAATTTAGCTTTTGCCTGGCATGCCGATTCTGCAGCGGTACCGGTTTACGGATCATGCCGCCCAGAAGCAATGGGATTTAGGCCAGTCAATAACTTAAGAAACTTAAGAAACTGTACACCGGCACCAAGCGATTGAAGGTCCGTCGGTCAGTCGAGGCGCTTGCGGAATCGCAGGATCGAGATTGTCATGGCGATCGCGAACATGATGCCGAGATTACGCATCGGTGCCAGCAGTTCGCCGAGCTCGGCGCCCTTGAGCACGATGCCGCGCACCAGCAGCAGAAAATGTGTCAGCGGCAGGATCTGGGCGGCGATTTGTGCCGCCACGGGCATGCCGTCAAACGGGAAGACAAAGCCCGACAGCAGGATCGACGGCATGATGACGAAGAACGTCATCTGCATGGCCTGGAATTGCGTCTGCGCAAAGGTCGAGATCAGCAGGCCGATACTCAGTGTCGCGGCGATGAACGCCGACGCGGCGATATACAGGTCGAGGATGCTGCCGACGAGTGGCACATCGAACAGCCAGATCCCGACGACGAGTATCAGTGTGACCTGCAGCAGCCCGATCAGGATATAGGGCATGACCTTGCCGGCCATCAGCTCGATCGTGCGGATCGGCGTCGTGATCAGCATTTCGAGGTTGCCGCGTTCGCGCTCGCGGACGATGGCCACGGCCGTGAACAGCACCATCGTGAAACTCAGAATCAGCCCGATCAGGCCCGGCACGACCTGCACCGCCGATCGGCCCTCAGGGTTATAGAACGTGCGCACGGCGAGCAGGCTCGCAGCCGCCGGCTGCGGCGGCCGGGCCGCAAACGGCATGTTGGCCAGCGCCTGGGCAACGCCCTGCACGATCGGGTCGGCGCCGTCGATCATCAATTGTCCGGCGTTACGCGTCGGGTCCGTCAGGCGGCGCTCGAAGTCTGCCGGCAGCAGCAGGCCGACGACGATGTCGCCCCGGCGCAATAACTCCTCGAGTTCGGCGCCGTCGCGCGCCATCGTGATCGCATCGACGATCTGCGTGGCCTGGATGTCGGCGACCAGCATTCGCGACCGCTGTGTGTCAGCCTGGTCCGCGATGCCGAGCCGCAGGTGCCTGACGTCCATGTTAATCGCATAGCCGAACAGCAGGATCATGATCAGCGGTATGCCGACCACCATGCCGCCGGTCAGCCGGTCACGCGCCAGCTGCCGGACTTCCTTGCCCGCGACCGCGAGCATGCGCTTGATGCCGCGCATGTCAGTCTGCCGCCTCAGTTGCGGCGCCGGTGGCGGCGACGAAGACATCCTCGAGACCGGCCCGCACGACATTGATAGCGACGTGTTCGTGTTCGCCGCCGAGCGCCTCGCGTGCCGACGCCACCGGGTCGGTCGTGCGATGGTCCATCAGCACGTGCAGCCGCGAGCCGAGTTGCGCGATGCTGCGGACGCCGGCACTGCCTTCCAGTGCCCGGCGCACACGGCGCAGGTCGCCGTTGCTGATCTCCACGACATGCGCGTCGATGTCGTCGATCAGTTGCTGCGGTTCACCTTCGCCGACAACGCGGCCGTGATCGAGAATGCACAGGCGATGACAGCGCTCGGCCTCATCCATGTAGTGCGTCGAGACGAGAATCGTCGTGCCCTGATCGATCAGCTCGAACAGGCTTTCCCAGAAATCGCGGCGGGTCTGCGGATCGACGGCCGATGTCGGTTCGTCGAGCAGCAACAGCGCGGGTCGGTGCAGGATCGCGCACGCCAGCGCCAGGCGCTGGCGCTCGCCGCCGCTGAGACTGCCGGCGCGCTGCGTCAGCAGCCGACCCAGGTCGTAACGGGTCAGGCATTCGTCGATCCGCGTGCGCCGGGCCCGGCGGTCGAGCCCCTGGATCTTCGCCATGAACTCGAGGTTCTCGGCCACGGACAGGTCTTTGTACAGCGAGAATTGCTGTGACATATAACCGATGTGCATGCGCAGCGCCTCGGCATCGCGCGGCACCTCGTGGCCAAGCACGTGGACGCGACCGTCGCTGGGTTTGAGCAGGCCGCACAGCATGCGGATGGTCGTCGATTTGCCCGAGCCGTTCGGGCCCAGAAAGCCGTAGATCTGCGCCGTCGGGATCTGCAGGTTGACGTTGGCGACGGCCGTGACCTGGCCGAACCGTCGTGTCAGGTGTTCGGCCACGATTGCGGGCCCGGCAGGTGTCGATTCCGTCATCGCAGCTCGGGCAGGTCCACTTCGACCGGCATGCCGACCGGCAGATCCTGCGCCCTGGCATCCGTCAGTTCGATCTCCGCGAGGTAACTGAGCCGGCTCCGGTCGCGCTGGGTCAGAGCGTAATAGGGCGTGTAGGCGGCCTCGGCAGACACGAAGCGCACGCGACCGGCAAAAGCCTGGTCGATGCCGTCGACGTGCACCGTCGCCGGCAGGCCGGGCGTGACGCGGGCGCGGATCGGCTGGGGGACGTAGACACGGGCAAACGGCGCCGTGTCTGCGAGCATGACCGCCACGACGGCGCCGGTCGGTGGCCGTTCGCCCGCCTCGAACGGCAGGGCGTCGAGCCGGCCGGCGCGTGGTGCGCGGACATCCAGGCGCAGCGCCGAGACCTGGCGTGCCGTCAGCATGGCCTCGGCGCCGGCCAGCGCCGCTTCGGCCTGATCCAGTTCTTCGATTGTCGTGCCGGCCAGCAGTTCGGTCAGTACCGCCTCGGCGCGCCGGCGTTCGGCCAGCGCCAGTGCCGCGGCCGAGAGCGCCGCATCCAGCTGCGAAGGCGGCAGCAGCCGTTGCTCGACGAGACGGCGGACGCGTTCGCGTTCGCGGTCCGTTGCCGCGAGATTCTCGACGGCGCCGTCACGCCGTGCGCGTGCATCCGCGATGCGCTCGGCGCGCGGTCCACGCACCAGCTCGGCCAGTCGGGCCGCGGCCTGGTCGCGGTTGGCGCGCGCCTCGGCGACGCGGGTCGCGGCGAGCGTCGGGTCGAGTTGCAGGATCAGTTGGTCGGCGACCAGCGGGTCGCCCTCGCGGACGACAATTGTCATGATCGGTTCGTTGGCCTCGGCGACGAGTTCGAGGCGGTCGCGTTCGAGCGTGCCGACCAGCGGCAACGGTGAGTCCGGGGTGTCGCAGCCGGCGGCGAGCAGGATCGTCGCCGCCCAGATGAAGCGGAGGATGGGCATGGCGCGTGCAGCGTCGCCGATTTACCGACGCCGTGCAAGCCGCCGGTTCACGCCGTCAGCGCGCGGAATCGGGGCGCCGTTCGGCATCGAGCGCCCGGCCGATCCGCACGATGATCTCCAGCAAGGCGTCGATATCCGCAGCCGTCGTGCGGAAATTCACGACACAGGCGCGCAGCGTATAGCGCGAATCGATGATCGCGTTCGACACGAACGCCTCGCCGCTCTTCTGCAGCCGCTCGAGCAGTGCGGTGTTCAGTTCATTGAGGTAATCGGCCTGCGCCGCGTCGTCCGGCGACAGGCCGCGCGGCACGAAGCGCAGGTTCGTGATGCTGAGATTCTGAGCGATCGCCTCGAGTTCATCGTGCGTGTCGGCGAGCCGGTAGAGCCGACGCGCGAGTTCGATGTCCTGGCCGATCATGTCGATATAGCCGGAGCGACCGACATGGCGCAAGCCGAGCCAGACCTTGAGTGCGCGGAAGCCCCGTGTGTTCTGCATGCCGAGCGCGTAATAGTTCAGGCCGGGTTCGGCTTCGGCATCGGCAAGCCGGTAATACGGCGGCTGAAAATCGAATGCGGCGGCCAGCGTCTTCGGATCGCGCACCAGCGTGCAGCCCGCCTCGATGGGGCTGTACAGCCACTTGTGCGGGTCCAGCGCCACCGAATCGGCGCGCGCCAGCGCGGCCAGGTCCGCCGGCGCGTCGGGCAGCGCCGCGGCCGGTGCGCCGTAGGCGCCGTCGACGTGAAACCATAATTCGTGCCGCGCGCAGATGTCGGCCAGCGCCGCGAGCGGGTCGACGGCGCCCGTGCTGACGTTACCGGCCGTGCCGACGACGATGAACGGCACGTCGCCGGCCGCCCGGTCGGCCGCCAGCCGCGCTTCGAGCGCATCCGGCCGCAGGCGCTGTTGCGCATCCGTATCGATCCAGCGGATCGCATCGGTGCCCAGCCCGGTGACGTCGGCGGCTTTCTCGATCCATGTGTGCGTTTCCCGCGAGCCGTACACCGTCAGTCGCGGTCCGCCGCGCAGGCCCTGTGTGCGTATCGGCCAGTCGGCCCGCGCCGTGCGTGCCGCCATGAACGCGATGAAATTCGCCATGTTGCCGCCCGACGACATGATGCCGTGGCCGCCCGGATAGCCGATGAACTCGGCGATCCAGCGCACGGTCTGGGCTTCGATCTCGCTGGCGATCGGTGACAGGTCCCACTTGCCGAGATTGGCGTTGATGCCGGCCGCCAGCAGGTCGGCCAGCGCGCCGAGCGGCGCGGCCGACGACGTGATGTAACCGAGAAAACGCGGATGCCCGTTGTGCAGGGAATGGTCGAACAGCAGGCGTGCGGTCTCGTCCAGCAATGCGTCCGCCGGTGTGCCGTGATCCGGCAAGCCGCCATCGCCGAGCAACGTGCGAATCTCGGTGGCGGTCTCGGCGCGGGTCACCGGTCGTTCGGGCAGCGATTCGAGGAACCGGGCAACGGCGTCGACGAGCCGGTGGCCGGCAACCCGGAATTCCTCCGGACTCAGGTTTGCCGGTGCGCGCCGTTCGTCACGCGTTGGCGGTTTGTCGGCCGCGGTCATCGGGCGAGCGCGCCGGCCATGGCGGTTGTGGGCATCGTCGGTGTTCCCTGTGTCGGTAGCCGGGTTTGGTTGTTCGCGGGGAATGCCCCCTGAGTATAGTCAGCCGGCGCGTTATCGAGTAGCGCCTGGCGCGGGTCAGCGTGACACCCAGTCCGGCATCGCGGTCCATGCCTGGCGCAGCGCGGCCCGTTGCTGTGGCGCGTCGGGGTCGAGGCGGGCGAGGCAGGCGGCAAAGTCGTCGCCGTGATCGATATGCACCGTATGGCACAACTCGTGCAGCAGCACGTGATCGACGAGCGCGGGCGGCACGAGCAGCAGCATCGCATTCAGGCTGATCGTGCCGCGGGTCGAGTAGCTGCCCCAGCGCGAGCGCTGCAATCGGATCGTGGTCCGTCGGTAGACAAAGCCGTGCGTGTCGGCAAGCGCGGACAAGCGCGCGGTCAGCGTCGGTTTTGCACGGCGTTTGAGCCAGCGTCGCAGCGCCGCGCACAGCGGCGCCGCGCTGTCGCCGGCGCCCGACACCCGCAAGACGCCGTTCGGTCGCGCCGTGATCCGGACCCGCGACCCCGGCACAGGTGTCGGTCGATAGTCGAGCGCCCAGCGTTCACCGACGGCCGGCAGTTCGATGTGCGTCGGGCGTTGCCAGGGTTCGTCACGGGCGCCGGTCCGCAAGCGTGCCAGGCGTGCGTCGATCCACTGACGCTGTGCATCGATGAGTGCGGGAATCCGCCGCTCGTCGAATCCGCGCGGCACGACGACGACGAGGCCATCCGCCGGCGTGATTCGTAACGATACGTGCCGCGCCCGCGGCGATTGCCGAATGCGATACGCGGGCAGCGTGTCGGCGGCAATCGGTATGGGTTGGCAGAGGGGCGCGTTCATTGTCGCGTGGCATTGTGGCATGAATCACCCTTGCCGGCTGTCGGAGCCGGCCGCACCGACCCGTGGGCGAACCGCCGGTGAACTATGGGCCGATCGGGGTTGGTCGCGCCGGCGAATCGCGGCACAGTAGGGACCTATGCGTTTGATCGACCCCCTGTTCGACGGGCCGGTGGATGTCGTCGGCGACGTCCACGGCGAGTTCGCCGCGCTCGAAGACCTGCTGCGCCACCTCGGTTACGACGGCGACGGGCGCCATGCCGAGGGGCGCCGCCTCGTATTCGTCGGCGACCTGACGGACCGTGGCCCGGACAGCCCCGCAGTCCTGCAGGCCGTGCGGCGGCTTGTCGTCGCCGGACGCGCGCAATGCGTTATCGGCAATCATGAACTGAACCTGTTGCGCGGCGAACGCAAGGACGGCAATGACTGGTGGACGTCGCCGGATCGGCTCGGGAACGCGGCGATGCGGCCGGTGTCGGCCGATGACAAGCGTGTGATGACTGCCTTCCTGTGTTCGTTGCCGCTCGCGCTCGAACGCGCGGACCTGCGCGTCGTGCACGCCTGCTGGAATCCGGCGGCGTTCGCACAATTGCAGGAACTGGCGCCGCGCTGCGCATCGGTGCTCGATGCCTGGCGGCAATTCCAGGCGTTGCTCGGCGAACGCTGGGCCGCCCCGGCACGTGTGGCGAAGCTCAAGAGCGAGTGGCGCGAACTGGCGCCGGTGCACACGAATCCGGACCGTCGCCCGCGGCTGTTGCCGACGATTGCGCAGATGGATCGCGAATACCAGATGAACAACCCGGTCCGGGTGCTGACGTCCGGAGAAGAAACCGAGACCGAGACGCCGTTCTGGGCCGGCGGCAAATGGCGCATGGTGGAACGGGTTCGCTGGTGGCAACGGTACGACGATCCGGTGCCGGTCGTCATCGGCCATTACTGGCGACGGTTCGGCGCTGCGCAGGCCGTGTATTTTGACAAGTACGGCCCGGATCTGTTCGCCGGCATCGAGAGTCATCACTGCATGGGTCTGCGCAACAACGTCTATTGCGTCGACTTCAGCGTCGGCGGCCGCTATGCGCAGCGGGCCGCGAACGAGTCGACACACATGTGCCGGCTGGCGGCGTTGCGCATACCGGAATGGCAGGTCGTTTATGATCACGGCGAGGCGCATGCGGTCGATGCCGCCGGGATGCATTGAGGGCGGGCCTCAAGAGTGTAATCATTCAGGTGAATATTAAAGGGACAAGAAAATGAAAATACGGGCGCAATTGCTGCTGGTCGCGTGTCTTGTGGTTGGCTTGCTCGTGACGGCTGTGGCGGCCGGTGACCGTTTACTGACCGTCGAGGCGAAAACTTTCGACGATGAAGCATTTGTTTTCCCCGTCGACCTGCGCGGCGCGCGACTGAATGTGCTGTTCCTGTCGATGACCAACGATATGGAAAAAGGTGAGTACCTGCAGCAGGCGATGCTTGACTGGCAGGTGGCGCTCGATGCGCGCGGCGCGCTCGGCGACGGGATCATGGGCTGGCACTTCCCGGTGCTGAGCGGCCCGCCGTTCTTCGTCAGGGGCATGATCACGCGCGGCATGCGCAAGTTCTACGACGGCAAGGTGCCGCTCGACCAGGCCGGTGTGCTGTTCGTCGATGATCTCGATGCGTTCGCCGCGGCCGCCGGGCTGGTCGTCGATGACCAGCCGACGGTCGTGATCACGACGGCCGATGCGCGCCTGTTGGGGACCTTCAAGGGCGACGTCACGCCGGAATCGGCCGATGCAGTGGCGCACGCGATCACGGGATATCTCGCCGATGCGCATTGACGTCATCCTCGAGTCCAGTAATTCACCCGAGCAGGTGCTCGAGCTGGGCCGGCTCGCCGAAGATATGGGTCTCGGCGGTGTCTGGGTCTCGAACATGAACGACGCGCGCGACCCGTTCATCAATTTCGTGCCGCTGGCGATGCAGACCGAGCGTATCCGGCTCGGGCCGATCGCCGTCAGTCCCTTCGAACTGCATCCGCTGAAGATGGCCAGCTCGCTGATCACGCTGAACGAGGTCGCCCGCGGGCGGGCGCAGATCGTTGTCGGCGCCGGTGGCGGCACCGCGACGGCGATGGACCAGAAACCGGTGCGCGTCGTGCGCGCCGTGCGCGAATGCGTCGAGATCCTGGCGGCCGCGGCGGCGGGCGAGGCCTTCAGTTACCGCGGCGAGTTGTTCAAGGTGCGCTGGTACAACCCGTCGTGGGTCCGGCATGCGCCGCCCAGCCTGTATGTCGGCGCGAACGGCCCGCAGATGCTGCGCGCGGCGGCACGTTACGCGGACGGGATCATGGTCAGTGATTTTACGGTCGACCGCGTGCGCTGGGCGCGCGAGATCGTCGATGCGTCGCTGGTCGCAGCGGGTCGCGCGCCGGCCGCATTCCCGGTCAATAATTTCTGGGCCTGGCACGTCAAAGAAGACGCAGCCGAGGCGCGGCGCGAGGCAACGATATGGCTTGCAGTGCGCGGCACGATCTACCCGAAGTACATCAACGACATCCTCGACGAGGACGAAGCGGCGATCGTGACCGCGAACATCGGGTCCTTCATCCGCGCCTATCACGACAAGACGGACCGGATCGAGGGCGTGCCCGACGCGATCGTCCGTCGGATCGTGGATGCGTGCACGTCCGCGTCGTCCATTGCTAATCTGGACCATGAGATCGAGCGCCTGCGGCAATTCGCTGCCGCGGGCCTGACGCAGATCGCGCTGCGCGTCTACGACGATCCGGCCGCATCGATTCGGCTGCTCGGCGAACGCGTCGTGCCGGCGCTTGCCGACGCGTGACGGGTCAGCCGTGCGTCGCCAGGTCGTCCCCGACCGGACAGCATTCCGCGTAGGTCGGCACGCCGGGCCGGCGCTCGTACCAGCGGCGTGATCGGTTCACGACGCCGACCGCGAACAGCATCACCGGCACCTCGATCAGCACGCCGACAACCGTGGCCAGCGCGGCGCCGGATTCGAAGCCGAACAGCGCGATGATTAACCGGCCTTGCGCGCCGCCCGAAGGGCAGGGATGATCCGCGCATGCGCTCATTTATTTTTGCCTTCTTCGCGCTGTGCGGCGCGTTGGCCGGTTGCGCAACGCGGCCGCCGACAAATATCGGGGCTGTGCCGCCCGTCGCCGAATACTGCCGCGTCGCGCAGCGAATCGTCACGCGTACCGGGCAGCCTGTCGACGTGCGCGTCCACGAGTCATTCGATGCGTTCGTGAAGTCCAAGGCCGTCATTGCGGACACGGACGGCGCCATCCCGGAGATTCAGCAGTTCCACTGGCACGATACGAGCGGCGTGCTCGTCGGCATATCGTGCAAACTCAAGAGCGCCGATCATCTGAACCTCGTGTACGGTGACGGCTCGGCCGGTCCCGATGGTGCGTGCCAGGATATGAACAGGCATGTCTACCGGGCGCTGCTCGCTACGGTCCGCGATCCGGTGTATCCGGACGTCGTCTTCGATGCCAACGAGACGGTCTGGAACCAGGAACAACCGGGCATGACCGGGCCGGACTGGCTCAAGCCGTACGTTGCGACGGCTGTTGATGACGACGGTCAACTGCAGGTGCGCGCCAGGGGATTCCGCGTCGATTTTACCGACCTGCGTTTTGCCGCCGTGCCGGCGCGCTTTCGCGGCGTGCACTATTGTCATTTCATCGCGCCTGAACACCTGCTGGCGGTTATGAACGGTGACGCGGCGCCGGGCGTCGTCATCGGTCGCGCAGTCGATACGTCCGGTTATGAGCCGCCCGCTCAGTAGCGGCGCCGCCGGGGTATCGACGGATATAGCGAGGGCATCGTATTGGGACCATCAGCGTTGCTCATCGCACTGCTTGCGTCGCTCGCCGCCGGGCAGGGGCAGGTGTTGCGACTCGACGTGGCCGGCGAACCCGGGCTCGCGTCGGTTACCGTGGACTGGAACGACCGGACGATCCCGTTCGTCCGGGACGGCGACGGCTGGTTCACGCTCGTCGGTGTCGATCTGGATACGTCGCCCGGCGCACATTCCGCCGTCGTGACGTTGACGGGCCCGGATGGCCGGGTGCGGCGGATCGAACGGCGAATCGACGTTACCGAACGACAATTTCCGACGACGCGTCTTACGGTTGCGCCGAAGTTCGTTGCGCTGAGCGCCGAGAACGAAGCGCGCGCCGCGCGCGAGCGCGTCGAAATCGATGCGGTCTATGCGCGCATCACGCCCGCGGCGTTATGGACCGAACCGTTCGTCGTGCCGATACCCGGCGCGACCGGCGGACGCAACTTCGGCCACCGGCGTGTCTTCAACGACCAGCCGCGCGCGCCGCACGCCGGGGCGGATCTTGCGGCCGCGACCGGCACCGAGATTCGCGCGGCGAATCGAGGTCGCATCGTGCTGGCCCAGGAACTGTTCTTCAGCGGCAATGCCGTGTTCATCGATCACGGCCTCGGTATCGTTTCTGTCTACCTGCACCTGTCGGAGATCCGCGTCGCGCCGGGCACGCTGGTCGAGCGGGGTCAGGTCATCGGGCTGGCCGGCGCCACGGGCCGCGTGACCGGGCCGCACCTGCACTGGGGCGTCCGCGCGCAGGGCGCCCGGGTCGATCCGTTCTCGCTGTTGCCCTGAACGAGAATCGCCGGCGCTAATTACGCCGGCGATTCTTGAGCCATATCTACCGAGCCATATCTACCGAGCCGTATCTACCGAGCCGTATCTACCAGGGCAGGACGGCGCCGTCCTCGTAGTTCAGGAATTTGCCGTTGTCTTCCGGCGTCAGGCCGTCGATGACGGCGAGCATCTTGGACACGCTCTCATCGGTCTCGATGGTATTGGGTATCTTGATGCCTTTGAACTGCTCCATGTCGTCCATCGTATTGACCTGTCCGGGCGACAGCAGCGTCAGGATGATACCCTTCTTCGGCGTCTCGAACGCGAGCGTATACATGAACATGTTCAGCGCGGCCTTGCTGCCGCGGTAGCTGTACATCATCGGCATCTTCGGGCTTAGCTCGAATGAACCGCCCTTGCTCGTGATCATGACGATCTTCTTCTGGTCCGACGCGGCGACCGTGTCCATGAAAGCCTGTGCGAGTTTCAGCGGCGCAATCGCGTTGACCTCCATACTCTTGCGCGTGATGTCCCAGTCGACGCCGTCGACGCGCTTGAAGGCGGACCTGTACTTCGGCGTCAGGCCGGCGTTACTGATCAGCACGTCGACCGTCTGTTCGGCATATTTTGCCGCCAGCGCGTCGATGCGATCGAAGTCAGTGACATCGAGCTGCTCGATCACGACATGCTTGTACTCGGCGGCCAGCGTCTGCAGTTCGTCGGCCCGGCCGGGTTTGCGTGCTGTCGCAATCACATTCCAGTCGCGCGCCGCATATTGCCGGACGAATTCCAGTCCGATGCCGCGGTTGGCGCCGGTGATGAAGACGGTCGGCTGGTCGGGGTCGAGCCCGGCCCCTGCGTTCGATGACAGTGCGAGCATGATCAGCCCGAGAACCCGAAGAAGATTGATGCGCATGCCTTTCTCTCTGTGTGATGTGCCGGTGGCCGGCGATTATAGCGGTGAGCCGGAAGCCGAATCGACACCGGTCGGCGGTGACTTGTCTTCGGGCTTGATCGGATCCTGCTGTTTGATCCGTTTGCGGTCGTATTTCTTCTTGTCCTTGTGCGGACCCGACTTGCGCAGGATGTCAGGTGGCGGCGGGGCGATCTTCTTCACGTGTCGAGGTCCAGGAAGGGCTGCATCGTATCGAGCACGCTTTGTGCGTCGCCGATGAACCACCAGTGGTCCTGACCCTCGAGCGCGACGAACCGGCTGTTCGGGATCGCCGCGGCCAGGTCCCGTCCGGCGCGCCAGTCCACGAGTCGGTCGGCGGTTCGGTGCATGACGAGCGTCGGACACCGAATGTCCGCAAGGCTGTCGCGCACGTCGATGTCGCGGGCCACTTCGAGGATACCCTTGACACTGCCGGGTGTTGCCGACGCGCGCAGGTAGCGGGCCCAGCCGTCGCGGTAAACCGGATCGCTGGCATGGCTCGGCGCGAACAATTCCAGTGATGCCGGTCCGCCCCAGCTGTCGGTCAGGTGCTGAAGCCAGGCGTCATAGCCTCGTCGGCTGGCCATGAACGGATAGTCGTCGTCCCGGAGTCCCTTGGCATAGGTTGCGTACAGGATCAGCGCCGTGACGCGTTCGGGGTGGCGCGCGGCCAGCAGGCATGCGGCCGGGCCGCTCTCGGACACGGCAAAGATCGTCGTGCGCTTCGAACCGGCCGCGTCGAGCACGGCGATCATGTCCTCGACCATCTCGTCGATCGACGGGGCGGGGCCGGCCCGGTCCGACAGGCCGACGCCGCGCTTGTCGAACGTGATCAGCCGGCGTCCGCGCGCGAGCTGGGCATCGAAGTCGGCGACCATCTGCACGCGGTAGCGCAGGTCCAGGTGCGACACGAAGCCCGGGGCGAACAGGATGTCTGGCGGGCCCTCGCCGATCGTCCGCCAGGCGATATGGGCGTCGTTGGTCTGCACGAAATGCACGTCGGACAGACCGTCGACGAGAAATACGCTGCTGGCCGGTTCGGTCACGTCGGCGATAAAGCGGAAGCCTTTGCGCGGCACGGTGCGAATGATCGCCGGTTCGTGCGCATCGTCACCGAGCGCGCGGCGGGCCTTCATGATCGTGCGTGACAGCGACGCTTCGGTAACGACGAGATCGGGCCACAGCGCATCCTGCAGTTCTTCCTTACTGACGACGCGGTCGCGGTGCGCGAGCAGGTAGGCAATAAGATCGAATACCTTCGGCTCGGTCTCGCGCACCGTGTCGCCGACCCACAGCTCGCGCCGGTCGGGATCCAGCGCCCGGTCGGCGAAACGAAAACTGCGTTGGTGGGGGGTGGCCATGACGTGCCCAAGGATACCGGACGGCATTCGGCTCCGGCGGGTTTTCACGGACAAATTCCGTCGATGGTCATGAAAAGGTCAGGGTTTGATCAGGAGCCGGTCAGGACTCCAGGCCCGCCGGGGCGCACAGTCTGTCCATCGACCGCGGGACCGCCCGCCCAAACCGCAAGAGGATGATGATATGAACACCCGACGCTCAGCCTTCCGCTTCGCCGCACTGTCCGCACTGGCCGCGGGCATCCTGATCGCACCGACCCTGCAGGCCCACGAGTTGCTGCCGGCGCTCTATGCTCAGCCGCTGGATCGCTGCATCGCTGAACTGCGTGCCGAACTGGATACCACCGGTGCCGCCGCCATCCGTCACACCGTGATCGAGATCGACCGGCGCGGGGCCTGGTACGCGTTCGATATCCGCACGGACCTGATGGACGATGCCGGCGTCTTGATCGGCGCTGCCAACACGCGGTGCGATGCGCATCGCTGGCAGGCACGGACCGCCGTCAATGTCACGCGCCAGCCGACGACCGATGTCGTGCGCCTGGCTGCCGCCGAGTGACCGGCGGACTCGTGCCGCGGGCCCCGATCTTGTGCGCATGATGTTCTGATCAACATGATGTCTGGATAAACGATCCACCCGGCACCGGCCGGTGCCCGGATCTCGACACCGCGACCCGCGCCTTGCGGGTCGCTTTTATTCCCCACACGCTGCGATTCGCTGCCGCCCGCACCGCCATCGTGCATCGCCGCAATATGCGTACAATAGCCGTTGCGCCGTGCCGGATGGCGGGGATCGAACGTACATTTGAGGGATTCGCTCATGGGCGGCTGGATTCGGATCGTCTTCTCTTTATTCGGACTGATCATGATCGGGCTGTTCGTCAATGGTGTCATGACCGGCACCTGGTCGGCGGTCAACTGGGCCATGCTCGGCGTCGCCGTGACGTGTTGTTTGATCATCTTCGTGCGCTTCGCATTCGTGTTCGATTTCGGTTACGCGTCATGCGCGATGTTGAACGGCGCATTGATCTGCATCGCGCGCCCGTCCGCGGCCAGTCTGCTGATCGGCGGCGCCGCATTCCTGTACGGTATGCGGCTGTTTGCCTTTTCGTGGTCGCGCGTACGCAGCGCTTCTTATGCGAACCGCATGCAAAATACCGGTCAGGCGGAGGTGGACATGCCGATGGCGGCCAAGGCCGCTTTATACGTCATGCTCGTGTGGCTGTTGACCTATCACATGATGGCCGTGTGGTTCGTGGCGCAGGCCGCCATGCTGTCGCCGGGCGTCGTCGCAGGGGGCGTTATCATGCTGGCCGGGACTGCGCTGGAAGGCATCGCGGATCGGCAGAAACAGCATGCCAAGGCGCTCGACCCCGGTGCGTTTGTTGTCGTGGGAATCTACAGTCGCTGGCGGCACCCGAATTACTCGGGGGAGATCGGCGTGCAGGTCGGCCTGGTGATCGCCGGGCTGTCCGTGACGACCGGTATCGTGCAGGCGGTCATGGCGGTGCTCACGCCGCTCTACATTACCTTGCTGATGATCTCCGAGGCGCGGCGACTCGATGACCGGCAGGCCGAGCGCTACGGTTCGGACCCTGCCTGGCAGGCCTATCGTGCCCGCAGCGGTTCGTTGCTCCCGCGCTGATTCGGGGGCCGAAAGAGGTGAACGTGTGCATTGAGCCCGTTCGGGTGATACAACGTCGCGGCACTTGAAACCAACGGAAAAGAAGATGAGTACGCACGAAAAAGAAACCTTCCTGCAAACCTACGAATGGGTGAACGGCTGGCAGGATCTGCCGTGGGCGCACGACGAGCCGACGCTGTTTCTGGCCGAGATTTGCCAGGAACGCGCTCCGGGCTGCGCGCTCGATATCGGTTGCGGCGCCGGTACCGATTCGGTCTACCTGGCCGAGCGGGGCTGGCAGGTCACGAGTCTTGATTTCGTGCCCATGGCGCTCGAATACACGCAGCAGCGGGCGGCGGCCGCCGGCGTGTCCATTCATGCGGTCGAGGCGGACATCACGGACTGGGAACCGCCGCAGCCATACGACCTCGTTCTCGATCACGGCTTGCTGCACAACATGGACCCCGTGCGTCACCCGGCCTATCGCGACTGCGTGCTGCGGGCGCTGGCCGACGACGGTGAGTTCGTACTGCTGCACTGGCATCCGTTGTATCCGGGCCAGCCGAACGGCAAGGTCGGCCCGAATCGCCGCAGCCGTGAAGACATCAAGACCTTCTTCGCACCCGATTTGCAGGAACGGTTCTTCGCGCGCGAGGAGTTCGAGGATTTGCCCGAGATGGTCGGCCGCGGTATGGCGCAGGCGTATTACCGGTTCCGTCGCAACCAGGCCGAGGCACACCCGGCTGAACTCCTGGCGCAGATCACCGCGACGCTCGCGGGCCGGGGATTTGATGCGGACGCGGCGATCGCTGCCGGCGAACAGCCGGATGTGATTGCCGACGGGTTGCTGAAGCGGATTGTCGGACCCGGGCGCCTGGGTATCGACCATGTCGAGCCGGGTAACGCGGCGGCGGCGCTGGCCGCATGGGCCGGACGCGGCGGGCTCGATGTGGCGCGGGTCGAGACGCTGGTGCGGTTGTTCGCCTCGGAGGGGCACGGCGATGTCTGTACGATGAACGCAAAATGCACCGAATGTGCCGTTAAATTCTGCAAACGGCAGCGATATCGTTAAATAAGTCCGAATCTGGCGCTGATCGGCTCGCCGCCGCGCAGGGCCGGTGCGGCGGGGCGTGACCCACCGCATTGGGCCCGAGCGGCGCTCCCGGAGTGCACGGGGCGTGCCGGACCGGCGCCGGAATCCGCGACGCAGTTCGTATCCGCCCCGCGGGCATTCAGGCAAGCTCCCGGTCGCGGGCTGGCTTCGGACCGGCCCCGTGGAGGATTCGCTGATCGTGTTGGGCGCAGGATTGACCGGATGGAACATGGGCTGGCCGGTATGGCTGGCCGCCGTCGGCGTATTCGTGATGGTGGGATTGCTCGCTGCCGTGCCGTGGCTGAGCCGACCGGCCGCCGAACCGTTTTTGAACCGGACGCTGATGGGCGGGTCGACGCTGTACAGCCGGCTGCTGACCGGGTTTCGATTCGTCGCCGTGATGCCGTTACTGACGCTGCTGCCGTTGCTTGCCGTCATCACGTCCGTGACCGTTCAGGATCGCATCACCCCCCGCGTCGAGGCGCTGGCCGGGGCGCTGGCCAACGATGTGCCGCGACTCATCGCCGGTCGCGTCACCGGCATCGAGGCGCTGGCCGGGCATGTCGCTGCTGCCGGGCGCGTCGACGCCATCACACTCAGCGATGCACTGCTGCGCCACCACGGATCGAACCCGGAATTTGCCTCGTTATGGATTGCACGGCCCGACGGCGCCATCGTGGTCGCGACGGCATTCAAGGGCAGTCGGGCGGAGCGCTGGGCGGGCCCGGTGTCAGGCGTCGCGATGATGGATGCCTTCGCCCCCGCGGTGGCCGCCGATGGACTGTATGTCTCGCGCGTCCAGCCTGGCGCCGGCGCCGATGCCGCGCCGATGGTGTTCGTCAGCGCACCGGTTCGTTTCGGCGCCGAGGCGCGCTGGGGCTTCGTGCAGGGACTGCTGAACCTGCGTGACGTCGTCGGCGGACTGATCGGATCGGGCGGCACGAATACCGTCGCCGCAGTCATCACCGACGAGCAGCATCGTGTGCTGCTCGCGTCGCCGGGTACCGCGCTGGCGCCGCTCAGCGATCTGTCGGCCCATCCGCTGGTCACGGTGGGCGCCGCCGCGGGCACGACGGGTAAGGCCTACGGGTTTTCCGGTGCGCTCGGCGGCGATACCGGGCGCCGCGTGGCCGCCGTGCGTTCGCTCGCCAACGGCTGGCGTGTATATACGTCGACGGCCCAGGTCAGCACGAGCAGTACGCTGATGGTCTATATGGCGCTGGGACTGGTCTGGGCGTTGCTCGCGGCCATGTTCGCGCGCGGTATCGCGCCGTTGTACGGCAACAATGTCGCCGCGCCGCTGCAGAGGCTCGATGAGTCGCTGGATATTTTCGATGTCGAGCGCACCATCAGCAATATTCCGCGTCCGCCGAACGATGCGCCGAAGGAGATTCGCGAGGTCTATTCGCGCGTGCGTGAATCGATGCGAAACAGTCGCGATGCTCATCGAAACATGGTCAAGGCCGTCAATGAAGGCGCCGAGCTGCGCCGGCAATTGCGGGTGGCGAACGGCGAAGGCGACCGGCCGCCGGGCCTGGCGCTGGTCAAGGAGACGCCGGCAGCGGATGCGACGTGGACGGGTCGGATCGACTCCGTGACACGGTTGTCGGGGCTCGATGTGTTCGAGGGTTTCTTCGGTGAGGCCTGGATGCTGGGCGTCGCCGACGGGCGCCCAATGGCTGTCGTGCTGGTAAAGATCGGCAGCACCGATGATCGGACGCTCAAACTCATCGCGCAGAAACTGACGGCCGCGGTCGGCCGCACGCTCGACCTGGTGGCGCGCATCGCGGCCTGGGAGTTCGGCATGATTCTGCCCGATACCGATATCAGGGGCGGGCTGGCCGTCGCCGAGAAAATGCACAAGGCGCTCGGTGAAATGCCGGACCTGTCGGTCGAGGTCTGTTTCGGCGTGGCGTCGATCGTGCCGAATGACAAGGGCAATGCACAATCGTTTTTCGAACTCTGCCATCGGGCGGCCGAAGCGGCGCAGCGGGAAGGCAGTGGACAAATCGCCTTCGTGACCGACACGGGCAAGTTTGCGTTGCATGCGTCATCGGACGTGATCGAATGGGACTCGGCCGAGACCGGCACCGGTCAGTAAACTGTCCCCTCAATTCTTCATGCCTTGTTAGCCCGCCGCCCGGGCGCGAGCATCACCGCGACGCGCTCGGCGATCGCCAGCGATGCGGTCAGTCCCGGTGATTCGATGCCGAACAGGTTGACGAGCCCGTCGATACCGTGGTCCGCCGGACCGCGAATGGCGAAATCCGCGGCCGGTTCGCCCGGGCCGACGATCTTTGGTCGAATGCCGGTGTAGCCCTCGACCAGTTGCGTGTCATCCAGATCTGGATAGTAGCGACGGATCGCATCGATGAATGATTGCCGACGGGTCCCGTCGAAACCGTAGTCGACCGCCTCGACCCATTGCACGTCCGGCCCGAAGCGGGCCTGGTTGCCCGTGTCCAGCGTCAGATGTATGCCCAGCCCGGCCTGGCCGGCGACCGGATAGACGAGGCGGTGGAATGGATGGCGTCCGGCCAGCGTGTAGTAGTGACCTTTGGCCAGATGACCGGCGGGGACCTGTGCCGTCTCCAGTTCCCGGATCGTGGCGGCGACCGCCGGCGCCCACAGGCCCGCCGCGTTGACGACTGTGTCGGCGCTGATCTCGCAGGCGGTATCGCCGCCGACCTGAAGCCGAAACCGCCCTGACGTCGCGGCAATATCGGCGACGGGGCTGCGGCAAATCACCGTGCCGCCGGCGGCCTCCAGGTCGGCCTGCAGGCCGAGCAGGTATTCGTGACTGTCGATGATGCCGGTCGACGGCGACAGCAGCGCGCCGACGCAACGGACCGCCGGTTCCAGCTTGGCAACCTCGGTGACGGTCAGCCACGTGAGGTCGTGTACGCCGGTGTCGGCGGCCTGGCGATAGTAGCCGCGCAGCGTTTCCATCTCGTCGGGCGTCGTGGCGACGATCAGCTTGCCGAGTCGTTGGTGGCGTATGTCCCTGGCCCGGCAATACGCATACAGGCGCTGCCTGCCGTCGACGCACAGCGCCGCCTTGAGCGAGCCCGGCGCATAGTAGATACCCGCATGGATGACCTCGGAGTTGCGACTGCTCGTGTGCGTACCGATCTCGCGCTCGCGTTCCAGCACGATGACCTCGCGGCCGGTGAGCGCCAGCGCGCGTGCGCAGGCCAGGCCGATCGCCCCGGCGCCGATGACGATGCAGTCCGTGCGATCGGTCATGCGAGCGTGTCCAGCAATGCGTCGTAGTGTGCGGCCAGGCGACGGCCCTGGATCCGCGCATCGAATTCCCTTTCGATGTGCCGGCGTGCATTGCCGGCCAGTCGCACCCAGTCGTCCGGATCGTCGATCAGCCGGCGCAGCCGCCGTTCGAGTCCGTCGACGTCCGCCTCGCCGGCCAGCCACCCGCTGACGCCGTCTTCGAGCACTTCGGGAATATCGCAATGCGTGCTGCTGACGACCGGCATGCCGGTCGCCGCCATGTCGATCAGCGAGACCGGGGCACCGCCCTCGGTGTCGCCATCGCTGGCCGTGACGCTCGGTGACAGGAACACGTGGCTGGCGTACGCCGCCTCGAGCAGCGCGTCATAGGGCTGGTAACCGAGCCGTCGGGTCCGTTCGTTCAGACCGGCGGCTTCGATCGCGGCGAGGATGCGCGCTTTCTCGTCACGACTGCGCGGCTGACCATTGTCATCGCCGACGATCGTGACGGCCAGATCCACGTCGCCGGCGATCCGCCCAAGCGCCTCGAGCGCGAACACCATGCCCTTCTTTTCGACGAACGACCCGGCCAGCAATACCCGCAGTGGCGTTCCCGGCGTCCAGCTGCGCGGCCGGAACGCGATGCGTTCGATATCGATGCCGAGGTGGTGGACGCGAACCTTGTTTTCCGGGCAACCCAGCGCGATGAGTTCATCGGCCAGGTGCGGACCCTCGCACAGGAACAGGTCGGCGGCCGCGAACAGTTCGCGGTAGCGCGCCCGCCAGGCCGGTTCGATCTTCGGCAGCCGGCCGACGTCATAACCGTAGAACGTCACGACGTGCAGCGCGCCGATGCGCGCGACATCGGCGAGATTGAACCAGCCGCGGTCGCCGAAATGCGAATGTACGATCGCCGCCCCGCAGGCTGTCGCACGGTCGCGCAGCAGCCAGGACCGTCGCCGCCGCGCGATCTGCCAGGATTGTCTGGACAGGAATCGCCATAAAGGTGCATCCCGGTCGGCGCTGGTCAGGTTGTCGAGCGGAAACTGGTCGAGGTTTTCGGTGACGTCGCAGATGACGTGGTTGCTGACCCGCGGCGGCATGAACCGGACCTGCGTGTCCAGCCAGGTCATCGTCTTCGACAGCCAGATCTGTGTCGAATGGGCGACGTCGTAGCTGCGTTCGGCAGGCGCGGCCGTCATGGGCACGGTCCTGATTCGCCGTCCGTGCGCAACGTCGCGTGCCGTTTTCCCCGACCGCTCAGGCCAGCGCCCGGTTGACGGCCGTGATCACGTCGTTGACGTCATCGTCGGTCAACGCCGCAGACAGCGGCAGGCTCACGGTCTGTCGCCCGATGCGCACCGCATTCGGCCAGGCGTCGGCCGGCCAGTCGAAGCGGTCACGGTAATACCGGTGTTCCGGAATCGCCAGGTAGTGCACGCCGACACCGATGCCCTGGCGCGTCATGGCATCGAGGAATGCATCGCGGCTGATGCCGGCGCGCGGTTCGTCGACGAGGATCGTGAACAGGTGGTACGCATGCCGGGTGTCGGCTTCCGGCGGCGCCGGCAGCCCGATCGGCAGTGCCGCGAATGCTTGCTGGTAGCGGTTCCAGACCTGCTCGCGCCGCCGCCAGTTCGGCTCGATCCGCGCCAGCTGGTGGATGCCGATCGCGGCCTGCAGATCCATCATGTTGTACTTGAAGCCCGCCGCGACAACCTCGTAGTGTTTGAAGCCCTCGTCGCCGAAGCGCTTCCACGCGTCCTTGCTCATGCCGTGCAACGCGAGGATGCGGATGCGCTCGGCATGTGCCGGGTCGTTGGTGATGACCATGCCGCCTTCGCCGGTCACGACATTCTTCGTCACGTAGAAGCTCAGGCAGCCGAACGCGCCGAACGTGCCGGCCTTACGGCCGTGGTACTCGGTTTCGATCGCGTGCGCACAGTCTTCGATCAGCGCCAGGTCGTGTTCAACGGCGATCGCGCACAGCGCATCCATGTCGCAGGATCGGCCGGCGAAATGCACGACCAGCAGCGCCCGTGTGCGCGGCGTGATCCGGGCGCGCACGTCGTCCGGATCGATGTTCATCGTGACCGGATCGATGTCGGCCAGCACCGGCGTCGCGCCGGCATGAATGATCGCGTTGACGGTCGCGCAGAACGTCATCGGCGTCGTGATGACCTCGTCGCCCGGCGCGAGATCGAGCGCCAGCAGGCTCAGGTGCAGCGCGGCCGTGCATGAATTGACGGCCGCGGCATAGGCCGTGCCCTTGTACGCCATGATGTCCTGCTCGAACCGGGCGACCTTCGGGCCGGTGCCGAGCCAGCCGCTGTGCATCGTCGCGAGCACCTCGGCGATCTCTTCGTCGCCGATGGCCGGCGCACCGAAAATCAAAAAGCGTTCCTTGTCGCGGACGGGCGGCAGGTCGCGTTTGGCATCGCTCATGGGCGTGTGACCGTTCCGGGTTGCGTGCTACCCGCGCACGTCGCGCAGGATGTCGAGCAGGTAATCGCCGTAACCGCTGTTGGCCAGCGGTGCGGCAATCTTCTCCAGCTGTTCGGCGGAAATGTACCCCATGTAATAGGCGATTTCCTCGGGACAGCAGATCTTGTAGCCCTGGCGTTCTTCGATTGTTTTGACGAAATTCGACGCGGCCAGCAGATCACTCTGCGTGCCGGTATCCATCCACGCCGTACCGCGGCCGAGCACCTCGACATAGAGTTGCTTGCGTTCCAGGTACACGCGGTTGAGATCGGTGATCTCCAGTTCGCCGCGGGCCGACGGCTTGAGCGAGCGGGCAATGTCGACGACATCGGCATCGTAGAAATAGAGCCCCGTGACGGCAAAGTGAGACCGGGGATGCTCGGGTTTCTCCTCCAGGCTGATCGCGCGGCCGTCGCCGTCCAGTTCGACGACACCGAACTGCTTCGGGTTGCGCACCGGGTAGGCGAACAACGTCGCCCCCTCGGCACGCGCGGCCGCCTGCTGCAGTTTCGGCTGCAGATCCGTGCCGTAGAAGATGTTGTCGCCGAGGACCATCGCGCACGGATCGTCGCCGATGAATTTTTCGCCGATCAGGAACGCCTGTGCCAGTCCGTCGGGCGAGGCCTGCACCGCGTACGAAATCTGCAGGCCGAGGCGGGAGCCGTCGCCCAGCAGGTCTTTGAAACGCGGGGTGTCCTGTGGCGTCGAGATTACGAGGATCTCGCTGATGCCGGCCAGCATCAGGATCGACAGCGGGTAGTAGATCATCGGCTTGTCGTAGACCGGCAGCAGCTGCTTGGAAATCACCTGCGTCATCGGGTAGAGCCGCGTGCCCGACCCGCCGGCGAGAATAATTGCCTTCATGATGTCACTCTCTGCCCGTAGTTCGTGTCGATCCAGTTGCGGTACTGCCCGCTCGTGACCTCGGTAATCCACTGGGGATTGTCCAGGTACCATGCGACGGTCCGGCGCAGCCCGCTCGCAAACGTCTCGCTCGGCTGCCAGCCGAGCTCGTGCTCGATTTTTGCGGCGTCGATGGCGTAACGACGATCATGCCCCGGGCGGTCTTCGACGAACGTGATCAGTTTCTCATGCGGCGTGACCGGCGACTGCGGGTGCAGTTCGTCGAGCAGTGCGCACAGCGTTCCGATCAGGTCGAGATTCGTCATCTCGCTGCGGCCGCCGATGTTATAGACCTCGCCCGGCCGGCCTTTCGCCAGCACCCGGCGCAGCGCGGCGCAGTGGTCGCCGACATACAGCCAGTCGCGGACGTTCAGTCCGTCGCCGTATATCGGCAGCGGTTTGCCCGTCATGCCGTGCAGGATCATCAGCGGAATCAGCTTCTCGGGAAACTGGAACGGGCCGTAGTTGTTGGAGCAGTTTGACGTGATGACCGGCAGCCCGTAGGTATGGAAATACGCCCGGACCAGGTGGTCCGAGGCGGCCTTTGATGCCGAGTACGGGCTGTTCGGCGCGTAGCCGGAGGTTTCGGAAAATGCCGGGTCCTCGGGGCCGAGCGAGCCGTAGACCTCGTCCGTCGAGACGTGCAGGAAGCGGAATGCTGCCTGCTCCTTCGCCGGCAACGACTGCCAGTAGCCGCGCGCGGCCTCGAGCAGGCGGAACGTGCCGACGATATTCGTGTCGATGAAATCTTCCGGACCATGGATCGACCGGTCGACATGGCTCTCGGCGGCGAAGTGCACGATGGCGCGCGGTGTATGTTCGCGCAGCAATGCCGTGACGAACTCCGGGTCGCCGATATCGCCGCGGGTGAATACATGCCGGGTATCCGTCTCGAGGCTCGCGAGATTGCGCAGGTTGCCGGCGTAGGTGAGTTTGTCGAGATTGACGATCAGGGTGCCGACCTCGGCCATCCAGTCCAGGACGAAATTCGCGCCGATGAAGCCGGCGCCTCCGGTGACAAGGATGGTCATCTGCGTGTCCTGCTGGTCATTGGTGAGTCGGGTATCGGGGGCATCGGTGAAATGTCACGGGGATTCGCGGAATCAGGAATCAGCAAACGGTTCTCTGGATTTTCCTTCATTCCTGCGTTCTGCCTTCGCCGTTCCTGGTGAATGACGATCAACGGGCCAAAATGTGCGTTGACCCGGAAAATCCCGCGCAATATACCATCTGCCGATGGTGTTGATGATCTCGCTTACCTTAAGGCGCCGTGCGATCGGTGGCGTTCCGCGTCCGACTGCGGCCCTTGCCGGGAGGGCGTTGTGAGCAAATCGTCACGTTTTGTCCGCTGCAAAATGCGTATGATTGCCGGTCAGGCAACTGGAGATTGAATACGTGCGGGTACTCGTGACAGGGCATATGGGCTATATCGGCAGCGTGCTGGCGCCGATGCTTCGCGATGCGGGACACGAGGTCGTCGGCCTCGATACTGCCTTCTTCGACGGTTGCACGCACGGCCCGGCGACACTCGGTTACGAGCAGATCCGCAAGGATGTCCGGGACGTCGAGGCGGCGGATCTGCGGGGCTTCGATGCGGTTGCGCACCTGGCCGCGTTGTCGAATGATCCGCTCGGCGATCTCAATGCCGACCTGACCTACGACATCAATCACCGTGCATCGGTTAATCTCGCGCGCCTCGCGAAAGAGGCCGGCGCCGAGCGATTCATTTTTTCCTCGTCGTGCAGTACCTATGGCGCGGCCGGGCCGGACGACATCCTCGATGAGCAGGCGGCATTCAACCCGGTGACCGCCTACGGCGACTCGAAGGTGCGCGCCGAGACCGATATCGCGAAGCTGGCCGATGATGCGTTTTCGCCGGTTTACCTGCGCAATGCAACCGCCTACGGCTGGTCGCCCTACCTGCGGGCGGACGTGGTCGTCAACAACCTGTCGGGCTGGGCATTCACGAAAGGCGAGGTCATGATCAAGAGCGACGGCACGCCGTGGCGGCCGCTCGTGCATATCGAGGACATCTGCACCGCATTCATCGCGTGCATCGAGGCGCCGCGCGAGGCCGTCCACGACCAGGCCTTCAATGTCGGGCGCAACGAGGAGAACTACCAGATTCGTGACGTCGCCGATTTCGTGCGCGCCGGCATCCCGAACAGCAGCATCGAGTATGCGCCGGGCGGCGAAGCCGATACGCGCTGTTATCGCGTTAACTTCACCAAGATCGCCGAGCAGTTGCCGGGGTTTTCGCCGGGCTGGACCGTCCCGGGGGGCGTCGCGCAACTGCGTGAGCAGTTCGAACAACGGGGGTTGAGCTTCGACGATCTCGAGGGCTCGAAATTCATGCGCATCAAGCGCATCCGCGAGCACATCGAAGCGGGCCGACTGGACCTGAATCTGCGCTGGCAACAGTAGCGACGAGCATTCACCGAATGACCGCAACAACAACAACAAAAATTGCGGACTGTCCCAGCTGCAACGTTCACGGACCGTTCGAGATCGTGTTCCGGGCCGATCGTATTCCCGTGAATTCCTGCATCCTGATCGAATCAGTCACCGCCGCTGCAGACTACCCGCGCGGCGACCTGCTGCTCGGCGTTTGCCAGGCCTGCGGTGTGGCGACAAATCTGCTTTTTGACACCGGTCTCGTCGACTACCGGCCCGGCTACGAGGTCTCACAGATCCATTCGCCGACGTTCGGCGGTTACGCGCGACGGCTCGCCGCCGAATGGTTCGAGCGTTACAACCTCGGCGGCAAACACGTCGTCGAGATCGGTTGCGGTTCCGGTGAGTTCCTGTCGCTGTTCCTGGAGCTGGGCGCCGGCCGGGCAACCGGCTTCGATCCGGCCTGCGCACCGTCCGATGCGGGCGGGTTACGGCTGATCGATCGGGAATTCTCGGCCGCCGATGGTCAGCTGGGCGGCGATTTCATCTTCTGTCGCCATACGCTCGAGCATCTGCACGATACCGGCCGGCTGCTGGATCAGATTCACGGCTACCTCGGTCCGGACAGCGGCGTACCTGTCTGTTTCGAGGTGCCGGATTTTCAGCGGATCCTCGACGAGTGTGCATTCTGGGATATCTACTACGAGCACTGTTCCTATTTCACGGCCGACTCGCTGGCGCGGCTGTTTCGCCGGCACGGATTCGAGGCGCTCGACGTGCGTCTGACCTATGCCGACCAGTACCTGGTAATCGACGCGCGTCAGGCGGCGGTCCGCGCGAGCGCAACGGCGCCGGTCGCCACCGATGGTTTGTCGGCGCTGCGAGAGTCGGCGCACCGGTTCGCCGTGCAGTGTGCCGCGATGCTGGACACATGGTCGGGGCGCATTGCCGACTGGCGTCGCGCGGGCCGGACGATTGTGTTGTGGGGCTCGGGGTCCAAGGCCGTCGGATTCCTGACCGGGCTTGGCTGCGATGCCGAGATCGCCGCCGTCGTCGATATCAACCCGGCCAAGCAGGGCGTGTACATGCCCGGCTGCCGGCCGCAGATCATCGCCCCGCGCGATCTGGTCACCATCAAGCCCGACGTCATTCTCATCATGAACCCGATCTATACCGAAGAGATTCGTGATGATTTGACGCGCCTCGGCCTGGCGCCGGAACTGGTGCCGCTGGAAATGGAAGGAATGCCCGCTCATGCCTGAACAATGTCCCGTCTGCGAATCTGCGTCGACCGCCGCCTTCTTCGAACTCAAAAACATGCCGGTGTTGATCGGCACGCTGTGGGAAACCGCCGAGGAGGCGAAGAACACGCAGACCGGCGATCTGCGGCTGTTGTTTTGCGCCGATTGCGGTTTTATCTGGAACGAAGTCTTCGATGCGTCGCGCATGGCATATTCGGCAACCTATGAGAATTCGCTGCATTTCTCCAGCGTGTTCCAGGACTACACCGCCGACATCGTCAGCCGGCTGGTTGATAGCTACGATATTCGCGGCAAGGACATCATCGATATCGGCTGCGGCAAGGGGGATTTTATCGCCATGCTCGCCGAATATGGCGACAACCGTGGTGTCGGCTTCGACCCGACTTACGTGGGCGACCGCATCGACGGGCCGGTTGCCGAGCGCTTGCGCTTCGTTCGAGACCTGTTCTCGGAAAAATATGCCGATCTCCGCGCCGACCTGCTGACGAGCCGTTTCGTCTTCGAGCATGTCGAGCAGCCGGTGGAATTTCTGCACCTGATCCTGCGCGGCCTCGGCGACGACGCCGATGCGCTGATCTATTTCGAGGTGCCGAACGTGCGGCTGATCCTTGAGGACCTGTCGGTCTGGGACATCATCTACGAGCACTGCTCGTATTTCGGTCCCGAATCGCTGTCGGCGGCATTCGCGCGCGCCGGACTCGGGATCTACGATATCCGCGAGACGTACGGGCGGCAATTCGTGTCGATCGAAGCGCGGCGTGGCGCAGCGGACTCCCGGCCCGGGCCCTGGGGCGATCTCGCGCAACTGACCGGCCTCGTCGCGCGCTTCGAGGCCGAGTTCGGACGTCGTATCGAGACCTGGCACGATCGCTTCGAGACCCTGCGGCGCGACGGCCGTCGCGTCGTCGCCTGGGGCGCCGGCGCCAAGGCCGTCGGGTTCCTGAACATGCTCGAACTCGGCGATGCCGAGTTGCCGGTGGTCGTGGATATCAATCCGCACAAGCAGGGCACGTTCCTCGGCGGCACGGGCCAGCGGGTCATCGCGCCCGAGGCGCTGGTCGAATATCGTCCGGATGCGATCATCCTGATGAACCCCGTTTACAAAGCCGAGATTGCGCGGCAAGTGGCGGATCTTGGGCTCGCCGTCGAGTTCATCGGTGCATAGAATCGTTCATGACGACCCCGACTTGGGGTTGCATACCAGAGAGGTGATCCGTTGACCAATCAGGAACCTGCCATGCCGGAATGTCGTTCGTGCGGAACGACGTTGCGATTTACGTTTGTCGATCTGGGTATGTCGCCGCTGTGCGAAAGTTTCGTGCCTCCCGAACGTTGCAACCAGATGGAGCCGTTCTTCCCGCTGCATGTCTACGTCTGTGACCAGTGTTACCTCGCGCAACTCGAGCAGTACGTCGCGCCCGAGGAAATCTTTACCGAATACGCGTACTTTTCGTCCTACGCGGACAGCTGGGTTCAGCACGCCAAGGACTACACGCGCCTCGTCACGGCGCGCTTCGGCCTCGATGCCGGGTCACAAGTCGTGGAGATCGCCAGCAACGACGGTTACCTGTTGCAGCATTTCGTCGCCGACGGCATCCCGGCCTACGGCATCGAGCCGGCCGCGAACGTTGCCGCGGTCGCGATCGACAAGGGCGTTCCGTCGGTCGTTGATTTCTTCGGTCGCCGGCTTGCTGCGGACCTGCTCGCCCAGGACCGGTCCGCAGACCTGCTGCTCGGTAATAACGTCCTCGCACAGGTACCCGATCTGAATGATTTCGTCGCCGGCATGAAGATGCTGCTGAAACCCGCAGGCGTGATTACGATGGAGTTTCCGCACCTGCTGCGCCTGATGCAGGAAAACCAGTTCGACACGATCTACCACGAGCACTTCTCGTATTTCTCGCTGCTGAGCACGGAGCGGCTGTTTGCCGCGCACGGGCTGACGCTGTTCGACGTCGAGGAGATTCCGACACACGGTGGTTCCCTGCGGATCTATGCGCGCCACGACGATGCGGCGGGCACCGAACCGACCGAGCGCCTGCTTGCGGTGCGCGCGGACGAGGCCCGCGCGGGTCTCGCCGACATGGACAGCTACAAGGCCTTCGCGGAGCAGGTCCGCGAGACGAAACGCAAGATTCTTGAGTTTCTGATCGATGCCAAGCGCGCCGGCAAATCGATTGCCGGCTACGGCGCGCCGGGCAAGGGCAACACGTTGCTGAACTACTGCGGCATTCGTACCGATTTCCTCGACTACACCGTTGACCGGAATCCCTACAAGCACGGGCGGTTCCTGCCCGGCACCCGGATCCCGATTTTCCCGCCCGAGCGCATCGCGGAGACGAAACCCGATTATGTGTTTATCCTGCCGTGGAACTTCAAAGACGAGATCGTCGAGCAGGTTGCCTATATCCGGGAATGGGGCGGCCGGTTCGTCGTGCCGATCCCCGAGCTGACGGTCATCGACTGACGCCGGGTACGACTGGTTGCTCGCCGGAGATGATTGCCAGGAAATGATTACCAGGAATGATCACTAGAGAAACGCTGCCATGATGCCTGCAATGCTGGACAACGTACGCTCGATACTGTGGCTTGGCGCCCATGCGGACGACATCGAGATCGGCTGCGGCGCGACGGTGCTGCAGATCGCCCGGCAACGACCCGATATTCAGGTGCACTGGGCCGTGTTCAGCGGTGACGGGCGTCGCCGGACGGAGGCCGAGAACAGCGCCGCGGCATTCCTCGCCGGGTATGCGGATCGCGCCGTCGAGATTCACGCCTTTCGCGACGGGTTTTTTCCGGATGACTGGGCCGCGATCAAGCAGGAATTTGAGCGCCTCAAGCAGCGCGTCTCTCCCGACCTGGTGTTCACTCACTATCGGCACGATTTGCATCAGGATCATCGCATCATGTCCGAGCTGACATGGAATACGTTCCGCGACCACCTGATCCTCGAATACGAGATCCCGAAATACGACGGCGATCTCGGCCGCCCGAATGTTTTCTGGCCGGTCGATGAAGCCTGTTGTGCCGGCAAGACCGACCTGTTGCAGCAGCATTTTCCGAGCCAGGCCGACAAAGCCTGGTTCGATGCCGAGCTGTTCCGCGCGCTGATGCGCATTCGCGGCATGGAATGCGCCGCTCCGGGCCGCTACGCCGAGGCCTTCCATGCCCGCAAGATGCAGCTGTCAGCCGCGGCGGGCACACTGTAAGAAAGATCGACGGCTTGCCGCGAAACCCCCGTCTCCACAGGGTTTTAACATAGGGCCAGCCACCGCCGCGAGCGCTGCCCACACCAATATTGGTATTGTTCGGGGCCCGTGCCGGTCTGTTACACTCACTCTACTAGCATCCGTTTCCAACGTGTTGATTTGACACGGCTTTAGAAGAACAAACGGGTTGGCGTCAACCACCTTTGACGGATAGCCGATGACCTGCACAAAAATAAAGATTAGTCGCCCTGTCACACGTTCCGTTGTGTGCCGGAAGAAACCGGATCGGTCCATGGAGGGACTCATGCTGACAACGCGTCGTATCGCTTTTACCGTGCTCGCACTTTTTGCGCTGGCCGCTGCTCCGGCATCGGCGAGCGTATTCGTCTCCGATGACTTCAGCAGCGCCAACCTCGACCCGGCGATCTGGACGTTTGTCGACCCGGTCGGCGGCGGGGCCGCCTCACTGGCCAATGGTGAGCTGTCGATCGCGGTGCCCGCAGGTACCGAACACGATATCTGGTACTCCGGCAACATGTCGGTGCGCCTCATGCAGCCGACGGACAACGTCGACTTCGAGATCGAAGTAAAGTATGCATCGGTGCCGAGCCAGCGCTTTCAGCTCCAGGGCGTGCTCGTCGAACAGAATGCGCAAAACTTCATGCGCTTCGATTTTTATAGTGACGGTCAGTATCTCTGGCTGTTTGCGGCCCGCTTCGTGAACGGCTCGCCGACCATCATGTACAACGGCATCATCGGCACGCCGAGCGGTGGCGACCTGTACATGCGCATCGCGCGCGCCGGCAACCTGTGGACGCAGTCCTGGTCAAATAACGGCACGAGCTGGACGCAGTCGACCAGCTTCAGTCATGTGCTTGTCGCCAATCGCGTCGGCCCGTTCGCGGGTAATGCGGGGCCGTCGCCGGCATTCACCGGCATCGTCGACTACTTTTTCAACACGGCCGCACCGATCGATCCCGAGGACGGCGGCAGCGGTCCGGATACGACGCCGCCGAATTTCTTCAATGAGAAGATCCTGATCATCAGCGAAACCGAGATCGCGGCCAGCTGGACGACCGACGAACCGGCCGACGGATTTGTCGAATACGGCCTGACGACCAACTACGAACTCGGTTCGCTCAGCGATGCGGCGCTGAGCACGGATCACAGCTTCTCGATCAGCGGCCTGCAGCCGGATACGACCTACCAGGTGCGTTTTTCATCGACGGATGCCGCGAGCAACACGACGACGTCCGCGAACTATTCGGCCTACACGTCGGCACTGCCGACACTCGACGTCTGGTACGGCAGTCCGCAAATATTCGGCAATGTCGGGCGGGCGCAGGAATGGGTCAATATCCTCGGTAACGCGAGTGATCCCGACGGTATCGATTCGGTGACCTACTCGCTGAACGGCGGGCCGGACATCTCGCTGACAGTCGGCTCCGACCAGATTCGCCTGCAGGATACGGGTGACTTCAACGTCGAGTTCAGTTTCGACGACCTGAACGTGGGCGCGAACACCGTGTCGGTGACGGCGACGGACAGCCTCGGCTATCAGAGCACCGAGGCCGTGACCGTGGACTATGCCGGCGGCGCTTTCCAGCCGCTCGATTATTCGATTGACTGGTCATCCGTCGCGAACATCCAGGACGTCGCGCAGGTCGTCGATGGGCTGTGGGCGCTCGACGGCGACACGGTCCGGACGCTGCAGTTCGGCTACGACCGGCTGGTCGCGATCGGCGATGTGTTGTGGGACGACTACGAGGTCACGGTGCCGATCACCGTGAACGAACTTGATCCGCGTTGCGCACAGGTCTGGTGCGCGGGCGGCGGGCCGATCGTCGGCGTGCTGACGCGCTGGCTCGGTCATAACTTCACCGGCGGCACACCGAACGCGGGCTGGTTCCCGATGGGCGCGCTCGGCGCGTACAAATGGACGAACAGCGGTTCGTTCATGGAGATCTATCGCGGTCAGGACGGCCTCGTCGTCGAGCAGGACACGAGCGTAACGATGCCGCTCGGCGTCCCGCACATGTTCAAGGTGCGTTCGGAGACGTTGCCCGGATCGAACCGCTACAGCTTCAAGATCTGGCCGCAGAGCGACCCGGAACCCGCAGCCTGGAATTACATTCTTGACGAACCGCTGTCGGCGACCGCCAATGGTTCGTTGCTGCTCGTCGCGCATCACGTCGATGCGAGTTTCGGCGATGTCGTCGTGACGTCGCTCGTCGACACGACGCCGCCGGCGATCTCGAACATTCAGACGACGCCGACCGACACGACGGCGACGATTACGTGGCAGACCGATGAGACCTCGACGAGCAGCGTTGCCTGGGGATTGACCAGCGCGCACGAACTCGGGACGGAGTCCGATGCCGGACTCGTGACATCACATGCGATCTCGCTGACCGGGCTGGACCCCGACACGACGTATCACTTCGCCGTGACGTCGGTCGATAACGCCGGCAACCCCGGTGTGTCCGGCGACCTGACGTTCGTCACCGACAGCGCCCAGCCGCCGGATACGACGCCGCCGGTCATCAGCAATGTGCAGGTGGCGGTCACCGAGTCGACGGCCACCGTGACCTGGCAGACGGACGAACCCGCGGGCAGCGATGTCGCCTACGGCCCGACCTCGGCCTACGAGAACGGTTCGACCGGCGGTGCGACGCTCGTGACGAACCACAGCGTCGTGCTCACGGGCCTGACGTCCGACAGCACGTATCACTACCAGGTCGGCTCGACGGATGGCAGCGGCAACGGGGCCGCAACGGTGGATGCGACCTTCACGACGGACGCAGGGCCGCCGCCGACGACCGATGTCCTGTCCGACGAGTTCGACGGTCCGCTCGATACGGACCTGTGGACCTTCGTCGACCCGCTCGGCGATTCGTCGATCACGACAACCGGCAGCCAGGTGGCGATTACCGTACCTGGCGGAAAGTCGCACGATGCCTGGTCCAGTTATGACTTTGCCCGGATCATGCAGCCGGTCGCCAACAACGCGGACTTCGAGATTGAGGTCAAGTTCGATTCGCCGGTCACGGCCGCCTATCAGATCCAGGGCATGCTCGCCGAACAGGATCAGTACAACCTGATCCGCTTCGACTATTACAGTACCGGTTATCAGACCCGGCTGTTCGTCGCGAGTTTTACCAACGGCACGCCCAGTGTCCGCGCCGATGCCGGTGTGTCCGGCGCCGTGCCGCTGTACCTGCGCGTCAAGCGCGAAGGCAGCCAGTGGACCGTGACGTATTCCAGTGACGGCATCGCGTGGAGCACACTCGTGTCGTTCTCGCGCGGCATGACCGTCAACAAGGTTGGCGTCTATGCGGGCAATTTCCGCGGCGACAACAATCCGCCGGCGCACACGGCCGTGATCGACTACTTCCGCGTGACCGGCGCGCCGCCGGTCGTCGACACGACGCCGCCGGTCATCAGCAACGTGCAGGTCTCCGCGATCACGACTTCGAGTGCGACGATCACGTGGCAGACCAATGAGGCGGCCGACAGCGCCGTGGCCTACGGGCCGACCAGTGCGTACGAGGACGGTGTGACCGGTAGCGGCGCCTTCGTCACGTCGCACAGCGTGACGCTGACGGGGCTGACCGATGACTCGACCTACCACTATCAGGTGCGTTCCACGGACGACGACGGCAACCCTGCGGCGACCGGCGACCTGACTTTCACGACGGCCACCGTGCCGCCGCCGGATACGACACCGCCGGTCATCAGTAACGTGCAGGTCTCCGCGATCACGACTTCGAGTGCGACGATCACGTGGCAGACCGACGAGGCGGCCGACAGCGCCGTGGCCTACGGGCCGACCAGTGCGTACGAGGACGGTGTGGTCGGCAGCGGCGCGTTCGTCACGTCACACAGCGTGACACTGACGGGGCTGACCGATGACTCGACCTACCACTATCAGGTGCGTTCCACGGACGACGACGGCAACCCTGCCGCGACCGGCGACCTGACGTTTACGACGGCAATCATTCCGCCGCCGGATACGACGCCGCCGGTCATCAGCAATATCCAGGTCACGTCGATCACGGCTTCGGGCGCGACGATCACATGGCAGACGGATGAGCCGGCCGACAGCGCCGTTGCGCACGGCACGACGACGGCGTACGAGAACGGCAGCGTGTCGAACGCATCGCTCGTCACATCGCACGCCATCGCGTTGACGGGCCTGGGCAGTGCGACGACCTATCACTTCCAGATCAGCTCGAGCGATGGTAGTGGTAATCCTGCCAGCTCCGCCGATCTGCAATTCACGACGGATACGATCACGGTACCGCCCGGCAGCGTGGTTGCCGATGATTTCTCCGGCGAGCTCGATACCGGGCTGTGGACGCTGCACGATCCGATCGGCGACAGCAGTGTTTCGACGACCGGCACGCAGGTCGCGATCGTCGTGCCCGCCGGTACATCGCATGACGTCTGGCAGTCGGCGAACAATGCGCCGCGCCTGCGCCAGTCCGTATCGAATACGGACTTCGAGATCGAGGTCAAGTTCGATTCGCCGATCAACCAGCAATACCAGCTGCAGGGTATCCTCGTCGAACAGGACAACGGCAACCTCGTGCGCTTCGATTTCTACAGTACGAACAATAACAATCGCCTGTTCGCGGCGACCTTCAGCAACGGGTCGCCGTCGGTGCGTAACGATGTCATCGTCTCGACCGGCGCGCCGATGTACATGCGCATCAAACGCGCCGGCAATGTCTGGACGCAGTCGTATTCCTACGACGGCCTGAGCTGGACGACCGCGACGTCGTTTACGCACTCGCTGCAGGTGAACTATGTCAGCCTGATGGGGGGCAACTTCGCTTCGAGCGGCAGTGCGCCGGCGCACACGGCCCTGATCGATTACATTCACCTCGTGCCGTAGGCGACCCGCCGTCAGGGTAGCAGCCGGCCGAGGGCGCCGTTGCCGAGGCGCGCGCGCAGCTTGTCGGCGACGAAGCGTTCCGCGCCGGCTGGCCGGCCGGCCAGCCGCCACAGAAACAGCAGCACGGCCGTGTAGACCAGTGCACCGACGATCATCGCCCCGATCAGGCGTCCCGTCTGACCGGGCATGCCGGCGGCCGTGCCGGCCCAGCCCGTAAACGTCGTGACGGCCGCGTACATCGCGATCGTTGCGACCGCCGGACGCCAGATCTCGCGCAGGAACCGCGCCACGCTCAGGTCGAGCAGGCGGAACAGCAACCCAAAGATGACCGGCATGAACAGCAGCGCGACGGCCAGGTAGGTCCATGCGGCGCCGATCGCGCCGGCGGATCGGGTGAACGTGATCAGTGCCGGTATCAGCACCGCGACGCGCAGCGCCGCGACGATACTCAGATAGTGAGGCTTGCCCATCGCCAGGAACACGGTGCCGGTATTCGTCAGCATGGCATTCGTCGTGCCGTACAGTGCCAGTACCGCAATCAGCGGTGTCGCATCAACCCACTGTTCGCCGAGGAACACGGCGACGAGCAGGGCGGCGATGGCGGCAATGCCGGCGCCCGCCGGCAGTGCGAACAGGGTGATCATCGCCAGCACGTTCAGATAGCCCTGCTGCAGCAGGGACTGGTCCGACGACATCTTGGCGTAACCGGGGAACACGGCGCGATTGATCGGCATGCTCAGCTCGGTCGTCGGCAGGTTGGAAATCTCGTACGACAGGCTGAACAGGCCTAGCGTGCGCGCGCCGGAGATCCGGCCGATGATGAAATCGGCCGAACGCAGCCACATGAACTCGAAGACGTTGAGCAGGAAGATCCATTTCGAGAAGCGAAACAGTTCGCCGCTCGTGGCCAGCGAGAAACGCGGCCGGTAGGCATGCATCCAGTAGCTCAGAATCACTCCGAACACCTTCATGACCGTGATGCCGATGATCAGCGCCCAGTAATTGCGCAGCCACAGCGCGAGCGGGATCGTGACGACAAATCCGGAAAACCGCTTTAAGAACATGAAATTGAATTCACGGTTGAACTGCATGTCCTTGCGAAAGTCGACGACCCCGATGTTCTCGAAGCCGCGCACGAATGTGCCGATCGCCAGGATATACATGATGACGACGAGTCGGGGTTCGTTATAGAAGACGGCCGCCGGGCCTGCGATCGCGAAGAGGATCAGCGCCGCGGCCAGACCGAACAGCACGTTGAACGTCCATGCCGTGTCGTAGTGGGACCGGTCGGCATCCTGCTTCTGAATCAGCATGATGTCGAAACTGAAGTAGCCCATCAGCTCGAGTACGGCGATGATCGACATCGCCATCGCGACGATGCCGAAATCGGCCGGCATCAGCAGGCGGGCCAGGATGATCGTGCTGACGATGCCCAGGCCGCGACCGACAAGCTTGAACAACAGCATCCACGCGACGCCCTTGGCCATTTTCTGGTTGATGTCTTTCATGACTGGTTGGGTCGTCGCGGCCGTGCCCGTGTTTGCGGGCTTTCAGCGGCTGCGCAGGTTGCGTTGGAGGAGCTGGGTAACGTCGTTCATCAGGTGTCGGCGATTCCAGTTGGTGGCGCGACAAATATCCCATAAGCAGGCGAATTTTTCCGTACTGGTGACATCCGCAAGGACGACCGATTTCACGTTTTCCCGGATTCGCCGCCAGAATGGCAGCGCGAAGCGTCCGGACTTGGATGAATCGTACCAGTTGGTAAAGCCCGCCGAGCCACCGGTCGACAGCGCCGAGCGGTCGGCGTGTTCGCGATGGAAGAACAGCGTCTCGTGAACCTGGTGGAAGCGGCCGGCGAGCGCGAGGCGTCCGAGCAGCACGAGATCGGAACCCACGTAGCCGCCGATCAGCGGCGTGGCGCGCAGCGCGTCGGCGCGCATGACGCCGAAGATCTCGTTGACGATATGCCCGCCCGTCGCATAGAGCCGAAACAGGTCGCGGCGCCCGGCGCCGTTGGTGTCGATCGGGAACTCGAAAGCGCCGAGGCTCCGGTCGTCATCGTCGACGAACTCGATATCCGTGAAGCACAAAACGACCGCCGGATCCCGGTCCAGTACGGTGACGCAGGTGGCGACGAAAGCCGGATCGTGCAGATCGTCGTGCGCCGCCCACTTGAAATACTCGCCGCGGGCGAGGCGGAAGGCCTGGTTGAAGTTCCACGCCGCGCCGCGATTGACCTCGCTGCGTGAATAACGCACGCGCGGGTCGCGGTCCGCATAGGCGCGACAGATCGCGGAGGTGGCATCGGTCGAAGCGTTGTCGGTGATGATCAGCTCGAAATCGTCGCAGGTCTGGGCGAGCAGAGAATCGATGGCCGCGGCGACGAAGGTCTCGCCGTTGTAGACCGGCAGCCCGATCGAGACCCGCGGCGGCGCGTTGTCGGCGGCGTCCGCGGCGGGGCGTGATGGCGATTCGGCGATCATCGGCCGGTACGATACATCAATGCCCGACCCCGGTCAGGACGCGTGTCGCGGTCCGGGTGCGCCGCAAGTACGGATAATTCCTGACATTCGGCGGCTGCGGCGCCCCGGGACGCGATGCTATGATGGCCGTCGGCCCGGATCGCGGGAGTCCGCCAACGCGGTAGTTATGTTCGGTATCGGCTTTCCTGAATTGTTGTTGCTCGGCGTCGTCGCGCTGGTCGTTATCGGGCCGGAACGGCTGCCGGTCGTGCTGCGCACGCTCGGCGAGTGGATCGGCGGCGTCAAGCGCGGTTTCGCCGATATCCGTCGGCAGGTCGAGGATGAACTGCACCTGGCCGAGATTCGTCAGGAGATCGATGAATCCTCGGCGCTCCGGGAGATTCGCGAGGCCAGCATGAGCCTGCAGGAAATCGAGCGGCCCGCCGAGCCGCCGACCGACCCGCGTCACTGGCCAGGCATGCCGCCCGGCGACGCGTGACAGCGTCCGGTTCCCGGATCCGCCGGGCACTGCGGCCCCGCGAATAAACGCGGCCTAATAACCCAGGTCTTCGACGACGGCGACAAGGTCCGCGAAACTCGCGGCCTCGAGCTTGGCGATCAGCGCCCCGGTATCCAGCCCCTCGATATCGAACTTGCCGTCGCGGACGTCGTCGGCCATCTCGACGATCTCGTACGACGCCAGGTAGCCGGCCTCGCAGACCTTAAGTAAACACAGCCGCTCGGGCTCGGTCAGCGGGACGCCGTGCCTGCGCATGATCTCCAGGTAGCGTTCGGCGGCCCGATTCAGCTTGCCACTGATTTGCATGGTGTTTTTTTCGGTCTCGGTCAGCGCGATCAGCGGCGGGCCGAAGTAGATCGGGGTCTTTTTGTTCATGGATACCAGTGATTTATACGTATTTCGACCGTGCGGCGATCTGTAGACAATGAGCGCCCAACAGAGGTTCCGAATTCGATCCCGCAGTATATGAGCAGTTCCGTATCAGGGCAAAGGCTCGCGGAGGGAACCGGGCGGCCGAGAAGGAATGCCAACCCGACAGGGAGTGATGACGTGACAGACCAACCCAAACCCAATGCGCCCGAGGATGCCGCACCGGATTCGATGTCGCGGCGCGGATTCGTCAAGGACGCAGGCACCCTGAGCGCGACGTCGCTGCTGGGCACCGCCGCATTGATGACCAATTCCGACGAGGCCGAGGCCAACGGCAATTGGGCCGAGTGGTTCCAGGGCAATTACCGGCTCATGACGCAGGAAGAAAAGGACGAGGCCATTGCCCGTCTGGAGCGTCGCTACACGAACGAGTATGGCAAGAAGGTCACGGTCGATTCGACGCCGGCCGAAAAGGGCGTGCTGTTCGGCTACGCGCTGAATATCCAGAAGTGCATTGGCTGCCGTCGTTGCGCCAAGGCCTGCGTAGAAGAAAACAACCAGTCGCGCGGCGATCAGGAAATCGAATGGATTCGCGTCCTGAAGATGGAGAAGGGCGAATTCAACAGCGTCAAGATGGGCGACGGCTACCCGGAAAGCTACGGCATCCAGGTTGGCGGCAACGCTTACAGCGCGTCGGGCGTCGTGCTCGAGGGTGAGCACTACTATGAACCGGAAAAAGTGCCGGAGGAAGACGCTTTCTACATGCCCATCGCCTGCATGCAGTGCGAGAAACCGCCCTGTGTGAAGGTCTGCCCGGTGCGCACGACCTACCGCGAGCCCGACGGCATCGTCGTCGTGGATTACAACTGGTGTATCGGCTGTCGCATGTGCATTGGCGCCTGTCCCTACTGGGCGCGCCGCTTCAACTGGGGCGAGCCGAACCTGCCGAAGGAAGAGATGAACCCCAAGACGCATTATCTCGGTAACCGCCCGCGCATGAAGGGCGTCGTCGAGAAGTGCACGTTCTGCGTCCAGCGCACACGCAAGGGCCGTTATCCGGCCTGCGTCGAGGTCTGTCCCGTCGGCGCGCGCAAGTTCGGCAACCTGCTCGATCCGGAGAGCGAGGTCCGGCGGGTTCTCGCGGACAAGCGCGTCTTCCGGCTCAAGGCCGAGCTCAACACCTACCCGAAGTTCTTCTACTACATGGACTAGGATTCGTTGTGATGAAAAAACTGGCGAGTTTCGTTGTTGATTACTGGGTCTATGTACTGAAGGGTGGCGTCAAGTTTTACGCGTGGCTCGGATTCCTGAGCCTGTTCCTGATTGGCTGGGCGTACGGCAACTTCATGCAGTTGTCGCAGGGCATGATCGTCACGGGCCTGTCCGATCAGGTGAGCTGGGGGTTGTACCTGGCCAATTTCGTGTTTCTCGTCGGCGTCGCGGCCGGGGCGGTAACGGTTGTATTCCCGGCGTATGTCTACAAGCACAAGGGTTTGCATGAGGTCACGGTACTCGGTGAGATGGTGGCGATCGCGGCCGTCGTCATGTGCATGCTGTTCGTGCTCAATCACATGGGTCGGCCGGACCGGCTGTGGCACATGCTGCCGTTCATCGGCATCTACAACTGGCCGGGCTCGATGCTGACCTGGGATGTCATCGTGCTGGTCGGCTACCTGATCCTGAACGTTATCGGCGGCTTCTATTTCCTCTATAAGAAGTACGCGCAGGAGCCGCTCGACAAGGGCTTCTACATGCCGGTGATCTATATTGCGATCGTCTGGGCGCTCAGCATTCACACGGTCACGGCCTTCCTGATCAATACGATGCCGGCGCGCCCCATGTGGCACCACGGCATGATGCCGATCCGGTTTATCACGACCGCATTCGCCGCCGGTCCTTCGCTGATCATCATCGTGTTCACGATCGTGCGCACCAACACGAAATTCTGGATACGGGACGAGGCGCTCGACATGCTGGCGCAGATCGTAATCTGGTGCCTGGGCATCGCGTTGTTCCTGACACTGTCGGAAGTCGTGACCGAGTTCTATCACCCGACCGAGCACTCGCTCGGCCTGCAGTACCTGATGTTCGGCCATAACGGCCTGACCGGGCTCGTGCCCTGGTTCTGGTTCTCGATGGTGGCGATGGTTGTATCGTTCATTCTGCTGTTGATTCCATCGGTCCGGAAGAATTATCGGCGCCTGCCGTACGTCTGTGCGTTGGCCTTCGTCGGCATCTGGGTCGAGAAAGGCATGGGGCTGCTGATCCCCGGTTCGATCCCGACGCCGATCGGCGAGTTCACGGAGTATTCGCCGTCGATAGTCGAGATTTTCAATTCCCTCGGCAACTGGGCGATCGGCTTCATCGTGCTGACGCTGCTGCTGAAAGGCGCGATCGGCGTTCTGCTCGGCGAGGTGAAGTATGCAAGCGAATAAACGGGTCCACGCAGACATGATCATGAAAACGGGTATACGAATCGCGGCGCTCTGTGCGCTGGGACTTGGCACCATGCCGGCGGTACAGGCGGCGGACGGTGAATGTTTCGAAAGCCGCGACGGCGCGTCGAAAGTCGTGCAGAAGGAAATCGGCGAGAACCTCAAGAATGTCGAGTGCTCGGACACCACCGGCGCCGTATTGTGGTGGGGTGATCCCTATGACGGCACGCAGCCGATGGGTGATATGCCGGTAGAAATCGAGGGCGAAGCCGTCGTCAAGTCGCGCACGGCCCAGCTGAATCTGTACCCGGTGTGCGGCGTGGCCTGCCACAACGGGTCCTTCCCGGCGCCGGTCGAGGCCGATGCGCCGCCGCGCAAGCTGACCATGCACATGGATCTCGTGCCCGACTCGATGAACCTGCAACACGGCAACGGCGGTATCTGGTGCCTGGATTGTCACGACGCGAAGACGCGCAACAAGCTCGTCGATAATGCCGGCAACCTGGTCGACTTCAACCAGCCGCAGCAGTTGTGCGGGAAGTGTCACGGCCAGGTCTATCGCCGCTGGCGCGAAGGCCTGCACGGCAAGCGTATCGGCGAATGGGCCGCGGACGGCAAGAAGCGCTGGTTCGTCTGCACCGAATGCCACAATCCGCACGACGTGCAACAGGGTGAGCGCAAATCCGGCTTCGCGCAGATCACGCCCGAGCCGGCGCCGAAACTGCCCAAGAACATGGACAACGCCGACCACGAGCGCCACCACGGCCACTGACTCTGACTGGTGCCGGTGTACAGTTTCTTAAGTTTCTTAAGTTATTTGCCGCGAAACGGCGACAACACCGGGGCCAGACACTGAACCATTGCGTTTGGCTATCGCCGTGAACCTGACCCCGAATATCATGACCGGATGTTCGCCAGGGGCGCCGAAACTGCAGGGAAATTAAGTGAACTGTCCCTTAATTTCAGCCCCTTAACTTCGCGACGGCACGAACGAATTTGGTGTCTGACACCAAATTTCAACCAATTTCTTTCGATTACCTTGTGCTCACGACCGGGGCCGGCTGCCGGCCCCGGAACCGCAGGTCGTTGCCGATGCCGAGCAGCGACGGCACGAAGAACAGCACGAGGAACGGGGAGAACAGCAGGCCGAAGATCAGCGTGATGGCCAGCGGCTGCACGAGTTCGGCCTGAAAACTGCGCTCGAACAACAGCGGTGTCAGCCCGCCGATTGTCGTCAGCGTCGTCAAAATCACCGGCCGCAGTCGTTCCTGCGCGCCGTTGACGACCGCGTCCGCGAGCGCGCTGCCGTCGGCCAGGCGCTTCTTCACCGAGGAGACGAGAATGATCGCGTCATTGATCATGACGCCCGCCAGGCCGAGCAAGGCCTGCAGGCTCGTCATGTTGACGTGGAAACCCATGATCCAGTGTCCGAGGATGGCGCCGATAAACCCGAACGGGATGATTGCCATGACGACGAATGGCGTCAGATAGCTCGAGAATACCCACGTCAGGATGATGTAAATCGTCAGCACCGCAATGACCAGCGCGATCAGCGTGTCGGCAAAAGCTTTTTCCTGTTCGTCTGCCCGGCCTTTAAAATCGATGTCGATGCCGAATCGTTCTTTGACCTGTGGCGCGATGGCTTCGGCCGCCGTCGCGAGTACGGCATTGGTCGTCGTTATGCTCTTGTCGACGTCGGCAATCACCGATACCTGGCGCAGGCCGTCCTCGCGGCGTATCTGCGCATAGCCGATCTTCGTGGTCAGCTCGACGACTTCGGTCAACGGTACCTCGGCGCCGTCGGGTGCACGCAGGTACAGGCTGCGGATCGAATCGACGCCGGGGCTGCCGGAGGCCAGCATCCGGACGCGCACGACAACCTCTTCCTGGTCGAGCGGGAAGCGGTGCGCGATCGCACCCTCGAAGGCATCGCGTACCTGGCGGGCGACCGATTGCGTCGTGAAGCCCATCGCCGCGCCGGCCGGTTTCATGCGCATGATCAGTTCCTGTTTGCCGTAGGGCAGGTTGTCCGTGATCGATGTGACACCGGGAATCTCGGCGACTTGCGTGCGCACGAATAAGGCGATTTCCTTGAGTTCGTCGAGCGGCGCGCCGTGCAGTCGCAGATCGACATCCCGACCGGGAGGGCCGGCATTGGCACGTGCCTGGATCAGGATGCGTTCAACGCCGGCCAGCGGGCGCAACTCGTTTCGCCATGCTTCGATGAAGGCGCGGGTGCGCACCTCGCGCCGGTCTCCGGGATACAACTCGACCGTGTAGCCGCCGAGATGGTCACCGATAGACCCGACCTCGCTCTTGCGCCCCTCATTGGTGCCGATGGAACCGAACTGGAAGGCGATGATGCCGCCCGCACCGTCGGTCAGACGGGCCTCGACCGCGCGCGCGGCACGCGCCATCTCGTCGGTCATGGCCTGGGTCCGGTCACGCGGCGTTCCGGGTGTCATGACGAAGTTGCCGAATACGATGTCGGATTCCGGCGACGGAAAGAACTCGAAGTCGACACGACCGGACGTCAGCAGCGTCAGCGTGATCAGGAAAGCGCAGACCGTCGTCAGCACGGTGCTGTAGCGATGCTCGAAAGCGAAGCGTGCGGCGCCGGAGAACCGGTGATCCCGAAACCGAACGAAAGCCTGCCGGAACCCGTCCAGGCCGGTGCGCTTCGGCGCGCGTTCCAGCCGAACCAGCGCTTTTTTCAGGTGCATCGGCAGGATCAGGAAACACTCGATGAGGCTCGCCACGATCACCAGGATGATCGTCAGTGGCAGGTCCCGGAGTATCTGGCCGATTTCCTTGCCGATGGTCAGCATCGGCAGGAAGGCGGCAATCGTCGTCAGCGATGCGGCCATGACCGGTGCGAACATCGTCCGGGCCGCGTTCAGGGTCGCTTCCTCGGGCGACATGCCGTGCCGGTGCAGCATCTCAGTGTGCTCGCCGATAACGATGGCGTCATCGACGATGATGCCCAGACCCATGACGATCGCGAACATGCTCATGAGGTTCAGGTTCATGTCCAGCGCGACCATGCCGCCGAGCGTGGCGAAGATGGCGACCGGGATGCCCATCGCGACCCAGAACGCGACGCGTCCGTTCAGGAAGAAGAACAGCACGACCAGTACCAGCGCCAGGCCGCCGATGCCGTTGGTCACGAGCATCCGGACGCGCTGTGTGGTCTGGTCCGCGAACACATCAAACATTTCGACGCGCAAGTTCGCCGGCAACTCGTCGCGCAGCGTGGCGAGATACTCAGTCACGATGCGCTGCGATTCGATCGAATCAGCGCTCCGTATCCGGTACAGGACCATGCCGACCGACGGGTCGGATCCCTGGCGATGCGACACCGCGTTGTCTTCGAACGACTCGAGGACCGATGCGATGTCGCGAATGCGCAGCTTTTCGCCGGAAGCGGACGAGACGACCTCGATGCGACCGATGTCCTGCGCCGTTCGTGCCAGTCCCTTGCTGCGGATCTGGCGTGCGAGACCGCCGTTGTCGATGCTGCCCGATGGCAGGTCGAGGCTCGATGCGCCGATCCGGTCGGCGATGTCGCCCACGGTCAGGTCCAGGCGCCGCAACGTCGAATCCGGCACGTCGACGCGTATTTCGCTGTCGCGGACCCCGAGCAGGTTGATGCGGCTGATGCCGCGGTCGAGCAGTTCGTCGCGGATCTGCCGGGCCACGCGCTTGAGGGCCTGTTCCCGGTAGGGTCCGGTGATCTCGATCTGGCAGATCAGGTCCGGCGGGTCGATCTCGGCGATGACCGGTTGTTCGATATCCGTCGGAAACGTCGTGATGCGCGCGACTGCGGCCTGCACGTCAGTCAGCGCGCGGGCAAAGTTCACGCGGTCGTCGAAGATAATCTGTACCTCGGCGCGGCCCTCATTGGCGGTCGCGGTCATCCGGTCGACGTGATCGAGAAAGCGCACTTCCGGTTCGATGGCCGTCAGAATGTTTTCCTCGATATCCTTCGGGCTCGCGCCGGGCCACTGCACGGTGATCGAGATCGTGCGCAACTGGAAGTTGGGCATGACCTGACGGTTGAGCTTGGTCAGGCCATAGGCGCCGATCATTAGCATCAGCAGCATCAGCAGGTTGCCGGCGACCGGATGGCGGGCAAAGAGGCTGATCATGCCGGACGGCAGTCGAAGATTCGGGGCGGAGGGGAGATGCGTCGGCGCGGTGGCGCGTCAGCTGCGGGCTGCGTTGACTTTCGCCAGATATGCTTCGTCGACCTCGGCAACGCCGTCAGCAATCGCCTGGGCGACGATGCCCTTGAGCGCGTCGCGCATGAACGGTTGCGGGATACCGCCGAGTTTCCTGCAGGCGCCTTCGGTGAACGTGACGTTGGCGTCGATCCGGTTGGCCATATAGAAGACGCCGCGCCATTCCATGCCCTCGACCGTCGGCAACGGGATCGAGAACGGCGTGTCGTGTTCGGCGAACCAGAAGCCGCGGTTGGCGCGGAAGCCGCAGAAGATCGGCATGTTCGGGAAGATCTCACCCTTTTCGATGCCCGGCGCGAATTGTTCCTTGACCAGCAGGTCATCGATCAGCAGGTTGAAATGCCCGTCGTAGACGGAGCCGGTCGCGTCGGTCTGTTCGTGCAGGCCGAACCGGTCGTCCCATGTGCATTCGATGACCTGGTAGGCCTCGGCGATGATTTTCGGAAACAGCGGGTCGGCGGCTTTGCCCGGGGACGGCGAATCGATCATCGTGTACGGATTCGTTTTCTCCTTGTCGGCGAGCGACATGCCCGGATAGCCCATATTGGCGATCCCCTGCAGGTGGTCGCGGTTGAACTGCACGTAGTTCAGGGCGCATTTTCGGTTGCGGCGGATATTGGTCGCCGTGCCGCTGTTGTTGCGGCTGATCAGCATCATCGAATGCGGTTTCGAGATGCTGAACGGGAACAGCAGCGCGTGGGGACCGATGCCGGTTTCGCCGTTCTCGTGCACGGTCGTGACGAGCGCGAAGGACATCGGGATAAAGGCGCTGGCTTGGTAGAAGTTATCGACGACGCCGATGCGCTGAAAAGCCCCGTCCGTCGGCTGTGTGGGCGTCGTTTCGGGCATGGTCGGGTACTCCGGAGCTTTTCAAACCGCTCATTTTAGACTCGCTCACCGGTGATAAGAATAGGGACTTGTGCGGAGTCCTATTATGTGGTTTATATGCAAATATGGAAACATAATTTAAATCAGATTAGTTTATAGTGCTCCGTTTTCGGGGCAGTACGGGGTGTCGGCAATGGCGAAATGGGAACCGACCGAAGCGGATGACGGGGTCATCTACTCGTTATTCTGGCGGCTACTGGAACTGGCCGTGCACCGCTACGGGAGTTACCCGACCGGTCAACTGCTGACGGTGATGACGATCATCTTGCTGGATAGGGCCGGCTACCATCCGACCGTCGGTGAACTGGCCCGGATTACCCGGCTGCCGAAATCGACGGTGTCGCGCTATGTGTCGGCCGAGATGAACAACGGTTACGTCGAGGAGGTCATCGATCCGGAAGATCGGCGCCGGCGGCGCCTGCACCCGACGGCGCAGGCGCGCGAGGAGCAGCAATGGCATCGGCAAAAGGTCCGCGAGATTGCCGTGCATACGCATGACGTGCTTGAGGGCAGGAGTCACACCGAGAAGCAGGCCAGGGAGCTGGTTCAGCTGTTGATGGGATACGGCGGCGAGAAATAACCTGAAACGAAATGCCTGAGCGATGAGTCGGCGGGCGCCGGTACGCGCAGGTCACGTGTGATCGGATCCCGGTGCAAAAAATACCGCCCCGTCACGATCGATGCGCCAGGCCGTAATCGGGTTGTAGTGATACGCAAACAAACCGGACGGCGCGCCACGCGCGGCATCGAGTTGCGCGCGTGTCGGTTGCACATAGCCGGTTTCATCACGCGCACGGCTCTGGATCACGACCGGCTGACCATCCCAGCGCCACAGGGCCCGGAAGCGCGTATGCGCCCTGGGCAATACGGGCGCCTGCAGCGTGGCCGGTGTCCATGAACGCCCTGCATTGGTACTGATGTCGACGGCCGTGATGCGCCCGCGGCCGGACCACGCGAGTCCGCGGATTTCGATCCAGCCGGGCGCGAGGCTCAGCGGGTAGGCCGGGAACGTGATGATCGAGCGCGCATCCATGACGAAGCTGAACTGGCGAATGGTGCCGTCGCCGAGCGGATCCGTATACTTCGCGGTCTCCTCGCGCGTCTGAAACGGACCATCGGACAGTTCCAGCCGCCGCAGCCACTTGACGCTCGTGTTGCCTTCCCAGCCCGGCAGCAGCAGTCGCGCCGGGTAACCCTGTGCCGGGCGAATCGCTTCGCCGTTTTGCGCGTAAACAATCAACGCATCGTCCAGCGCCTTGGCGACCGGGATGCTGCGTGTCATGACGGCCGCATCCGAACCTTCGGCCAGGAACCAGCTTGCCTTGGGACGTACGCCGACCTCGCGGAACAGTGTCGCGACGCTGACGCCGGTCCACTCGCTCTGGCTCGTCAGCCCGGCCAGTGACTGCGGAGTTGTTTGTGCGGTCGCTTGCAGCGGCAGGTTGCCCGAGCATTCGATAAAGCATGTCCGGGTCGTGGCCGGGAAACGTTTGAGTTCGGCCAGCGAGAAGCGCATCGGCCGCTCGACGAGGCCGTGTATCAGCAACTCATAGCGGGCCGGATCGATCGCCGGGATGCCGGCGTGGTGGCGCTCGAAATGCAGGTCTGCGGGGGTGATCGTGCCGTGCAGGTCCTGCAGCGGCGTAAAGCTGAGCGCGCCGCCGAGTGCGCGCCGGGTCGGTTGTTCGAAGGGCGAGCGTGCGCCCAGCGGTGTGGCCGGCCCGCCGGGTACTTTGGTCGGGTCGGCAGGCGGCGGTTCGGCAACCTGGATGCTTTCGCCCGTGGCGGTCCGGATCACGGCGACGCCGCCGGCCGCGGCGATCAGGCGGCGGCGACCGGGGTTCGGCGGGTCCATCCGATCGGTCATCGTCAGCGCACCTCCGGGCCGCCGCGTCGATTATCGGGCACGAACCGCGCGCGTGCCGGCATGACGATCATCGGCAGGGTCTCGGCGTTGAGTTCCCGGTCAGCGGGGATCAGCGCATTCAGATTCAGGATATGGGCCGTCAGTGCATAGACTTCGGTATCGCTCAGGCTGCCGGGCGTGGCCGGCGGCATCGCGCGGCGGATGTAATCAAACAGCGTCGTCGTGTACGGCCAGCGATTACCGACGTTCGGTCGCTGCTGATCGTCCCGTGGCCCGGCGAGCCGGTCCCGGCCGCGTCGTCCGTCCGGTCCGTGGCAGTCGGCACAAAGCGCCGCGAAGATCGGCGCACCATCCAGCGCCGTGCCGCCGCCGTCCGGGAGCCCCGTGCCGTCCGGTCCGATGTCGATATCCCAGCGGGCAATATCGGCGGCACTTGCCGGCCGCCCGATCGACAACGGCTCCGACGGCGATTCGCCATGCGCCGCCGTCAGCGCGCCGAGACCCCAGCCCAGCACCGCCAGCGTGACGCGGTATCGACAATGATGTGACCAAAACATGCTTGCCGATCATCCATCAAATTGGTGCCAGACACCAAATCCCAATTGGGGTCAGACCCCAAACTTTAGAGCGCCGTGACGGGTGTATTTCGCGCCCGAACCGATTTGTCGAAAAAAATCAGAAATCGTCGCCCTGGCGGCCGGAGAAATTGGGGGTCTGACCCCAGGCGATAATTTTTTGGAATATGGGGCGGGTTCGGAATCAGATTTTATCGACGAGGTGTTCGCCGATCAGGCGGATGGCCTGCTCGGGGTTGCTGTAGATGCACAGCGCAATTTCGGTCAGGCCGGCGTCGCGGAACGCGCGCATGCGCTCGACTTCGCGGCCGATGTTGTCGATCGTCGATGCCGAGACGCCCTGGTCGACGATTTTCGCCAGGATCTCCTCGGGCACGCCTTCGATGACGGGCGATCGCGCCTGGTAGGCGGCGAGGAAGGCGCGCAGGTTGCTCGTGACGATGGCGGCGTCGTCTTCCTCGAGAATGTCGCCGATGTAGTCCGGGTAGATCGTGCCGCGCACGGCCAGATAGATACGGGCCTCGCGCAGTGCCTCTTTTTGGTCTGCCTGTACGTGCCAGGCCCAGAAATTATTGAGTGGATACGTCGCCGGGTCGCAGCCGCGTTCGACCAGCAGCGGGTCGATCGTCTCGTGCACCCGGCGGACCCGTTCCGGCCCGAAATCGCTGACCATGATGCCATCGGCGTAGCGTGCCGCGCTGCGCAGCATCTGCGGCCCGTTGGCGCCGACGTAAATCATCGGCGGTGGTTGGGTCGCCCAGCGCGTGTCGATCCAGCCGGCCTCGTAGATCTGACCCTTGTAGCCGCACGGCTCGCCCGTGATCGCGACATCGATAATCTCCACGCACTCGCGCACGGCGCGGACCATGCGCCGCGGCTTGTTGCCGATGTTCTCCGCGGTACCGCCGCCGCCGCCGATGACGATTTGTGCACGGCCTTTCGCGATCTCGTTCAGCGTCAACAGCGAATGCGCCATCTTGATCGGATGCAGCTCGAACGGGCTGACGGCAATCGGGCCCATGCGTAATCGCTTCGTCTGCATTGCGAGCGGCACGAAATTGACGAACGCGTCGCGGGTGTCGAAGTTGTTCGCGATCCAGACGCCGCCGAGCCCGCATTCCTCGGCCAGCCGTCCATAGCGGACCATGTCGTCAGCCGACAGGTCGGAATACAAAATGACGTCAAATCTCATGGGTTTTTTGATCCGCTATTGATGGCTGCGTGTTGGCGGTGCTGCGCCGGTCTGCCCGGCATCGGCCGTGCTTGAATATTGGTGTCTGACACCAATTAACTACTGCAGGGCCGGCCAGACGCGTTCGCCGATCAGTCGGATGGCGTCTTCCGGATCGTCGTGGACGCGCAGCGCGATCTCGGTCAGCCCGGCATCGGCGAACTGCCGCAGCGTATCAATCGCCGCATCGACCTGATCCAGCCCACCGACGAAGGAGATATTCTCGATCATCTTGTCGACAAGACCGGCCGGCACGTTTTCGATCACATCGCTGCCGCGCAGGAATGCATTCAAAAAGTCCTGCTCATGCGCGCGCATGATCTGCAGCTCGTCGGCGTCGAGAAACGGCGCAAAGTATTTGTCGCGCAGCCAGCCGCGCAGCATCAGTTCGCGGCGCGCCTCCGCGCGGGACGCGGCCGGGTCTTTCTTGATGTGCCAGGCCCAGAAATTGCTGATCCTGAAATCCGCCGGCGAGCGGCCGACGGCTTCGAGGTCGGCGCGGGCGTCGGCGATGAAGTCGCGCATCAGCGGCACGACGAAGTCGCTCGTGATCAGTCCATCGGCCAGTTCGGCGGACAGCCTGCGGCTCTGCGGGTGGTTCGAGCCGAAATAGATCAGCGGCGGCGTATCGGTATACCACTCGGGCCGGTAGCCGTAGACTTTATAGATCTCGCCCGTGTAGTTCATCATCTTGTCGGGCGATGCGCCCTTGAGAATCTCCAGGCATTCGCGCGCACCGCGGATCATGCGCTCGCGTTCCCCGCCGATCGACTGCAGCACGGCGCCGCCGCCGCCGACCATGATCATCGCGCGGCCGTTCGACAACTCGTTCAGGCTGAACAGCAGGTTGGCCATCTTGAGCGGATGCAGCTCGGCCGCGCTGACGGCCATCGGACCCATGCGGATCGACGACGACCGGTCGGCGAGCAGCGACAGCGTGAAGAACGGGTCGCGCGACCAACCGTAATTGCTGGACCAGACGCCGCGCAGTCCGTAGCTCTCGGCCAGCAGCCCGAGCTCGACGGCGGCTTGCGGCGAAGCAAACTCGTTGAGAATGATGTCGATTTCCATGCAAAGCTCCGGTCGCCAGCGCGGCAGAAATGCCCGACGAATAACCGCGATTATAGGGTCAGGACTCCGCGGGCGAACACCGGCCGCGTTGCCGGCCCGACACGCAGTCAGCCGGCGGTCTGCCGCCGACGGGCACGGACGCGGTATGCTTGGCGCGCTGTGGATCGCGAACCATTGTTGGCCTGCCGGTTTCTCGTCGCAGGCCGGGGCCGGGCGATTGTCACGATGACGATGACACCGCCGCCGCGCCATCCGCGCCCGGACAATTGGAAACCTGTACTTTCGCCTGTCGCTTTTGGCGGCGGCGATAAATTTTGGAGTAATGTGCCGCGATGCTTGAGCAATTAGAAACCATCCACCCGCTGCTGCCTGCCGTCTCCGGCGGGTTGGTGCTGTTGCTGCTTGCGATCGCGGCCGATCTCGTGGCCAAGCGGCTGCTGCTGGCCGCCGTGCGCGGGGCCGTGACGCGCAGCCGGGTGCACTGGGACGATGCGCTCGTGGCGCAAAATGTGTTCGGCCGGCTCGCGCAGATCGTGCCCGCGATTATCGTCTACAACGGCATCGGCGCCGTACCCGGCATCGGCGCATCGATCGAGCATACGGTGCACAACGTCGCGGGCGCCTACATGGTCTTGATGATCATGCTGACCGTGACCGCGGCGCTGTCGGCACTCAACCACATCTACGAGGCCGATCCGGACTCGAAGCAGCGGCCGATCAAGGGCTTTGTGCAGCTGGCGCAGAGTGCGATCTACATAGTCGGTGCGGTTATCGTCGTGGCGGCGCTGATCGACCGATCGCCGGTCATCCTGCTCAGCGGTTTCGGCGCGATGACCGCGGTACTGCTGATTGTTTTCCGCGATACGCTGCTGTCGCTCGTCGCCAGCATCCAGCTGACCAGCCAGGACATGATCCGCGTCGGTGACTGGCTCGAGATGCCGCAGTTCGGCGCGGACGGCGATGTCATCGATATCGCGTTGTATACCGTCACGGTGCAGAACTGGGACAAGACGATTACGACGATCCCGACACACCGGCTGATCAGCGACTCGTTCAAGAACTGGCGCGGCATGTCCGAGTCGGGCGGTCGCCGGATCAAGCGATCGATCAGCGTGGACGTCAGTTCGATTCGCGTGCTGACGGACGAAGAAATCGAGCGCTTCAAGCGCTTCGCGCTGCTCCGCGACTATATCGCGGACAAGGAGGCGGGGTTACGTGCCTACAATGCGGCCCTGGACGACCCGGGCGAGTCGGGCGTTAACCTGCGGCGCCTGACGAACATCGGCACGTTCCGCGCCTATATCCACAACTACCTCAGACACCACCCGCAGATCCACGACGGCATGACGCTGATCGTCCGGCAACTTCAGCCCGGCGCCGAAGGGCTGCCGATCGAGATTTATGCCTTCAGCAACGACACGAACTGGGATGCCTACGAAGGCATCCAGGCCGATATCTTCGACCACATCTGCGCCATCGTGCCGGAGTTCGGCCTGCGGCTGTACCAGAAACCCGCCGGCGCCGACCTGGCAGGGTTGCGCCGCTGACGCGATCCGCGGCGGTGCCCGCTGCTGACTCGTTGCGGCCGGGTCGCGCGGGGCCATAGGAAGCGGCAAGTCGGCAGCCGCGCAGGATCTCGCGGCGACCCCCGCTGATGACCAGCTGCGGCCGGGTCGTGCCGGGCCGGAGGAAACGGCAAAGACCCGCACTCGGGTTCGGGCTGTCGGCCCGCTGCGGCCGGGCGGAGCCGGGCTGAGCCGCGCCGGGCCAAGCCGTGCCGGGGCCGGGGCATGGGTCGACCGACCTGCGGTTGCCTATTTAAGAAATCCGTCTTAATCCGCCTGATTAAGATAAGTTTCTTAAAAATGGAGTCGCCCCGCTGAATGCCGCCACCGACAAGACCCGGATCCGGATCCTGCTGACCGCCGAACGGCTGTTTGCCGAGCGCGGCATCGACCGCGTGTCGTTGCGCCAGATCAACCTTGCATCGGGCCAGCGGAATTCGTCAGCGACGCAGTATCACTTCGGCACCAAGGTCGGGCTGATCGAGGCGCTGTTCGATTACCGGATGGAGGCCATCAACGCGCGGCGCGTCGAACTGCTGCGCCAGATTGAAGGCCAAATCGACGACGAGGACGCTGCCACCAGCTTGCGCCGACTCGTCGAGGCGCTCATCTTTCCACTGGCCGAGCAGGTAAAGACCCAGGGCGGCGCCTGCAACTACATCGCGATCGCCGCGCAGGCCAACGGACACCCGAACTACCATGCCATCGCCCAGCGGCGCAGTCGCCATGGCGCCGGCTTGCAGCGGTTGCTGACCCTGCTCCGACAGCGCCTCGCCGGGATCCCCGAGTCGCTGATCCGCGAGCGTTTCGGTATGGCGTTGCGCCAGGTATTCAATGAGCTGGCCGATTATCAGCGACTACACCCCGCCGGAACCGGCGGCGCCGGCATGACGTTGTTTGTTAACAACCTCGTCGATGCCGTGACCGCCCAGTTTGCCGCGCCGGTCTCTGCGACAACGCTGCAGGAACTCGGCAGCGAGCAAAGAAAAACTGCCTAGGAGAATTGCCCATGGCCACGAACGCCAGTGAAGTCAGACGCCTGCATGTCGAGCCGATCGCCGGAACACTGGGCGCGGATATATCCGGCATCGACCTGTCGCAACCGCTCGACGATGCGCTGATAGCCGAGGTGCGCCAGGCGTTGCTCGACAACCACGTGATCTTTTTCCGCGATCAACGCATCACGCCCGAGCAGCAAGTCGCGTTCGGCCGGCGCTTCGGCGAGCTGCACATCCATCCCTATATTCCGCATCGCGAGGGCTATCCGGAGATCCTGCAACTCCAGAGCCGGGCCGACGGGCCGGCAGCGATGGCCTACCAGTCCAATACGTGGCATACGGATCTGACCTATGAAGCTGAACCGCCGATGGCCTGCATCCTGCGCGCCGTCGAGGTGCCGCCGGCCGGCGGTGACACGATGTGGAATAACCTGCATGCGGCCTACGATGCGCTGTCCGAACCGATGCGCGAATTTCTCGACGACAAGAATGCCATTCACTATATCGCGATCAGTATGCCCGCCGATTTTCTCGAGCAGACGTGGTCGGCGAAACAGGTCGAGCGTTTCCATGAACTGACGCCACCGGTCCAGCATCCGGTCGTACGCACGCATCCGGAGACCGGGCGCAAGGGTCTGTTCGTCAACCGCAATTTCACGTCGCACATCATGGGGCTGAACCGCCTCGAGAGCGATGCGTTGCTCGCATTCCTGCTGCAGCATATCGAGCAGCCGGAGTTTGCCGTGCGATTCCACTGGACGAAAGACTCGATTGCGATGTGGGACAACCGCTGCACGCAGCACTACGCGATCATCGACTACAAGTCGCAGCGGACGATGAATCGCGTCACGATCTGCGGCGAACGGCCGCGCTAGGTTTGGGGGGTTGGGCCGAGGTCCTTTGGGGCCGAGGCCTGACCTCCCATCGATTCCGGCCGTGCGTTGCCGGCGGGCGAAAGCCCGAATACGCGCGCCGGCTGTCGGTGCACGCTGCAGTCATCGACGAGCAGCGGACCATGGTCGTGCAATGAGTCACGGCGAGTAACCGTGCCGATTTTGGGGGGGCGGGCCGAGGCGCTTCGGCGCCGAGGTCTGCCCCCGATATCTCCTGCCCCCCTTTCGGTTGCGCGCTGCCGCAAGGCAGCTCTTGCGCCCGTTGATAAAATAATATGCCTAAATGGCTGATTTGCCGTCTGCGTGGTTCAACATAAT
>JAJFJS010000030.1 GCA_021773815.1 Gammaproteobacteria bacterium
CCCTTCGGTGGACGATATCGTCACAATCTTCTTGTCCCGACTGGCCGCCACGTGCGGATAAAAGGCTTCTGATATTTTCAACGGCGCTATCGTGTTCACTTCCAGCACCTTCGCAAAGGCGTCGTAATCCATCGCTGTGAACATCTGCGCTTTGGCTCCACCGCTGATACCGGCGTTGTGCAGCAATAAATCTATCGGCTTACCAAGGTATTTAGCAGCCAGCACATCAACCTGATCGAAGTTGGTGACATCGAGTTGCTCGATAATGATGTTGCCGTGTTCTTCGGCCAGCGCCTTGAGAGCTTCCGCCTTTTCCGGCTTTCGCGCTGTTGCAATGACGTTCCATCCCCGCGCCGCGTATTGCTTTGCGAATTCGAGTCCGATGCCACGATTCGAGCCGGTGATTAGCACGGTCGGCATATAGGCATCACCGGAGTCCACCACATCATCGGCCCACAGCACCGGTGCCGCGGCCAACCCGACGATAACAATCGTCATGACCGACCGGCAGAACGCGCGAATATTAAACTTCATGGTGAATTCCCTGGCCGACACTCCACACGCTGCATGTTGCCACCGGATTGGCTCATTCTGTTATCCATTTCCGGGGCCCAGGCCATTTAGCGAATAACGTCCCGAAGGTCTGGCTCCCGACGATGTGCTGTTGCCGTATTTGATCGCTTGTTATGCGCCATAGCCACCGATCTCAGACAGCAACTGCTTGCTGGGAACGAAGACACCATTGCCCCTGCCGATTTCCTGACTGCTGGAGTCATAAACGATAGATTCAGCAATATACTGAGTCCTGTTCATATTCACGACTTTGCCGACAGCTTTCATTCTTCCGGCAGAGACCGGCCTGGTGATATAGGTGGTGAACGAAGTCGTCAAAACAAATACATCTTTCTCCAGAGAATTGGCGGCAAAAAAGGCGGCATCGTCAAGCATCTTAAAGTAGACCGATCCGTGCACTGCTCCGGCAGGATGGTGAAATTTTTGATCCAGAATAATTTCAATTACCGCTTCGCCTTCTGACACGCTCATTGAAGGCAGAAAGAAACGATTGATCGGAGCGGCAGCGTACATACGCTCCAGACTTCGGTAATGATCTTCAATATCCATAGTCTTGCTCCTTGCGAATAGGGTCCGCACGCGGGCAGGTGATACGCATGCGGAAATCTCAACTGGTTCTGACCAGCACTGCAGACACCCGGTTCCTTACATGTTGTCCGAGACAGGCATCCAACGAGTATGCCCGACCGCCGCATTGGCCTGTCAATCCGGTGTTCGCTACCCGATGCAGAAGCTCCCGACAACAGCCGATTCGGGTACACGCATCGGCAATCCTATTCCTCTGCCGGGGATGAACAGCCGGAACTATTGGTAACGGTTGAATCGTCTGAGTACACTATTGGCAACGTGACTTAGCGGGTGTCGTCTAATGGTAGGGCCTCAGCTTCCCAAGCTGATGACGAGGGTTCGATTCCCTTCACCCGCTCCAGCCTTTTTCCGGCGACAGGGACAGCAGCGTCACCCGACCGAAATCATCATGAACGTCAGATCGATCATTTATCGACCGCTTGTTTCCATGGTGCCGCCCCGCACGCCCAGAGTTGATCTGGCGGCATCGGGCCGGAATCGGGCGTAGCCGGCGGGGTGCATGCACCCCGGTCGCCCCGCTTGTCGATGCCCGCCAACTCACCAAAAAATCCCGAGTCCCGCGCACGGCCGGTCCGCAGCTTCGTACGCCGTGCCGGGCGCATGACGATTGCGCAGCGGCGAGCGCTCGAGGAACTCTGGCCGCGTTACGGCATCGACGACCGGCCGGAATTTCTCGACCTCGATGAGGCCTTCGGGCGCCGGGCGTCGCGCATCGTCGAGATCGGTTTCGGCGACGGGGAACTGCTCGTGCGAACAGCCGCGGACCATCCGGAGCAGGATTTTATCGGCATCGAGGTGCATGAACCGGGCGTCGGCCATTGCCTGCTGCGCATCGCCGAACAGGGGCTGACGAACGTACGCATCATGCGCCACGATGCGCTGGACGCACTGCGACAGCAGTTCGCGGACGCCTCGTTGCATGGCATCAATCTGTTCTTCCCCGACCCGTGGCCCAAGAAGCGGCACCACAAGCGGCGCATCGTGCAGCCGGCGTTTGTTGCGCTGCTCGGCCGCAAAGTCGCCGCCGGCGGTTTCTTGCACACGGCGACGGACTGGGCCGAATATGCCGACCATATCGACGCGACGGTGGCGGCAGACCCGGCATTCCGGGCCGCCGACGCCCAAACCTCGAAACGACCTGAGACAAAATTCGAGCGGCGCGGACAGCGACTCGGGCACGCGATCCGGGACCGGTATTTTGAACGCGTCTAGACGATACCCAACGCCGCGCAAATGGTTTATATATAAACGACGGCGATGAATTTTCACCGCCGGCCCGCAACCGAAAGGAACCGACCATGGGGTAATTCCTCCGGAAGTAGGGCGCTGGTACCGGCGATTGAACGGCAACCTGTTTGAGGTCGTGGCAATCGACGAGGAACACAATACGGTTGAACTGCAACATTTCGACGGCACGATTGAGAGCCTGGATTTCGAGATGTGGTGGGACATCGATATCGAGTCCGCCCACGCACCCGAAGACTGGTCGGGGTCGGTCGACATCGATGTGGATGACCTGCCCGATCCCGAATATCAGTCCGTCAACGGCTGGCAGGATCCGCTTCTGTTTCTCGAACCGTACGACTGAAAGGACCAGCGCCTCCTATCGTGACGCCTTGCAACGGCGCCGGGATTGCATTGGCCGAAAACAGCCGCCCGAATGGAATGCCGACCACCGGCCTGTTTCATTTGACACCTGATGCCGATACCCGATCGATTCCGCCGGATCGAATCGACCCGATCCGGTCCGCCAGGATGCCCCACCCCGATCGGCCCGGAAAATCTTCGCGTGCCGATCTAATCCGCCAGTGCCACTGCCTGCAATGAATCCGGGGCCCGCACAACGATGGTGCCGTCGGTTTCCACGCGGCATATGAGCGACAGCAGTTGCCGGTTCACGCACGGGCCGCCGAGGCACCGACCGGTCTCCGGACTGAACACCGCACCATGGGACGCACAACGCAGCAGCGCGCCATTGTCGATCAAGAAGTCATCCGGTTGCAGATCGAGCGGGTGACGGCGGTGCGGACAGATGTTCGCATAGGCAAAAATCTCACCATGCCGGCGCACGACCAGCCCTCGGAACGGCCAGTCGCCGGTGCCGACCGAAAACCCGCGCGCGCCGGGATCGGCCAGGTCGTCACGGTGCATGACGCGCCGTTCCGGCCACGCCGATGCGTCCGCGTCAGGCATCGTCGACATGACGACGCACGACGATGACCGCGAGGATGATGCCGGGAATGCCCATCGCCGAGGCGTAGACAAAGAAGCTGACCCAGTCGATCGACTCGACGATGAATCCCGAGAACCCGCTGATGAGTTTCCCGGGTAGCGTCATCAGCGACGAAAACAATGCGTATTGGGTCGCCGTGTACCTGACGTTCGTCAGCCCCGACAGGTACGCAATAAACACGGTGCCCGTGAAGCCGGCCGCGAGGTTGTCGGCGCTGATCGTCAGCACCAGGAACCACAGCTTCGGCCCGGTCATGGCCATGCCTGCAAAAAACAGGTTGGTCACCGCGAGCAGCACCGCACCGACCACCAGCGGTCCGCCGAGCCCGTAACGGGCGACCGCGATACCGCCGAACGCGGCGCCGGCCAGTGTCACGATGATGCCGAACAGTTTCGTGATCGAGCCGATCTCGAGCAGTGAAAAACCGATCTCTATATAAAAGGGGTTGGCCATGACACCGAGCACCATGTCGGTCACCCGGTAGAAACCGATAAAGACCAGCAGCACCAGCGCCCAGCGTCCGTTGCGGCGGAAGAACTCGACGAACGGACCGACGAACGCGTCGGCAAACCAGTCGGCAAAGCGCGTCGCGATCGAACCGGCGGCGACCCGCCCCCGGCGCACGGCCGGCGCCGACTCACCGACAAGCAACACGGTCACAATGCCGACCGACATCGCCAGCGCCATCACCTGATACGCGGCCTGCCACGACACGAACTCGGCGATGAACAACGCACCGGCGCCGGCCACGACGATGCCGAGCCGGTAGCCAACCTGGTAACTCGCCGCCATCGCGCCCTGCACCTTCAGTTCCACGGCCTCGATGCGCCACGCATCGATGACAATGTCCTGGGTTGCCGACGCGAAGGCGACCAGCAGCGCGAACCCGGCGATACGCGTCAGGTCGACCGCCGGATCCGACGCGGCGAGGCCAACCAGTGCGCCGATAATCACGATCTGCGCGACGAGCATCCACGCCCGCCGCCGTCCGAGCCAGCGCGTCAGCAGCGGCAGCGGCACACGATCGATCAGCGGCGCCCACAGAAACTTGAGTGAATACAGCACGCCGACCCACGCAAACATACCGATCTCGGCCATGCCGACATCGGCCGTCGCCAGCCACGCGGTCAGCGTCCCGGCAACGAGCAGGAACGGCAACCCGGCCGAAAACCCGAGAAACAGCATCGCCAGAACCCGCGGGTGCAGGCAGGTGCGCAGGCTCGTCTGCCATGACGCGGTTTCAGGCGACACGGCGTCGCTAGCCAAGATCGTAATCCATGATCAGCGGCGCGTGATCGGAGAACCATTTGTCACGGTAGATGCGCGCCTTGCGCGCGACGCCTCGCAGGCCGGGCGTCGCAACTTGATAATCGATACGCCAACCGACGTTGTTGGCGCGCGCATTGCCGCGGTTCGACCACCAGGTGTATCGATCGGGCGCCGAATCGACTTCGCGAAACGCATCGACAAACTGACGCTCACCGAACAGCCGGTCCATCCAGGCGCGTTCTTCGGGCAGGAACCCGGAATTCTTCTGGTTCGATCGCCAGTTCTTCAGGTCGATCTGCTGGTGCGCGATATTCCAGTCGCCGCAGATGATGGCGTCACGCCCGGAATCGCGCAGGGCGACAAGGTGCGTGTCGAATTCATCGAGAAATCGGTATTTGGCCGCCTGCCGCTCCTCGCTCGACGAACCCGACGGTGCGTACAGCGACACGACGCTCAACGAGCCGAACCGCGCCTCGATATACCGTCCCTCCGCATCGAATTCCGCCGAGCCGTAGCCGCGGATGACCTCATCCGGCTCGCGCCGCGCATACAGGGCAACGCCGCTGTAGCCCTTCTTCTCGGCATCTTCATAGAAACAATGAAATTTTCGCGGATGAAATATCTGGTCGTCGAGCTGATGCCGCTGTGCCTTGGTCTCCTGTACGCAGACGACGTCCGCGGCCTGGCGCGACAGCCATGCAAACCAACCCTTGCGCGCGGCGGCGCGAATTCCGTTGGCGTTCAACGTGATGATGCGCAAGCGAATCCCCCGAATGGATGAAATGGCATAGAAATGAGCTGTGCGATACTCTACCAGCCCCGCACCGGCGCTTTGAATTTTTTTGGCCCGGGCTCACGGCAACAGAGAACGGCATGCGACCCTACCAAACTGAATTTATCGAACTGGCGCTGGAAATCGAGGTACTGCGATTCGGCGAGTTCACACTGAAGTCGGGGCGCCGCAGCCCGTATTTTTTCAATTCCGGCCTGTTCAACACCGGCTACGCGGCAGCCAAACTCGGCCGCGCCTACGCCGCCGCAATTGCTGACGCCGATATCGAATGCGACATGCTATTCGGCCCGGCCTACAAGGGCATTCCGCTGGTCGCCCTGGCGGCCGCAGCGCTGGCCGAACATTTCGGCGACGACCTGCCGTTCTGCTTCAACCGCAAGGAAGCCAAAACACACGGCGAGGGCGGGTCGATCGTCGGCGCGCCGATCGACGGCAGAGTGCTGATCCTGGATGACGTGATCACGGCCGGCACGGCAATCCGCGAGGCGGTCGACATCATCGAAGCGGCCGGCGGCACGCCGGCCGGCATCATTATCGCGCTGGACCGCCAGGAACGCGGCGCCGAGGTGCTGTCGGCGGTACAGGAAGTCGAGCAGCAGTACTCTATCCCGGTCGCCAGCATCATCCGGCTCGACGACCTGATAGAGCATCTGGAGACCAGCGAGGAATACGGCGGGCACCTGGCCAACGTCAGTGCCTACCGCGACCAATACGGCGCCAAATAGCCCCGCAAGCGTTGCCGGACATGGCCTGCAGCCGCCCCCCCGAACAGGCGCGGCGCCGCCATCCGCGCAATTGCAACCGGCCAGCCGAGGCGCGACAATCGAGCGGGCTTCGGCAGCCGGTTGCGCCCGCAAAGTGGATGCAGTTCACTGTTTCGGCCGTGACCGCGGGTCATAATCCTCTTGGGATTGTGGCTGATTATGTAGGCACCGAATCTATGGCTGGCAGAATTATCGGGATTGCCGCAGCGCTTGGCGTGCTGCTAATCACCGCCGAATCGGCGGCGGCCGCGCAGCTCTATCGCTGGGTCGATGAGAACGGCCAGGTCCATTACGGCGACCATGTACCTCCCGACCAGGTCAAGCTCGACCGTCAGGTCGTCAACGAACACGGCATTACGCTCGAGGAGCTGCCGCGCG
>JAJFJS010000004.1 GCA_021773815.1 Gammaproteobacteria bacterium
CAGCGCGATCGCCCAGACCGGCACGAGGTAATTGAGCAGCGATGCAAAACGCGCGCCGGTCTGCGCGACCAGATAAAAATACAGGATCGACGCGAGGCCGGTGCCCAGCACGCCGAGGAAACCGATCGCAAAAATGGCGGCGCCGCCCGCGTCCGGCAGCGCCGCGCCGCCGGTCACGACAAACGGCGCCATGACGCCGCTGGCCAGAATCATGACGGCCGCGGCGATCACGACCGGTGATGCAGGCGGAATCAGCCGCGTCATGACCGTGGCGACGGCGTAACAGGCCGCACCCCCAAGGATGGCCAGTTGCCCGAGCAGCCGCTCACCGGACCCGCCGAGTGCGGCCAGCGAGTCCGGTCCCATCAGCACGACGATCCCGGTGAAGCCGAGCACGAACGCGATGACCTGGCGGCGGCGCAATTGCTCATCCGGCAGCACGACATGCGCGAGAATCAGCACGAACAGCGGCGTACTGGCGGCAATGATGCCCGCGAGGCCGGACTCGACGTGTTGCTGGCCCCACGAGATCAGGAAGAACGGCAGACAGTTGCCGATGACCGCGATGCCGAGATAGAACGCCCAGGACCTGCGGTCACGGGGCATCCGGTACCGGCCCGATACCACGACCGCCAGCAGCACCACAGCCGCCAGCACGATGCGCAGCCCGGCGATCTGGCCCGGACGCCACGCCGCCAGCGCGATCTCGACCATCAGGTAACAGGAGCCCCACAGGAAGACAAGACACAGCAGCACGAGCCAGTGGACCGGCCGGATGGTCACACGCTATGACTCATTGGAGAATAGTTTGCGAAATGCGCCGGAAGTTCTTGAAGTTTCCATAATTCACGATATATTTAGAGCCTTGGCCCCGGTGCGTGATGCCGCTTTGCATGATCGCTGCCGGAGCCGCGCCAGAGAGCGCCGAGACGGCTGGAACTATACCGTCCGCAGCGCGAAACAAAACGATAAAAATAAGAAGAAAAACCCCAAATGTGCCAACTTTCCGATCAGTTTTATGCGGCGGTACGGACCCTGTCGGGCGCCGGGCCGATCAAGACCCGCCTCGCGGCGGCCTATGACGATTACCTGTCGCTGTTGCCGGCCGAAGAGCTGCCCAAGAGCATCCGGCCGCGCTTCGAACAGCTATGGCGAGCCATGCACTCGGTAAAACCGCTCGGCGACGAGAGCGCGGTGCTGGCCTCGGTGCGCAAGATGTCCACGGCCGATGCGAATCGCTACGCCAGCCAGATCGTCGCCATGTTCGGCGAACTGGTCCGCGTCAAGGACACCGGTGAACGCCTGGGTCAGCAGAAGAAGAGTGGCCAGGCGCCGGGAATGACGACCGAGCGCTACAAATCCCTGAACTGAGCGTCGCAAGCCGGTGCCGCACCGCTGGTGCCGGTGTACAGATTCTTACGATTCCGAAAAATCTCGGGCAGCCGGAATTGGTGCCCGAAAATTGGTGTCTGACACCAATTGCGGGGCTCCTTCATTCATCCGCCCACCGGAATAAATTGGTGTCTGACACCAATTTTCAGACTCCGATTTCCAGGACGCGCTGGGAAACGGGCGGATTTTTTAAGGGGACAGTTCACTGCCTCCCCTTAATTCCGCGCCTCCGCGTCAGTACGGACGACGCAGGTACTGCCCCGTCGGCTCGCCGATGACTTCGTTGTTGTCGAAGATGCGCCGGCCGCGCAGGAACGTCGTCTTGACGCGCGCATTCAGCTCCTGACCCTCGAACGGCGTATGGCCCTGCTGGGATTCCGAATCGGCCGCATGCACCGTCCAGGTCTCGTTCGGGTCAACGAGCACGACGTCGCCGTCGAGGCCCTCGGCGATATCGCCCTTGTGGTGCAGGCCGAAGCGCCGCGCCGCTGTCAGGCTCGACATCCGGGCGATGTCGTTATACGACATGCCGCGTTTGTGGCCCTCACTGGCGAACGCCGACAGCAGGTATTCGGTGCCGCCGAAACCGGACTTGGCCAGCCAGACGTTGCCCGGATCCTTCTGGTCGACCTTCATCTCGTGCTTGCAGCAGGCGTGGTCGGAACAGACCCACGAAATATTCCCGGCCAGCATGGCCTCCCAGAGCGCCTCGACGTCCTCGCGCGGACGGATCGGCGGGTTGACCTTGGCCAGGTTCCCGGTCGGCGCATCGATGTCCAGCATCAGGTGGCCGATCGTGACCTCGCGGCGGAAATTGATGTGCGGGAACACCGCCTGCATTTGCATCGCCGCCGTCACGGCCTTGGCAGATGTCAGGTGCAACAGGTTGATATTCGGCAGATTCGTCTCATTGGCCAGATACGAGGCGATGAAGATCGCCAGACCCTCGGAGTGCGGCGGGCGGCTCGCGCTGTAGGCGGCCAGACCGCTCAGCGACGAGTCCTTCTCAACGATCTTGGTGTAGGCCGCCATGATCTCGGCGGTCTCACAGTGCAGGCTCAGGCTGATGTCGTCAGCCAGCTCCGGATACTGCACCATCGCCGCCTGGATGCCGCGCATGACGAACTCGAAGTGGGCGATATCGTACTTATCTTCCTTGTCGATCATCAGGAACTTGTGCTGGTCGCCGGCGCTGCCGTGCAGCCCGTGACCGCCGTAGAACATATAGATCTTGTAAGAAAGCTGTCCGAACTCTTTGATCAGGTTCGGGATCTCGGCGATGTGATTCCGGTCCATCGGCGCGATGTGATACGTGTAATCAACATGGAAACGGCCGTCGGAGATGTCCAGCACCTCGGCCATGAACTGATCGTACGGGCCGCCCTTGTTCAGGTAATAGCCGCCGGTGCGGATATAGTTCAGGCTCGATGTCACGCCGCCCATCGCCGCGGCCCGACTCTCGGTGACCGCATCCTCGGCCAGCGGTGAGTAGATACCGGTGTGCATGTGCGGATCGACGACGCCCGGGAACGCAATGCGGTTCTGCCCGTCATAAACCTCGGCGGCGCGGTCGGCAGCGATGCCCGGCGCGATCGCGGCAAACTTGCCGTCCTTGATCGCAATATCGGCGTCTTCAAGCGCCGTGCCGGCGGCCCGTGCGACCTGCACATTCTTGATCAGCAGGTCGAATTCCTTAGTTGTAGTCATGCTTTCCTCTTGCTTTCCATAGGGTTGCACGCTCTTTCTCGAACGCATCAACCGGTCGAGCCGGTACGGCGCGCGTCAGGATACCGCCAAACGGACCGCGAACCAATTGCGGCAAGTCGCAGCGGTGCCCGGAATTGAAGGGGACGGTCAGTCCAGACCCAGCGCCCCCGGATTCATCAGTCCGTCCGGGTCCAGCACCCGCTTGAGCGACTGCACGAGCGCCCGGACCTCGGGGGTGCGGGTGGCCAGGTACGGGTAGTCCTTGCCGACCTGCATATGGCTCGCGCCGTTCTTGATGCACAGCTCACCGATGCGCCCCTTGATCTCCTTGACCAGCGCGCGCCCGGCCGGGTTCGCCGGATGCTCGGGCTTGGCGTCGAGCAATGCGGGCGGATAGACCCGTCGATGATAGATCGAGCGCTCGTCCTCCCACAGGAACGTCGGCTCATAGATGAAACAATGCGTACTGAACGACATCAACATCCGGGTCAGCTGCACCCGATGCTGACCCATCCGCTCACGGTACTCGTCGAGCAACGCCTCGAAGTCCGC
>JAJFJS010000031.1 GCA_021773815.1 Gammaproteobacteria bacterium
CTCCATCCGACCTTTTGATACGGGTTCGAACTCTATTTTTCCAGTCAGTCTTATAGGGTTCTTTCACAGACATATCGATAAATTCGAATTTCGTTTTCGTGTTCAGCGATTGACCTTTCAGCAAATCACGCATTGACCTATCATTCATTGCAAACGCGACAAAAACAACTTTTTTATCAGCCATTTGGCTTCTCCATTTCAGGTAAATACAGAACAATAAATACCGCTGGTTTCGCCCTTCCCCCGCATAAGATATAGGGCCCAACGGCGCGCACATGGCCAATATGGGTACGGGTTAACAAAAATCAACCCAAAGGAAAAACCATTATGAATTCGGTCTGTCAGGGCCTGATTTCGCCCCACCCTGCAAATTTACCCTGCGAATTAGCGATTTCGGCCCGGACGAGCCTGACGCTCATCTCTGAGCGTTGATTTCTATGGATAAATGGTGGGCCGTGAAGGACTCGAACCTTCGACCAATTGGTTAAAAGCCACTGGGAGATTCGCACAACTACGCGGCGCGCGGCCAATTCACCGGTAGACACTCACGAGTTTTCGGCACGACGTTTCGCGCCCCTCAACCGGCCTGGTAGACACTGGTTCAATCGCCGAGTCAGTGCGACGCGATCGTTATGAAACGAACCGAGGCCGAGGTCGCGCGCGCCGTCATGGATTTCATGACAGAGGAAGGATGGGACTGCTACCCCGAGGCGCTTCTCGCCTACGGAGGCCGCGCCGATATTGTCGGGGTCCGCCCATTCCCATTCTGCGATCGGCGCTGCGTCCACATCATTGAGTGCAAGACGACCTGGTCCATGAGCCTGCTCGAGCAGGCGATCGATCGGCTTGCCCACGCGCATTACGTCACAATCGCCGCGCCGACGGAACCGCGTGGCTTCTACGTGGGCATCTGCCGAGACTACGGTATCGGCATGATGCGGTTCCATCGGAGTGCCGATCTTTCGGTGAATGAATTTGAACGGCTTCCGCCGCGCTTGGTTCGGCACAAGGGGCGCGCGCCTGGTTTTGGGCCTTCACGCACACTCGGCATGCTTCACGACGACATGAAGCGCTACGATCCCTGCACCACGTCGGCTCACGGGTACTCGAGCCCATGGCGCAGAACAATGGACGCTGCTGCGAGGTTTGTCGACGAGCATCCCGGATGCACCATCAATGAGCTGCTTGACGGCGTGGAAACCCACTATGCGAATCGAAACGGCGCGAGACAAGGCCTGCTGGTCTGGCTCCAGAAGCGCGAAGACGTCGATGCTCGCAAGGAAGGTCGGTGCATTCGATTCTACCCGCCGGGTGCTCCATCAATTCAACCGGGAATATTATGATCACAACGCTAGAATCCAATCTCTACCTGATCGCCAAGTACAATCGGAACGGCGGCTACAATCGCCAGCTCAGCTTCCGAGTGACGAAATCATTGCCCGCCCTCGATGCCGACGAGGTGCCGATAAAGATCAGCCTGAAACTTCCCGTCTCGCTGTTCAACCGTCCGCGCCTGGTTGCATCTCTCGAGATCCCCGAAGACCAGGTGACGCCGCCCTCCCTCGATGTCGAGGTCCTTGAGGGCCTGAAAATGGAAATGACCCGGGCCCTCGGCGTCTCGATGGATATTCGCGTGGTCGAACCGAATGACGGTCTTGAATAGAATGAAAACAAGCCGTCCAATTCGAGATCAGTGGGTGAGCTTCGTCCGGGCTTTGAAGCTTGAGGCAGCCAGTGAAATTCAGATCAGCGAAATGCAGAAAGCATTTTACGCTGGCGCGGCGGCTTCATGGAATATTATTAACGCGATCTCGCGCTCGGTGCCCAGCACCGATGAGGGGATAGACGCTGCTACCACATCAATCAACGAAATAGCCATCGAAATCCAACAATTTGCAACAGATGTTGATACCCAACTCAGCGAATCTGATCGAAACGATAGGGCCTAAAGCAAAGTCAACTGCTCACCCGCCGGCACGTTCCCTATGAGGTTTCTGTATGCACGATACATCAGCTTAGGAGCTACAACATGATCGGTTGCATGTATCATGTGATACATGGTTCGCCCTTCTCCCTCTTTACGGGAGCGAATAGGCCAGGCCGACACCTCTTTATAACCAAGACTTTTAACTTTCTCCATAGCAATCGCAGCGGAATCAGGCTGCCTGATGTCTATAAACTTCTTCCAGCCAGGGCCGCCCCACCAGCGGTCTAAAACGGCTTTATCCTTCTGCGCATTCAATGCGCGATGGATCCAGCCGGTTGGGAAAAAGTAAAATAGCTCGATCTTGTTGCCTCCAGATTTGTGCTTAGCGAGCTTCTCTACGGTCGACCATTCGCACTCTGTAGATCGCTGGTCCAGCAATGCAAATGTGGCAGTTGTGTCTTTAATGATCCCGGATTGAAGCACAGCGTCCACCCAAACATTGAAATCACCACGATGATATTCAATGGACCGATTCTTTTTCCCCGGCTGATTCTCAACCATAGACTTCAACTTTTTAAAAGAATTTCGGTTGATATCGCACAAGAAAAAAGACTTCATCCAATCCGGTGTCATTTCAAGAACAAGCTTCGCGGCCCACGAATCAGGATTTTTCGAATTTTGTGGACCCGCAAATCCATCAATATAGACCCCATGCTTCGTAATAAATAAAAATAAGCGAAGATAGTTCTGAATGAGCTGAGCCTTTGTCTCGGTCCATATAGGTTTCTCCAAAGCTCCAATCTCAACGGTATTCGGTTGAATAGGCGGAACTTCCCATGCTTCGGCCTCGGCGAAGCTCAATTGTTTTTGTTGAGACAGCGTTAAATCTCCGTTGTTGGCACCTGGTCCCAAGTGCGACCATCCAGCTCTCGTCCGGCATCTTTCTTGCCAAGTTGCCACAATCGAATATTGCTTTCACCCGCCAGCGCGATTTCCTTGACACGTTTGCGGCGGCTCGGTTGATGCGGCGCCCAATGCCCCCACTGCTTAAAATGAAACGCAACGCCGCTCGCAAGGCATTGGTCTCGTAACGACTGCACCCAGCGCGGATCAGTCGGACGCGCCTTACCGCCGCTTTCTCCACCAGCGATGACCCAGTCTATCCCCCCGGCGCCCAGCCACGGCGACAAATCAAGCGGCCCCAATAACGGTTCGCACGAAAGGAAATGTACTGACGATTCTGCATCCACAAGCTTCGGTATGCGCTCATCAGCCCAGCGCTGATTCTCAACAGTGGTTCCAAGCCATACGTTGTTCATCCTTCCAGAATCAGGCAAATATCTGGAGAAATTCTGCGGCCGCTTCGTAAGCAACAACCAGTCAAGACATTCTGTAGCATTAATCAGCCCCCACAGACGCTCACGCCAAGGGTTGAGCTCCGCACGGGCCTCAAAGACATCAGCCATAGATGCGCAAAATACACGTCGGCGCTCACGATTTTCGCGCGCCTCTCTGTTCCATTTTGTCGGCTCCAACCAGTGTCGATCCGAAAAGAATCGACGTTCCGACTTCCCACCCCACAGTTGCTCACCTACGCGGCGCGCCCAAGTTTCCGCATAACAATTTTTGCAGGCCGGAGAAACCTTTACGCATCCCCACCATGGATTGAAGGTGTGATGGGTCCATTCAATTTTCGAATTTTTTCCCATATTCCTCCCGCAAAGCTCGAAATTTCCCGTCGTTTAAGCGAACCCAAAACATAGTGCTTCAATCAAGAAAGACATGTATCGGTATATTTTATAGGTATTTCTTGGCCTAGGCATCGAACTCCAAGATCTAAGAAATAATACACACTATGTGTTGACTTATAGGGAGCGGTGTGTATAATACACATTATGGATTCGCGGCAGATAATCAAGAAACTAAAGGCTGACGGTTTCGAGCTGGCACGGGTAAAAGGCAGCCATCACCAGTACGTGAAAGGCAACCTCCGGGTCACCGTTATCCACCCGAAAAAAGACTTCGCCGACAAGACCCTGCGGAGCATGTACAGACAAGCCGGATGGAAGTGGCCACCGAAATGAGGTCACCGCCATCCGCAAAGAGGAAAACGATATGTTCATTCCAGTAGTTATCCACAAGGATCCGGGCTCCGACTTCAGCGTCGCAGTGCCGGACCTGCCCGGCTGTTTTTCAGCCGGCGACACCATTGAAGAAGCCATTGCCATGGTCCAGGAAGCGATCGAACTGCACCTCGAGGGCATGCTGGCCGACGGCGAGCCGTTGCCGAACATCGACCTCGAGGATGAAGCGCGATACGGGCACGAAGACTATGAGGGCGGGACCTGGTTTCTCGTCAACCTCGATCCGTCGAAACTCGCCGGCAAGGCTAAGCGCATCAATGTGACCATCCCGGAGCACCTGCTGGAACAAATCGATGAGGCGGCCCACCGGGAGCAAACGACGCGGTCAGGTTTCCTGACAACAGCAGCCATGACACGTGTTAGCCGACACCAGGCTAGCAACGGCATCAAGGACAAAGCGTCATCACGCCTTCTCAAAGACAGCACGACCGGGAAATTCACCACGAAATCCTCCAGAGCACAAAGATCTGCAAATCGGGCTGGGAAGAAAAGCGCATAAGAATCAGCGTGACGATACCATGCAGGATCCGGCGATCCTGCATAAGCCTTTGATTTTCCCCGCAATAAATATACCTAATAAAGTATAAATTCCCTTGCCTTTTATACCGAATACGGTATACTTCTTTGCGTGGGGAACGGACTGAAAACTATATTTTGGATGGGGACGTCGATTGAAGATCTTCGAGCGTTCCCAAAGTCCGTCCGCAAAGAGTTTGGTATTGATCTGTTTCTCCTGCAACTCGGAGAGCAGCCCCGTTCATGGAAGCCCATGAAGACGATCGGCGCGTCGGTACGCGAGATTCGGGTTCGGGAGAACAGGCAACAGTATCGGACAATTTATGTAGTGAAAAAGGCAGCGGGCATTTACGTCCTGCATGCCTTCGAGAAAAAGGGTCAGAAGACTTCACAGGAGGACGTAAATCTAGCCAAGAAACGATTCAAAGAAATATAAAAATATTAGAAAGGAGTGAGGACAACACCATGAATAGAAAGGAGACACCACAGCATGTTACAAAACACAATGTCTTTGAAGACATTGGCTTCAGCGAGACCGAGGCCGCGGTACTGGCCATGCGAGTCGAAATTGCGCTCGAGATAAAGAAATTTGTCGAGAGAAAGCAGTTGACCCAAGCAGCCGCAGCAAAACTTTTCGGGGTAACTCAACCGAAAATTAGCAACATTCTCAAGGGGCACATTGAAGGGTTTACGATTGATTACCTGGTTCGAATGGTCAGCAAGGCCGGTAAACGACCCAGAGTCAAGTTCGGAAGAAATAACAGATCATCCCAGGCAGCGGCATAACTGCTCCACCAATGCCGTTGTCTGGGTTCTATAAACAGGGTGGAGCAAAGGAACTTAGCAATGGCTAGGAACGAGAAGACCTCACCGACGGTCGCCAGCAAAGCGTCGAAGCTCCTGAGAACGTCAAAATCCAAGAACGTCAGGAGTGTTGCCGCATCGGCATTAACCCAAACCGCAGATAAAAAGCGGCGCGGGAAGAAATGACCAGCACAGCAGATCCACCATGCTGTGCTGGCCGGGAGGGCCCCGTTTCGACGGGGCCTTTTCTTTGCTCAAGACCGGGCAACTCAATTTGCCTGAATAATCAACTCGCTTCGCTTCGCCACACCGGTGCCGGCTGTATAGCCAATCGGCACTGACTCGAACGGAAAACCGTCGAAGGCCTCGCGCATCTCCGGTATATCGTTCACGCTGATGATCATTTTTCCAGAGACATCCCGGGCGCAGTCGGCCAGCTTCCGATACTCATCAAGCGGGAATTCAACACCATAACCTGCCGTGCCCCAGTACGGAGGATCACAATAGAAAAGAGTGTGGGGCCGATCGTAACGCCGAATAACGTCTATCCAGTCCAAATGCTCAATCGTCGCTCGCGTCAGGCGCAGGTGAGCCTGGCTGAGATCCTCCTCGATACGCAGCAAATTGAGCTTCGGCGGCGCTGTCGTTGCATAACCGAAACTCTTGCTCTGCGCGCTCCCGCCGAAGGTGAGCTTCTGCAGGTAGTAGAACCGGGCAGCCTGCTGGATATCGGTCAGCGTGTCCGGGTGCTTCATTTTCTCCCATTCGAATATTGTGCGGCTCGACAGAGCCCACTTGAACTGGCGAATAAATTCCTCGAGATGATTCTGGACGACCCGGTATAGGTTCACGAGATCACCATTTACATCGTTGAGGACCTCTACCTTGCTCGGCTCCTTCATGAAAAAGAGTGCCGCGGCGCCGGCGAACGGCTCGACGTAGCAGGTATGCGGCGGGAACAGCGGCAGGATCCGCTTCGCGAGCCGGCGCTTGCCGCCAATCCATGGAATTATCGGTGAGTGCTTGTACATGCGAACCAGGTCTCCGATTGCCGTTCCGGCAAGTGTTACGGTCCCCACGCCCGGGTGGGGAGCCTCGGCCTGGCTCATGACATTCCCGTGAGCCGGTGGCCGCCGGCGGTGCGCGAACACTGCCGGCGGTCGCTCCTCTTTCTTCTACTCCAGCCGCCTCACTCCCAGCAGCCGACTCGTCGGGTAGCGCGCAACGCTGACCGAGTCACCTTGGTTGCCGCCGAGCACCAGCACATCATTACCATCAAGGCAGGCGAAGAAGCCGACATGCCCGGGTGCGTCGATCACCTCCGGCCCCGGCTGGTCGGCGCCGGCACGCCGAAAGATCACGATGTCAAACCCCGGCGTCGCCTGAAGAATTGAAATCGATTGGCCGATGCGCAGCCAGGAGCGCGCGCGAAGGTTCGCCGAGCGCGGCAAGCCGAGTTGCCAGCAGATGAAGTTGAGCCAAGCAGCACACCAGGGCACCGAGTCATCCTGCGGCCACTCGTGGTCGAGGCGCAGCGCGGCCATGATCAACGGATTGGCGCCGGCGCCCGGCACCTCCTTCTTCCCAATCCAGCGCTGGGCCGCCTGGTAAGGCGTCGTAATCATGACTTGTCCTGGCTCGGCAGCCGCGAAGAGATATTTATCAGGTGATCGTTAATTGACCGGTTGGAGTCGTCGATCTTCTTGTGCACCTGGGCGATCTTCGCGTTGGTCTCTTTCGAAGCGGCATCGATCTTTTCTTCGAGTGCCGCATAGGCCTCACCCTTTGCGGTCTCACAGTCCTTAATGCGCTGCTCGTGGCTTCGGTACGCAAAACCAAACATCACGCAGACCAGCCCGACCGCGTATTCAAACCACTCCCGCCAGAATGGCACATTCGACTCCATAGTCGGACTCCTATGCCCACGTCCTGCCACCGCGCGCAGAGCGATGAAATCCGCCGAACATCCGCACAGCACGATGCATCAGTGTGCGCGTGACCCAGCTGACGCCCGCCTCCTTCATCGCGCGCAGGAACTCGTCGTCCGCATCCTGGCGGGTATACCGGACATCAGCGAGCTTGCCACCCAAGGCATACAGGCGATCGTGCAACACGGCCGGCAACCGATGCTTGCCGTTGACGTCGATCAGGTTCCGGATTGGCCGCGGGATGCTCGCGAAATCGGTAACGAACCCGACCGGCACGGTGACCAGAATATCCTTGGCGTCCCAGCGGTAGACCATTGGCGACGCGAGTTCGAACGCCCGCCCAGCCGCGACAATAAAGGTCGGAGCCCTCAATAAAGATCGCATCTGCTCGCCCTCCCTGGCCGCCCAGCGCTAGCCGGAGTATCGCTGGGCGGCCGAGCGGGCGGTCTTGAGCAAAGACCTCACCCCGAGCAGCTCGTCCGGATCGAGAGCACCGTCAGTCTGTTTTGCGAGCAGCTGCATCTGCGTCAGGGTCAGCAGGTCCTCAACCAGCAGCCGGTCCGGTACGCTCATCGACCCCCAGTCGATCGAGGCATCCACGACCCGCAGCAGTTCGTCTACCGTGGCTTTCGGATTGCCATCCAGAAATGACTCGGCAAGTGCTGCCACGCGCGTGACAGATTCAGCGCGCACCGCCTCGTCGTCGGCCGTGTCCCCGCCGCCAATATACCGAGCCACCGATTGGCGAATCACTATGTCGGCAACAGCCGGGTTCTCGTTCGCCCAATCGCCCAGGCTCGATAATTGTGCGCAACCAACCAAAAAAACAGTGAGTACTAATAAACGTAATTTCATCAACCTTTTCTCCTATAAGTGCTATGCGTCGCTAATGGCTCCGGTCAAAACAAAATTGCCTCCCGATCCGCGGTTGACACCGGAGGACCATTCAGTTGCTAAACCGTCGAAGTACAACAGCGGTTGAACCCCATTCGGCGTTGCCCCGTCAGGCCCGAGGAATTTTGGTGTCCCGCCTTCGGTAATGAAATCCGAAGCGTCAGCAAGACCAGACGAGTCGCCGGTTTGAGATGCGCTAAACCACAACGCTGCAATTGCGCCGTCTACAAACGCGGAGCCCAAACCGACAGCGCCGAGTCGGTCAATATCATCATCTCCGTGACCGGAGATGAACCACTTGATGTGCGCTTCGATTCGCTTCGTCTGCGCGAACCAGTCGGAACCAATCACCTGCACGCCATTCTTCCAGACCTTATATCGCTCGGCCGGTGTCGCGCTTTCCCTTTCGGCGCGAATGCACCAGTGCGTCCACCCGTCTGACGCAGCGCTTTCCTTGGTCCCCTGATTTAGCAACGCTGGCGCACCAACCGAGTCGCGAAGCGAGAAGCCTTCATTGACCTGCGCCTGTATCATGAGATACCCGTTTGAAAGCGGGAATATTGTGCTGTTTGCGGCAAGTACGTTTTTCGGCGCGCCAGTGATCGGCGAGGTGCGCTTCACCCAGACTGACAGCGTGAGGTTGTCGAGCGGGTCGGCACTACCTGAAAACGGCGCGGCACGGTACAAGAAGGAGCCGGGTGTATCGAATTTTACGGGCGTCAAGCCGTAAACAATCTTCAATCGCGGCACCACTGTTCCCGCCGTTGCCGACCCGGACCAGCCGCCGATGTTGAGATTCATGGCCTCGTCGATAGCCCCTTCGAACCAGAATTTCAGGTGGTCGCCAAACACAAAATTCGCATGGTTCACGGCCTGTTGCACGAGGCTGGTCACATCCTGCGCGTACACCGCCTCCGTCGTTGCCAACCCGGTCACGCTATCCAATGCCGTCGCACTCACGGGGCCATCCGGCGTATTGCCCCATCGCACCGAAGGGGTCTCGGGGGTCTCAATGCTTAACTTGAGATTCGTCCCGGATACCTTGCTGGTAATTTCGTAGTGCAGGGTCGCCGAAATAATTGCGGCGCCCCGATCAATATTAACGAGAGGGAAGGAAAGACCCGCCTCGACGGTGCTCCCATAGCCGGACAAATATTGTACGTTGCAGTTGGTTCCGGCCGATTGCCACGTACCAACAAACGAGCTGATATGCCCGGTATCCAGAGCGTTCGCGTTGAGCGTCTTTTCGTAGGCGTTATTGGCCCAGCCGGCGATTTGCGCTGCTCCGTTCAGCGGAGCCGTCCTGGGCCCCACACGAGAGCGAGTGAGCGGTTTTTTTTGAGTCACAACCAAAACATCCGATTGTGACTACCGCCACGCCCGGACAAACAGCGACCAATTCGCATTGGTCAGCGAGGTAGCTACACCAGTCGTTTTATGCATCACGGAGAAGACCACGCCGTCGGACCCGAAACGAACATAGATATCGGTGGTATCGATCACAAGTGCCACGCCGCGATTCGCCGCGCCGGCCGGATCATTGCCAGCCGGATTGATAATGACCTGGTCATCGATACTGTAGCCCGCCTCCGCCGTCACACACTTGAGGTAGCACTGGACGAGCTTCGGTGCCGTGTCAAAGCCGTGCGGAAGAGTTAGCGATCCGGCGGAAGTGATCGTCTGAGCCGCGCTCCAGTACTCTTGCTGAAACTGGATAACATTCTTCAGTTGCTCATGATTGCCTTTCGACAGCGCTGTATTGCCGCCATCGGCGTCCTCGATGGCACGCGCAATGTTCTCCTGGACGTCATTCAGCCAGTCCTCGGTGACCACAGTCGCCGGTACGGCCGTTTGCGGGTCGCCCTCGGTGAATCCGTCCTTCCCGGCGCCGTGCAGGTCCTCATCCTTCGTGGCATGATCGATGCGGTGCATGTTCAGATCCTTGCGGTTTTCGACAGTGAACGGCGACTCCGGAAAGCATAGCAACGCATTCAGCCGCTGCCAGTAACTCGTCTTTTTGGCGCCACGGTCGGGAGCGGCTTTTTCAACGGCCGCTCACCTGTTTCCCACTGATATTGATTAACCATATCGGTTCACATGCACAAAAAGTTCGTCCCCGACGGCTAGCCCTGATGACAGGTGGA
>JAJFJS010000032.1 GCA_021773815.1 Gammaproteobacteria bacterium
CTGGAAGCAAGCTTCCATCGTTTCCGTTCGACTTGCATGTGTTAGGCATGCCGCCAGCGTTCAATCTGAGCCAGGATCAAACTCTTCAGTTCAATATTTTGAGCTAAAAAACGAGATCCCAATCATTACTGCTAAAGTGAATTAACAAGTATTTTTTGGTCACTCGCGTCGTCCTTACAAAAGCCACACGAATAAATATTTCCCGGAAAAAATTCCAAAGAAAAGTTCAATCGTGCTGACGCGAGCGCCCACACAAATTACTTATTTTCCGAATTGTTAAAGATCGAGACTAAACCGCCCACCGGGCGGTGGGCAGACGGACAATTATACGGAGAGTTCGCTGACTAACAAGGGGCCAGCGAAAAAAAAGTGCATATTTCTGCAGCGAGGCGAGCGCCGGCCTCCCGGCGCCGCACCGGATCCGCAGCCACATCGCGGCGCGGCGAATCCATAAGCGAATCATAACGTTGACCGACCAGGATTGCACGTGGAAGCCGGACGTGGCCGCCGGATGAGCCGCGGTACGGCACCCCGATGCAGATTTGACGACCCGGCGCCCGGCCCCGCGCGACCGCCGCAGCGCCACGCGGCGCGAACTGGTGGCGGCCTAGACGACGCGGACCCGGGCGAACTTGCGCTTGCCGACCTGGCAGACATGGACCGACCCAACCGGAATCTCGAGACCGCGATCTTCGACCCGCTCGCCGTCGAGACGAACGGCGCCCTGTTTGATCATCCGGAAGGCCTCGCCGTTACTGGCGACAAGCTGCGCCTCGCGCAGCAGGTTCGCGATACCGAGTCCCCCGTCCTGCCCCTGCACGGTGACCTCGGGCATCTCATCCGGTATCTCATTGTTCTTGAACCGCGCAATAAAGGCGGCCTGGGCCGCGGTCGCGGCGGCGGCGCCGTGAAATCGCCCGACGAGCTCGCCGGCGAGTCCGAACTTGATGTCCCGCGGGTTCGCGCCGTCAGCTGCCTGCTTGCGCAGGGCGGCAATCTCGGCCGTGGTCTGAAAGCTCAACAGCTCGAAATACCGCCACATCAGTTCGTCGGATATCGACATCAGCTTACCGAACATGTCGTCCGGGACGTCGGTGATGCCCACATAGTTGTTCAGGGATTTCGACATCTTGTTGACGCCGTCCAGCCCTTCGAGCAGCGGCATTGTCACGACGACCTGCGGCGGCTGTCCGTAAGCCTGCTGCAACTGTCGACCGACGAGCAAATTGAATTTCTGGTCGGTTCCGCCGAGCTCCACATCGGCCTCGAGCGCCACCGAATCGTAGCCCTGCACGAGCGGATAGAGAAACTCGTGAATCGAGATCGACTGACCGGCATCGAGCCGCTTGCGGAAATCGTCGCGTTCGAGCATGCGCGCGACCGTGTGCCGCGACGCTAGCCGGATCAGGTCAGAGGCCGAAAACTCCCCCATCCAGGCAGAATTGAATTCGATCCGTGTCCGCTCGGGATCGAGTATTTTGAATATCTGCTGCCTGTAGGTCGCGGCATTCTCGGCGACCTGCGCCTCGGTCAGCGCCGGACGCGTCGCGTTCCGACCGGACGGATCACCGATCAGGCCCGTAAAGTCGCCGATCAGGAAGATTACCTCGTGGCCGAGCTCCTGGAAGCGGCGCATCTTATTAATGAGCACCGTATGGCCGAGGTGCAGGTCGGGAGCCGTCGGATCGAAGCCGGCCTTGATCCGCAGGGGCCGGCCCTGCCCGAGGCGCTCGACGAGTTCGGCCTCGACGAGGATTTCCTCCGCGCCCCGCCTGATTTCCGCCATCTGGTCCGCAACCGGATCCATGTCTTGTTCCCGCCTGATCTGCAATACGTTTTGGCGCGAAGGATAAACCATCCACGGCCCAAACGGGCCTGAAATGCGACCCAATCCCCAGCGCCGGACATAAATCCGCGGCCAGACTTCAGAATGTGGATGGTTATGTTGACCCAGGCACCTGACGTTGCTAATAATTCGGGCAATCCGGCGACCGTGGGGGTGGGCCGGCCGGCGGATATCACGGAGGCCGCTGTTGAGCGCGCCACACTGCTTCACACAAGACTACAAATCCATGGATCTTGGTGAACGCCGACCGCTTCACCGGGTACCCTGGTTTATTGCCGGCGTGGGCATACCGCTAATCTGCGTCGCCTTTATATTGCCTGATGACTCACCGGCGCCCGATGCCGCACCGTTGGCAGAGCCGGTCACCGTGGCAACCACCGAAGCCGGCGCCGTGGCCGAACTCGATGCCCCCGAAATCGCGGGGAACACCGGTGCAGGCGACGTTTCAAACGCCCCCGGCAGCGCCGCAACCGCCGACCCGGAACCGTTTGGCGAGCGCCTGACGCTGACGATACGCAGCGGAGACAGTCTCGATCGTCTGTTCAAACGCCACGGCCTGAATCGAACTGATCTGGCCAACATCATGACGCTGGACACCGCTCGCAAACACCTGCGGCTGATCAAGCCGGGTGACGAGATCGTGGTTCACGTCGCCGAAAACCGGGTCCTGCAACTCGACCGGCAGATCAGCCTCAGCGAAATACTCAGCATCCGCCGCGCCGATGACACTTTCGCAGCCCGAATCGTAGAACATGAACTGGAAGCGCAGCCGGTGCTGGCGAACGGGACCATCAACAGCTCGTTATTCCTGGCAGCCGCCGCAGCCGGCGTGTCCGACCGCGTCATCATGAACCTCGTCGGGATCTTTGCCTGGGACATCGATTTCGTGCTGGATATTCGCGAAGGTGATGCGTTCACGGTGGTCTACGAAGAATTCTGGCAGGACGGCAAAAACGTCGCCGAAGGCGACATTCTCGCCGCCGAATTCGTCAACCGCGGCGAGCGCTATCGTGCGGTTCGCTTCCAGGATCCTTCGGGGCGCGTCGACTACTACACGCCCGACGGCCGCAGCGTCCGCAAGGCATTCGTTCGGGCGCCGTTGTCGTTCTCGCGTATCAGTTCGAACTTCAATCCGAGCCGCCGGCACCCGAAACTCAACACGATTCGCGCCCACAAGGGCGTAGATTACGCCGCGCCGACGGGCACCCCCATCAAGGCGGCCGGCAACGGCAAGATCGTTCATCGGGGGCGCAAGGGCGGATACGGCAACACCGTGATCATCCAGCACGGCGGCAATATCACGACGCTGTATGCGCACATGTCGCGATTTTCCAAGGCGCGGATCGGCAGCCGGGTCAAACAGGGCGACATCATCGGCTACGTCGGCGCGACCGGCCTGGCGACGGGTCCGCACCTCCACTACGAATACCGGCGCAACGGCGTCCACATGAATCCACGCACGGTCAAGCTGCCGGATGCCGAGCCGATAGACGCCAACTACATGACTGCATTCAAAGAGGCCGCCGGCCCGTTGCTGCAGCAACTCGATCACCAGCAAACCCTGGTTGCGGCCGACACGCGGTAATGCCGGGGGCCGCAGCATTGCGGCATACCACAACACTAATTCCGAACGATGACCAGAGAACTCTATATCGGGCTGATGTCCGGAACGAGCATGGACAGCATCGACGCGGTGCTGGTCGAATTCGACGATGATGCCTGCACGATCATGCAGACCCATTCCGATCCCTGGCCCGATGAACTGCTGCGCCGCCTGCGGCAGTGCATCGAGCAAGCAGACCGGGTCGACATCGCCGAGATAGGCCGCCTGCACCATGAACTCGGCCGGGCATTTGCCGACGCGGCGCTCGGCCTGCTCGGCGCCGCTCACGTGCCGCCGCCGGCCGTAACCGCCATCGGCAGTCATGGACAAACGGTCCTGCATGCACCCGACGGCCGCGCGCCCTGTTCGATCCAGCTCGGGGATCCGGGCACGATCGCCGTGGAAACGGCCATCACCGTCGTCGCCGACTTTCGCAACGCCGATATTGCGCTGGGCGGTCAGGGTGCACCGCTCGTGCCTGCCTTTCATCGCTGGGCATTCGGACACGAAGAAGAAGACCGCGCCATCGTCAATATCGGCGGCATCGCCAACGTCACGATACTGCATGCCGACGGGCGCACCACGGGCTACGACACCGGGCCGGGCAACACGCTTTTGAACGGCTGGATCGCCCGGCAGCAAGGCCGGTCTTTCGATGCGGCCGGCGCATGGGCCGCAACCGGACGGGTCAACGGCGCATTGCTCGGCGCCATGGCTGCCGATCCGTACTTTTCCAGGCCACCGCCCAAGAGCACGGGCCTGGAGCTGTTCAACGCGACCTGGCTCGACCGACACATCGCCAGTCTCCCGGCGGCGGCGCCGCCCGAGGATGTACAAGCCACGCTGAGTGAACTGACAGCGCTACAAATTGCCAACGCCTTGTGCGCGCTTCCGGGACTGCAGCAGCTTGCCGTCTGCGGCGGCGGGGCAGCCAACCATGACCTGATGTCGCGCCTCCACCTGATGCTGCCGCACTGTCGGATCCTGACCACGACAGACTGGGGCATCGATCCGGCCTGGGTCGAGGCCGTCGCGTTCGCCTGGCTCGCGCGGCAACGGATACACGCACAGCCATCCAACCTGCCGTCGGTCACCGGCGCGGCCGCGAGCGTCAGTCTCGGCGGCGTCTACCTGCCGCCCGTTCGTCACCGCTGACGAAAGCGCGGCGCGCATTATGCAAAATGCGCACCACGACAACTTTCGCCAGACCCTACACTGCTATATTGGATGGTCATACGACAAGGCCGCTGCAGTGGATACCGCCAACCTGACCCACCCCGATTACTTCATCAATCGCGAACTCAGCGCACTCGAATTCAACAGTCGCGTACTGGCGCAGGCCTGCGACGAATCCGTGCCGATTCTCGAACGGCTGAAGTTCCTCTGTATCGTGTCGACCAATCTCGACGAGTACTTCGAGATTCGCGTCAGCGGCCTGCAGCAACGCCTCGAGTCGGGCGCATCGGCCGGCGGCCCGGATATGCTGAGCCCGCACGCGGCTCTTGAGCGAATCAGCGAGCGCGCGCACGAGATCGTCGAACAGCAGTACCGCCTGCTCAACGAAAACATACTGCCGCAACTCGAGGCGAACGGGCTGCGGTTTATCCGCCGGCGGCGCTGGACCCACGCGCAGCGCGATTGGCTCAGGGAGCATTTCTTTACCCAGATCGCGCCGGTGCTGAGTCCGATTTCACTTGATCCGGGCCGGCCCTTCCCGAAAATCCTGAACAAGAGCCTGAATTTCATCATCGGCGTCGAAGGCATGCATGCCTTCGGCCGACCGTGCACGAAGGCAATCGTGCAGGCGCCGCGCTCTCTGCCACGCTTGATCCAGCTGCCGAAAGAACTCGCAGACACCGGTGAACACGATTTTGTGTTCCTGTCGGCCATCATTCACGCCTTTGTCGACGAACTCTTCCGCGGCATGGAGATCACCGGCTGCTATCAGTTTCGCGTGACGCGAAACAGCGACCTGTACGTCGATCCGGAGGAAGTCGATGACCTGAAAGGCGCCATCGAAGGCGAATTGATGTCGGCACGTTACGGCGCGGCAGTGAGACTGGAGGTTGCCCACAATTGCCCGGAAGAGCTGACCGATTACCTGCTGCGCGTGTTCAGGCTGAGCAACAGGGATCTCTACCAGGTCAGCGGGCCGGTCAACCTGAACCGGCTGATGGCCGTCTATGACCTGGTGCAGCGGGAGGATCTGAAGGACGCTCCCTTTATACCCGCCCTGCTACCCAACCTGAAAGATGCGGATCTCATCTTCGACACGATAGCCGAAAAAGATATTCTGCTGCACCATCCCTACGAGTCTTTCACGCCGGTCCTGGAGCTGATCGGACGGGCCGCGGTCGATCCGGACGTTCTGGCGATCAAGATGACGCTGTACCGAACCGGGGCCAACTCGCCGGTCATCGACTCACTGGTCGCCGCGGCGGAGGCCGGCAAGGAAGTTACCGTCAGCATCGAATTGCGCGCACGGTTCGACGAGGCCGCCAACATCCGGATGGCAACTCGCCTGCAGAAGGCCGGGGCGCATGTCGTCTACGGAGTTGTCAGCTTCAAGACACACTGCAAGATGACGCTGGTCGTCCGGCGCGAAAATGGACGCCTGCGCCGCTATGTTCACCTGGGTACCGGTAACTATCATCCGGGAACGGCACGGACCTATACCGACTACGGCCTGCTGAGCGCCGACGAAGAACTGGGCGCAGACGTGCACGAAGTCTTTATGCAACTGACCAGCATGATGCAGACAGCGCCGCTGAAGAAAGTCTATGAAGCGCCGTTCGGCCTGCACGAGAAGATCCTGGGGCACATCGATAATGAGATCAGGAACGCCGAGAGTGGGGGAGCCGGACACATCATTGCGAAGCTCAATGCCCTGGTCGAATCCGACGTCATCGAAGCACTGTACCGGGCGTCTGCGGCCGGGGTTTTTGTCGACCTGATCGTCCGCGGCATCTGCTGTCTCCGGCCCGGCATCCCGGGCATCTCGGAGAACATTCGGGTGCGCTCCATTGTCGGGCGGTTCCTTGAACACTCGCGCGTCTTTTATTTCCATGCCAACGGTGAGGAAAAGGTTTTCTGTTCCAGCGCCGACTGGATGGATCGAAATTTTTTCCGCAGGATCGAAATCGTCTTCCCGATTCATGACGCGGCCATCAAGCGAAGACTGATTGCCGACCTAGACCTGTTCCTGAGCGACAACATGCAGGCATGGGAATTGCTCAATGACGGGAGTTATCGCCGCGTAACCCCGGATGCCGACGAAGATCGCATCGCGGTGCAAACACAACTGCTGTCGATGCTGACCGACAGCCCGAAAGCCGCCACCGGCAATACCTGACACCCCCGGCGCTTACGTCTCCGCTGCGTCGGCGACCGGCGCTTCAGCCAGCGTCATCGTCACGCCTGCCTCGGCAAGATATTTCTTCTCGCACTTGAGATCGGCCCATGTCAGGGGATTGGTCATGCGCTGCCCGACCGGGACCGTGACCGTGAACTTGCGGCTCTTGCCCCTGCAACCAATCTTCGGCAGCGGCGCATCCCCGCGACTGCGATTAAACAACACGGCCAGACGCAGAATGACCGTCAGCCGGCGCGTCGACCGCTCCCAGTCATCGGGAATATCGGCAAACTTATGCCGATTCAGGCCGCCGCGATGCTCGCCGACCAACTGCGCCAGGACACGCTGCTCGGCGGTCGGAAATCCCGGCATGTCGGCGTGCTCGAGCAGGTAGGCCCCGTGGTGGTGGTACCGGGAATGGGCGATATGCAACCCGATCTCATGCAGGCGTGCGGCCCAGCCAAGCATCTGTGCATATACCTCTTTGTCTAGTCCCCAGCCCTCGGCCACCTCGTCGAGCAACATCAGTGCCGCAGCCTCGACCCGGTCCGCCTGACCTGAATCGATATTGAAGCGACCTTCCATCGACCGCACCGTGCGATCACGGGCATCCTCATTGGTCAGCCGACCGACCATGTCATAGAGCAGCCCTTCGCGCAGCGCTCCGTCCGCAACGTGCATGTGTTCGAGCCCGAGATCGGACATGATCTCGATCAGGATCGACACCCCGCCAGGAAACACCGGGCTGCGCTCTGCCGACAACCCGGGCAACTGCATCTGGTCGATGTGCCCGGCATCGATCATCCGTTCGATAATTTCCTGCAGACCAGCAACCGTAATCGTCGTCGGCGCACCGGCCAGTTCGCTCAGCACAGCGCCCGCCGTCCGAATCGTGCCCGACGCGCCGCTGGCGCGCTCCGGCGTAACCCGCCGAAACAACGCGCGCACGGGCTCGAGTTCCAGCCTTGCCTGCAGGCGCGCCTCCCTGAAATGACGCTTTGACAGCTTACCGGCCGGAAACGCCCGCTGACTCAGGCCGACGCAACCGATTTGCAGGCTCTCCATTGCATCCGTGTCCGGGCCCCGACCGCAAATGATCTCCGTGCTGCCGCCACCGATATCCACGACGAGATGACTGCCCGCGACCGCGGGCGAACTGCAGGTGACACCCTGATAGATCAGTCGTGCCTCTTCGATACCGGAAATAATTTCGACCGGATGGCCGATTGCCAGGCCGGCCCTGCGAACGAAATCGGAATTCTGTCCGATTCGACGCAGCGTATTCGTGCCGACGACACGAACCGATTCCGCATGCATGTCGCCCAGCCGCTCGCCGAAACGCGACAGACAGGCCAGCGCAACTTCCTGCTGCTCGGGACGAAGTCGCCCGCGGCTGTCGAGCCCGCCGGCCAGGCGCACCATTTCGCGCAGCCGGTCGATGACCTTCGGCTGGCCATGAGACAGCCGCGCAACGACCATATGAAAGCTGTTGGAGCCCAGGTCAACCGCAGCGAGAACCTCGGGAGACTTGGCGCCGTGTCGGAGAAATCGCACGTTAATCCATTAATACGAGAATGAATCCGCAAGAGCGGTTGTCAGGGACATTAAAAGGGATCGTGTTCCGATCGATCAACCATCGTTCGGGGCATCAGGGGACAGTTTACTTATCTCCGGAAACGTACCCCAAATAATCCGCGCGGTGAAATGGGAGATAAATAAACTGTCCCCTGAATTGCACGCTCGAATCCCTGTCCGCTTGATTCATTGCGCGCATTCAATACGCGCAAAGATTTTCTATTTTGCCGGCTCGACGATCGTATCCTCTGCCGGGTCGGGCGCCTTGGCGGCCGAGGGACGCGGGACGCCGGGCGGCGGCTCCTGCGCGCTCTCGTGAATCAGCTTGCCATTGATCTCGGCGCCGGCCGTCATTTCCAGCAATTCATAGTGGAGATTGCCGATGATTTTTGCCGTCGCGCCGAGCTGCACCAGTTCACTGGCGAACACATCACCGTGCACCTTGCCGTTCAGCGACACCCTGGGAACGCGGACGCTGCCGTCAACCACGCCCTGCTCGCTGAGATTCAGGAACGCATCGGGATCGCGGTCCGCGACCACGTTGCCGTCGACCACGCCATCGATGTGACAACCGCCCTCGAATCGCAGGTCGCCCTTGATTCTCGTGCCTTCGCCGATCAGCGTCCTGATCGCGCCGCCACCCCGTTTCTTCTTGCCGAACATCTGAACGTTCTCCCAATAGGATCTGGGCACAGTGTACTCATTTTGCGCAGACAAAAATGGCGACTGCCGCAGATTCCGGATCGTTATCCGGGCCGCACGGCCCAGGCAAAAATCTTCTCCACGGGCTTCGCCTGCTTGCCTTTTGGCGTCAGCGTAACAATGACGCGGGTCGGAGCGAATCCCTCCGGCAACACGAGATCCGCCTCGAGATTTTGAAAATACCGGAACGCAAATCCCGACAGCGATCGCCGCTGCTCCTCAACGACACCCAGTTCCGGGAGCCCGAGCGTCAGGGTCTGACCATCGCGCGTGCCTTCGACCTGCAACCTGACCGAACCGGAAATACGCTGCGATGCGCGCATCGCCTGAGCCAGCACCAGCCGCAGACTGAACGAATATTCATTGGCACCGGCCAGCAGTTCCAGATCCTGGACCCGCAAACCCGTCTGCTGGTCCGCGACGATGCCGCGATAGAAGGCAAGATCCTCCTGTTGCGCCAGTATTTCATCCTGCAACTCGGCGAGCCTTTGCTCGACCTGGCGGTAGGCCTCGACATCGATCTTCTTGCCCGTCTCGACGATCGCCACCTGCCGGCGCAACTCGTCATTCTCGGCGCGCACATCATCGATCCGATCCTGCAGCGCGCTCTGGCGTTGCCGGGCCTCGAAACCGTTGTGACCGGCGCGAATCTGCCCGAGTTCATAAGCGACCCAGACGACAATCAACGCGCAGAAGAGCCCCGCACCCAGAAAAACGCGGTTGCGGCGCAGGCCGCGGGACGAGGACAAGGGCGAACGGTGCATGCTGCGCATTAAAAGTCGTCCGCGCCCCATTCTTCGAGCCACCAGCGCGGCCGGGGCGGAGCGCCCCCGGGGAACAGCAGCGGAGCCAGTTCCATCAGGGCCTGTGCGTAGACTTGCTGTTTGAAGAAAATGACCTCCTGGACCGGCCGCCAATAATCGACCCATTGCCAGCGATCGAACTCGGGCAACGCAGTCGTATCCAGCTGCACGCGGCAATCGGCGCTGACAAGTCGCAACAGGTACCAGCGCTGCTTTTGTCCGATACACAGAGGCTGCACATGGCGCCGCACGTATTTACTCGGCAAATCGTAGTGCAGCCAGGCACGGGTCTTGCCGAGAATTTCGACATCGTCCGCTGCGAGTCCGATCTCCTCGTGCAATTCGCGATACAAGGCCGCATCGGGCCGTTCGCCGACCTGAACCCCGCCTTGCGGAAACTGCCAGCCTTCGCTCCCCTTGCGCCCGCCCAACAGCACCGAGCCGTCGTTCCTGCAGAGAACGATCCCGACATTTACGCGGTATCCGTTCTCGTCGATATCATCCATGCGACCATTCCTCAACCCAACACGGCAAGGCGTCCGGGTCGCAGGCGACAGCGCGGGATTGCTGACGCGGTATCGGATCCCACGATGCCGACTCGATGCGCCGGTTTCATCGGGAGCCGGCCGCAATCCGGACAGCCCGCGTAGGGTACACACAGTATTGCCGATCGGATACACCGAACCGGCGCCCGCACCCGCAATGTGGCAGCGCGACGATCCCGGCGACAATCCGCGGGCCGGCTGTCGGCGGCACGGCGCGCGGCGCCGCAGACCAGTAGAATCCACGGCTGAAGAATTGCAGCACCATTGACCGACATGATCCGAAGCCCGCAACGCATCCGACCCGGCGCGCTCATCGCGCTGCTCTGTGCGGCGGCCGTCGCCGCCCTGGGTGCGGCTCTCGGCGCCGGCAGCAGCCCGGCCGGGCCAGCAGACCTGATCGACGTACTGACCGGTCAGGCGGAGCCTGTGACGCGCGATATCCTGCTGCGACTGCGTCTGCCGCGCGCGCTGGCGGCCTTTGGCACCGGCGCCTCGCTGGCCCTCGCCGGTGTTTTCATGCAGGTCCTGCTGCGCAATCCGCTGGCCGATCCGTATATCCTCGGCACGTCCGGAGGCGCAGCCGTGGCCGCACTGCTGGTCATGCTGTTCGGCGCCGCCGGCGCGGCGATCGACGCGGCCGCCTTCGGCGGTGCGCTGGCGAGCACGCTGCTGGTCTTTGCCGTCGCCCGGTATCACGGCAACTGGTCGCCCGGACGCCTGCTGCTAACCGGCGTCGTCATCGCCGCGGGCTGGGGCGCGATCATCAGCCTGGTGATCGCCACGGCGCCCGAGGCCAACCTGCGCGGCATCCTGTTCTGGCTCATGGGCGATTTCGCGTTCGCGACCCGACCGTGGCCGACACTGGTCATCGCGGCGTGCACCGTCGTGGCCGGCCTGGCGCTGGCACGCTCATTGAATGTCCTGGCCGTCGGCGACCGGCAGGCCGCGCTGCTGGGGCTACGGGTTCGCCCGGTTCGGGCGATCGTCTACATACTCAGCGCCCTGCTGACTGCCTTCGCCGTCACGACCGCCGGCACCGTGGGTTTTGTCGGCCTCGTCGTGCCCCACCTGATCCGCCTTGTCGGCGGCTCCGACCATCGCATACTGATACCGTCCTCCGCGCTGGCCGGCGGGACGCTGCTGGTGATCGCAGACCTCGTCGCACGAACTGTGATCGCGCCGCGCCAACTGCCCGTCGGCGCGATCACGGCCATCATCGGCGTGCCGCTGTTCCTGTTTTTGCTCGGCCGGACGACAACCACCGAAGACTGAGCCGGCATCGGGAATATGGGGGACGTGTCGCCGAAATCGGTGTCCGAAATGGTGTCAGGCACCAATTTCGGGGTCACTGGAATTTAGGGGGGGGGAATTAAGGGGACAGTTTACTTATCTCCTGCAGCACCGGACTTCCTGGCAGGTCGATTGCCTGAGGAGATAAGTAAACTGTCCCCTTAATTCCCCCTTAATTCTCCTGTTTCAGCCGCGCCGCGCCAGGTAATCCCGACCGCGCTGCATCAGTTCGACAAAGGCCGCAGCATCGCCGGATTCAACGAGGTCAGTAATTCTCTGCACCGCGTCGGCCAACTCACGCAGCGGCGCCAGCCCGTGCGGATTGAGGTGCTGAATCTCGAAATACAACTGGGGACTCTCGGCGGCGACCTTGCGCGCAACGCGGAGCTGCTCGTCGAACGTCGTGCTCGACAGGTCGGCCAGGCGCGGCAATTGCTCGCCGCTCTCGGCCAGCGACGTGAAGAACGCGATGTTCAGCGCATGCGACAGGCCGAGCACATAGGCGATGAGTCGATCGTGGTCGGCGATATCCATTTCGATCTGCCGCGCCATCGTCGACGTGAATAACTTGCGCGCGTCGCGCGTGGCTTCCGGATCACCGACCTCACAGAACAGCACGTGGCGCCCCGACAGCAGTTCGGTGTCCGGACCAAACATCGGGTGCAGCGACGTAGCCCGCACGCCGTTTGCGGCCAGCTTGCGCAGTCCGGCCTCGAGTGGCGATTTCAGCGAGCCGATATCGAATACCAGGCCGCTGCGCCCGGTCGCCACCATGTCGTCGATAATCGTCGCGGAAACACCGATCGGCGCCGCGATCACGGTGATATCGAAGGCGTCGGGGGCATCGCGCCAGTCCTCAACCTGCTTGAATCCGCCGACCCGGTTGACCGGATCGGCAACCGTCACGTCGAAGCCCTGCGAGTCGAGAAAATCGACAAACCACAGACCCATCTTGCCGCCACCGCCGATAACCAGCGCCTCGCGGCCGTGTCCGTGGCCCTCGGCCCGGACGCGCGCACGTTCCTGCTTCGTCAACGATGAACGAATCAGCAAATCCATCAGGGCCTCGGCCAGGTTCGGCGGAATGCCCAGTTCGGCCGCATCGGCCCGGGCCATGTCGATGACCTGCTTCTCGCGCGCAAAATTACGCGTGGCCTCACCGCTTTGCTGCTTGACCTCGCCGATACGCATGACCATGGACTGCCGCTGAGCGACGAGTTCGAGTATCTGCCGGTCCAGCGCCGACAATTTGCCCCTGAGTTCTTCCAGTTCCATGACGATCAGCCGATATCCGCCCCGCACAGCAACGCCATTCTTGTACAGAGTCACGCCGGTTTCCGCAAGCCGCGCCGACGACTACAATTTGCCTTCGACAACACCCGGAGTCAGCGCCAATGAAATCTCGCGCCGCCGTCGCATGGTCCGCCGGACAACCGCTGGATATTGAGGAAATCGATGTCGAGGGGCCGAAGGCCGGTGAGGTGCTGGTCCGGATCGTCGCGACCGGCGTCTGCCATACCGACGCGTTCACGCTGTCGGGCGCCGATCCCGAGGGACTGTTTCCGGCCATCCTCGGCCATGAGGGCGCCGGCATTGTCGTGGACATCGGCGCCGACGTCACGACCGTGCGGCCCGGCGATCATGTCATTCCGCTGTATACGCCCGAATGCGGCGTCTGCAAATTCTGCGCATCGGGCAAGACCAACCTGTGCCAGGCGATTCGTGTGACCCAGGGCCAGGGGCTGATGCCCGACGGCACGAGCCGCTTCTCGGCAAACGGCACGCGCATCCATCACTACATGGGCACCTCGACGTTCTCCGAGTACACCGTGCTGCCGGAGATCGCCGTTGCCAAAATCAGCGAGCGGGCGCCGCTCGACAAGGTCTGTCTGCTCGGCTGCGGCATCACGACCGGCATCGGCGCGGTGCTGAACACGGCCAAGGTCGAACCGGGCGCCAGCGTCGCCGTATTCGGTCTCGGCGGCATCGGACTCAGCGTGATACAGGGCGCCGTCATGGCGCAGGCCGGTCGCATCATCGCGATCGACACCAATCCGGACAAATTCGCGATGGCCCGGCAGCTCGGCGCGACGGAATGCGTGAACCCGGCCGAGCATGCGGCGCCGATCCAGGAGGTCATCGTCGACCTGACGGCCGGCGGCGTCGATTACTCGTTCGAGTGCGTCGGCAACACGGACCTGATGCGCGCCGCGCTGGAATGCTGTCACAAGGGCTGGGGCGAATCGACGATCATCGGCGTGGCCGGCGCGGGGCAGGAAATCAGCACCCGGCCTTTTCAACTCGTGACGGGGCGCGTCTGGCGCGGCACCGCTTTCGGCGGCGTTCGGGGACGCACCGAGTTGCCGGGTTACGTCGACCGATACATGGCCGGACAGATCCATATCGACGAGATGGTGACGCACACGATGCCACTCGCGGACATCAACCGGGCTTTCGACCTGATGCACGAAGGCGCAAGCATTCGCGCCGTCATCACGTTCTGATCCCGACCATCCCGATTCACACACCCGGTCACGATGCGCACCACACTGGCTATCGCCGCAACTTCCCAGCTCGCAGCCGAGGCCGGCGCCGCGATCGCGCGGGCCGGCGGCAACGCCGTAGATGCGGCGATCGCCGCGATGCTCGTATCGATCAATACCGAGCCCGGCGTGTGTTCACTGGCATGCGGCGGTTACATGACGATCCGGCGCCCGCAGGACGACCGCCCCGTCACGCTCGACGGTTATGTCGCCGCGCCGGGCCTTGGTGCCGTCCCGGACGGGATGCAGCGGCAGTCGACGGATGTCCGGCTCGAATACGGCGGCGGCGTCACGACGACGGTCGGACCGGATTCGGTTGGCCTGCCCGGCGGTATCGCACTGTTCGGCGCGGCTTCGGAGCGCTACGGCAAACTGCCATGGCGGGAGCTATTCGCACCCGCCATCGACGCGGTCCGGCGCGGCTTTCCGTTGCCACAGGCCAGCTACGACTACCTGATTTATTCGGGCACGCCGATCTTCGGGCGCTCGGCCGACGGCTTTGCGGCGCTGCATGACGAGCGCGGCCACCTGCGGTCGGCCGGCGAGACGATCCATGTTCCGCACCTGGCGGACTCGCTCGCCCGCATCGCCGCGCACGGGCCCGATGATTTTTACACCGGCGCGATCGGCCACGCGATCACCGACTATATCGGTGCCGGCGGCGGCCGACTCAGCCAGGCGGACATGGCTGCCTACGAGATCATCGGCCGGACGAGCCTGGAAATCGATTGCGCGTCACCGTCGGGCGAGCAATGGGCGATCGCGACCAACCCGCCGCCGGCAGTGGGCGGTGTCGTGCTCGCCGCGATGCTGAAGATGATGAATCGCCGCCCGATCGAACGCTGGGACGACGACACGTTCCGTTACCTGCTCGCCGTCCAGCAGGCCGCACTGACGTACCGCGCCGCGCACCTCGATCTGAGCGACCGGATCGATGCCGACGCACAACGCCTGCTCGATCTCGCCGAACGTTGCGCACCGGCGACACTGCTCGAATCCGGGTCAACCTGCCACACCTCTGCCGTCGACTCGGACGGACTGGCCTGCGCGCTGACTGTCTCATCCGGGTACGGCGCCGGCGACATGCCGCCCGGCACCGGCATCTGGCTGAACAACTGCCTCGGCGAACTCGAATTGAACAAGCGCGGCCTCGACATCGGCCCGCCCGGCAAACGGCTGCCGTCCAACATGGCGCCGACCGTCGCGCACAGTGACCGCGGCACAACGCTGGCAATCGGCTCACCGGGTGCGAGCCGCATCACGACGGCGACCCTGCAGGCGCTGGTCAATTACATCCGGCTCGGCATGCCGCTCGCCGAAGCGATCGGGCATCCGCGGGCGCATGTCGAATTCGGTGCCGACGGCGTCACGGCGGCCTGCGAGCCGGGCCTGCCGGTCGGCTCGGTATCAATGGGTCTGCGCCACTTCGACAGCCTGTCGATGTATTTCGGCGGCGTCGGCGCCGCATCCTGGTCACCGACCGACGGCTTCGCGGTAGCGGCCGATCCGCGCCGCACCGGCGGTACGTGGTCCGGTCCCTGATGCCCGGCCGTCGACACCAACGCGTCGCCGCGCTGGCGACGGCGCTGCTCCCGGCATGGCTCATCGGCTGGCCGGACGCCGCCGGCGCGCAAGCGACGATCATGCTGCGCCAGGGCGGTGCGATCTCGGTCACAGCACCGGCCGAATTCGACCGGCTGGCCTTCGACGCGGCCGGGCAGATCTGGTGGCAGCACCCGGACCAGGCTTCGGCAACGCCCATCACGACCACCGGCGACTCGAACCGGCGGCCGGCCTTTTCCCCGAACGGGCGGTATGTCGCTTTCGAATCGCAGCGCGCTGGCCGGCACCAGATCTTCGTGAACGATCTCGACAGCGGCGCAACGCGTCAGGTGACCTTTGGCGCCTACGATCACCTGACGCCGGCGTGGCGGCCGGCGCAAGACAGTGCAAGACTCGTCGTCGCTTCCAACCGCGGTGGCAGCTTCGATATCTGGGAAGTCGATATCGATGGCCTGGAGTTGCGGCAACTCACCTTTACGACCGGCGACGAGCACGATCCCGCCTGGAATGACGACGGAACGCAACTCGCCTACGTCACGCCCACGACCACCGGCTCATCACTGTTCACCCTCGTGCCCGGGGCACAACCGAAACGCGTGCTGCAAGAACCGGGGCAGATCCGCGCACCGTCCTGGCGCCCCGGCGGCGGTGTGTTGCTGTACGTGCGCGAGCAGGTCGTGACGAGCCAGCTGCGCATGCTGCTGCTGTCCGAACCGCCGATCACCAAGCCGATCACACATCACGAACAGGTGGTCCCGCGTCCGGCGCATTGGCTGACGGCCGGCGAATTCCTGTACACGGCCGACAACAGCATTCGGCGCCGGGAGTTCGGTCTGCCGGCTTTCACCGAGATACCGTTCGCGGTCACGCTGCGGCTCGACGAATCGGTGCGCACGGCGCGCGCGCCCGCGCCCCGTGACCGTTTGACGCGCGCGGTGCGCGGCCATGCCGGCCGCACCGAGCGCGGCGACGGACGACAGGTTGCGGCGGCGCTCGGCGACCTGTGGGAGTTTCAACGCAGCGGAACAGAACTGACGCTGATCAGGCAACTGACCAACGACGCCTATGTCGACGCACAACCGGCCTTTTCACCGGACGGACAACAACTCGCCTTCGTCTCCGACCGCGGCGGCAGCCTGCAGGTCTGGATCATGCAGCACGCGTCCACCGCCATGCGCCCGTTGAGCCGCGACGATGCCGTTATCGGTTCCCCGACGTGGACTGCCGACGGCTCAGCCGTCAGCTACGTCATCGGTGCTGAGCGCAGCGGCTACCGACTGCGGCTCGCCGATGTGGCCAGCGGTCAGGCGGCCAACCTGCCGGCCACGGCACACGGACCCGGGCGGGACGGCCGGGTCGAGCCGGGGGCCGACTTCGGCACCCACCCGGGCGCCGCGGCCGACGCCGGGCAAACGCTGCCACTGACATGGCGTCCCGCAGGACGCGGCGAACGCACGGTCGTGCGCGCCGGCCGCGTGTTCGACGGCATCGGTCCGGGTTACCTGACCCGTCAGGACATCGTCATCGAGGACGGCATCGTCGTCGCAGTGCGGCCCTGGTCGGACGCCGAGACGCCGCACATCGATGCGGCCGCGTATACCGTAATTCCCGGTCTGACCGACCTGACCGTCGCGGCGCCTCCGGTCAGTACGGAACGCATCGGCCGGCAGTGGCTCGCTGCGGGTGTCACGACGATTCGCCAGACTGTCGACGACTGGCATAGCGCTATCGAACAACTCGAAAGCTGGCACAGTGCACGCCGTATCGGTCCGCGCCTGACGCTGGCCGTCAGGCCCTGCGATCGCCGCACCGGGTCGCTGGACGCGGCCCTGTTCGACCGGGTGATCGCCGAGGCCGAGGCGCTGAATATCGTCGCGGTCGAGTTGTGCCGGTCCCTCGACGAGCGCACGCTGGCGGAAGTGATCGACCGTGCGCACCGCAACGATCTGTCGGTCATCGCGACCACGGCGCTGCGCAATCTCACGCTCGGCGTGGACGAGGTGCGGCCCGTCGCGCCGGGCACGACGGATGCGGCGCCGGGGCCGTCGGGCACGTGGTCCGATGTCCTCGTCGTGGCCGGCGCGGCGGGTATCGGCGTGCCGTCGCGCATCGCCGCCGGACCCGCGGGCGATGACATCATCGCGAACCTGTACATCGGCTGGCAATTCCGCCGTCTGTTCACGACCGCCGAACAACAAAGCTGGCGCACATCGTGGCCCCGCGCACAGGCCGGCTGGCGCGCGCCGCTCACGGACCCGAACCGTTTTCTCGGCGCCGGCGGCCGGATCATTCTCGGCAGCGGCGCGCCGCGGACGCCGCCGGGACTCGGACTCCACGCGCAGATGCAGACGCTGGCAGCACGCAGCATTCAGCCGTTCCAGATCCTCAAGATGGCGGGGCCGGACGCCGCCCGGGTTCTCGGCCACGGCGCAACCCAGGGCATCCTGCAACCCGGCCGCGTCGCAGACCTCGTGGTCATCGATGGCGACCCGTTGACGGACATCCGCGCGGCGACGGCCATCGTCGGCACGATGGTCGACGGCCGCTATTTCGATCGCAGCGACCTGGTCAGCGCCGGGCGCCGTTGGCCGATGGGCGCCATTTCCGGCCCGGGCGTTGAGAAACTTTACAACCCGATGCCGCTACAACCGGCATTTGTCGGAAATCACGACAGAAATACCGACCGCCCGAAAGCGTTCCCCCGCTTGCCGTCGCGCAGCGGCTCGGCGCAAAGCGGAGAAAAGCGCTAGGCCATTCGAACGTTTAACGCCGAATACTGAGTGCCCGCACAAGGAAACCGGCCCAAATGCATGTCGGATTTCATTACAGTTCGGCCGGCCGGCCACCGAAAGTGGACCAAAAAAATATGCTAACCTGCTGTTTACCAAAGTTACTTCCGACTCTGGCACGCCTCTTGCAATATAACTGCTGCGCACAAAAAAGGTTTTTACAGGCGATGGCGTATTCGACATCTGTAACCAGACATCGAAGCCAGAAGACGCGAGACAAGAAGAATAAAAACAATAATCAGAAGAAAACATCGCGGACATAACGACAACAACAATCCAGCACAGCCTCGTCGCTGAAGTAAAAACCGAACACGCGACAACAACAATAACCCGTACCCCGCCTCCCACGCGGGGTTTTTTTTGCCCGTACAATACGTCGCCATGCGCGCGTCGATGTCACTCACCTGCGATGAACTGACCGTCGCCGTCAACGGCCGGACACTGATCCGCACGCTGAACATGGCCACGGCGCCCGGGATGTTCGTCTGCGTTCTCGGCCCGAACGGCGTCGGCAAGACCCTGATGCTGCATACGCTGGCCGGCATCCGACCCATGGCGGCGGGCACGGTTCGACTGCACGGCGATGCCATCGAACGCCTCGACCGAAGGGTCATCGCGCGCCGTCTCGGACTGCTGCTACAAACCCACGACGACGCGTTTCCGACCACCGTGCTCGAAACCGCGATGATGGGCCGGCACCCGCACCTCGATTTCTGGCAGTGGGAGTCGTCGGCCGATACCGATATCGCGATGGCGGCGCTCGACACCATGGACATCGGCGACCTGACCGAGCGGCTGACGGCGACACTGTCGGGCGGTGAACGACGTCGCCTGGCCATCGCAACGCTGCTCGTGCAGAACCCGGACATCCTGCTGCTCGACGAGCCGCTGAACCATCTGGACCCGCTACACAAACTGCAGGTGCTCAACGCGTTTTCGGCGCTTGCCGATGACGGCAAGACGATCATCGCGAGCCTGCACGATCCGGTACTCGCCGCGCGTTTCGCCACACAGGTCCTGCTGCTGTTCGGCGACGGTGAATGGGCATTCGGCGCCACCGATGAGATGTTGACAACCGAACGTCTCGAGCGACTGTACGGCACGCCGTTCGCCGCCTGGTCCCATGAGGACCGGAAGGTGCTGTTACCGGTGTGGTAGCCGCTGCTATCCCGACGTTACGATCGACACCGACGCCGTTTATCTTGACACGCCAACCGCCCGTTCCGTAGAGTCGCAGCTCGCCAGGTGCTCCCGACCGTCAGGTTGGGATAACGGGAAGCCGGTGAACCGTGATCTTCGAGGAACACCTCCGAGGTCCGGCCATTCCGGCGCTGCCCCCGCAACGGTGATCGAGTACAAGCTGAATCTGCGGGCCATCCAGGACCCGAAACCACTGCGCATGACGCGGGAAGGTGATTCAGACCGGACGCCAGTCCACTCGTAAGCCCGGAGACCGGCTTGGTGACAGTAACGGCGCGGTGGGCGCTCGTGCGGCTGATCACTCGGCACACACGCTCCTGTCCGCTCCGAACAACCACGTCACCGGTCTGCGCGGGGTAGCGCGGCGGAGGAGCATCATGCATTACTCGATCCTTTCTATCGCGCTGTTCGCGTGCCTGTTAAATATTGCGCACGTCCGGGCCGACAACATCCCGGAGGACAACGTCGTCGTGTCGGCACACCGTACGCCGGCGACGCGCAGCGATACGGGCAGCGCCGTATCGTCCATCGACCGGCAAATCATCGAGGCGCGTCAGACGGTATTCATCACCGACCTGCTGCGCGACCTGCCGAGTCTCGCGGTCAGCCGGACAGGGCATATCGGGTCGCAAACGGCGATCCGGATCCGGGGCGCCGAGGCCAATCACGTCCTCGTGCGCATCGACGGCATCGAGGTCAATGATCCCTCAACCGACGGCACCTTTGCGTTCTCGCACCTGACGGCCAACGATATCGGGCATATCGAGGTCGTACGCGGCCCGCAGAGTGCACTCTGGGGCAGCGATGCGCTGGCCGGCGTCATCGATATCCAGACGCGGCGCTCGACAGCGCCATGGAGCGCCGACGGTTTTTTCGAAGGCGGCGCCTTCGACACGACGAACGCCGGCATGCATGTCGGCGCGCGCGGCGCGAAAGCCGGCATCGATGTGACCGCATCACATGTCGAATCTGACGGCACGAACATTTCCCGGTCCGGAACCGAAGACGACGGTTACGAAAACCGGACCGCGAACCTGCGCGTCGATGCCGAGGTCATGGACAACCTCAGTCTCGACGCATCGCTCCGGTACGTCGATGCAAGCAAACAATTCGATGAGATCGATTTCATCGCCACCGGCCTGCCCGCCGATGCCGATCGGGAATCGGACAATCGGCAGACGACCGTTGGCGCCGGCGCTCGGTTCGCGCTGTTCGATCGGGCCTGGATCCAGACACTGCGCCTGACGCAGACGACCAATGACAATGACGAGTTCGCGGACGGCCAATGGACATCGGCCGCCGAGGCGGAAAAGACCGGCGTCTATTATCAGAGCACCTGGCATCTGCCCACCGGCCCGACCGAAGCGTCTGCGCAACACGTCACGCTGGCGATTGATTACGAGGACGAGGCGTTCAAACAGCACGGGATCGCCGCCCCGTGGGGCGATCCGAATCAGGCGCAGAACATGCATAACGCCGGCTTCGTCGGCGAGTACCGGGCGACCGGGTTCGGCGGCCTGTCGTTCAGCATCGGCATTCGTCATGACGACAACAGCGACTTCGACGACATCACGACTTTCCGGTCGACGGCGGCGTACCGGATTGCACCATGGGATGCCCGGCTGCACGCGAGCCTCGGCACCGGCCAGAAGTCACCGACATTCACCGACCGGTTCGGTTTTTTTCCGGACCAGTTCCGGGGCAACCCAAACCTCAAGCCCGAGAAGTCACGGGCCTTCGACATCGGCTACGAACAGCGCTTCGCCGATGACCGGGTGCGCACGGACATCACGTACTTTCGCCGGCGCCTGACCGACGAGATTGACGGCTTCTTCTACGACACGTCGCTCGGCCCCTTCGGCATGTTCACGGCCGCCAACCGGCGCGGCACGAGCAACAGCCGGGGCGTCGAGGTCGAGGCGTCGGCCGACATAATGCCGGGCACGCGCGCGGCCGCCAGCTATACCTATACGGATGCGGTCCAACCGGGCGCCGCCGGACCGGCGCAACAAGAAACCCGTCGGCCACGTCATATGGCGGCGCTCAACGTCAATACCGCCATCACCGACCAGATGCAGTTCAACATCAACTGGTCGTACAGCGGCACCCAGACCGACGAGTTCTTTCCGCCGTTTCCGGCATCGTCGCAAATCGTCACCATCGGCGCCTATACGCTCGTCGACGCCAGCGCCAGCATCGCGGTTACCGACAATGTCACGGTCTTCGCGCGCGTCGAGAACCTGTTCGACGAAACCTACGAAAATGTCTATGGCTACGCGACCGCCGGCATCGGCGCCTTCATCGGCGCCCGCATCCGGCTCGCGAACTGACGGCCAGCCGTTTCAAAGTTTGAGACCGCAACCAGCGGTGTCATATTTTTCCACAAGTTAACTGGCCCGTTCGCAACAATCCGGCCGTCAGGAACCGCAAAAAAAACCGGTTATTGACACCCTGACCCTGCGCTTTTTTCTATCTTTTGTTGCCTTAATAGCAACGTCAGCCAGGATCCGGGACAAACGCGGCAGAAAACAACGGCACGGAAAAACCGGCGAAACCGCTGCGGTGGAAACAGAGAATTCTCGAGCCCGATGCAAACTCCCCTTGTGCAGGGAGTTTTCCTCCGAATTCTCCAAATCTGAAAATCCGACAACAAAAGCGTGCACGCTTTATCCTGCGCGTGTTCTCGCCGCCCGAGAACAACTCTATTTTCAAACTATTGACTCTACGGGACGTAGTGGCTAAAACTTAACCAATGAGCCGAAAACAAAAGCGTGTTTTTCGAGCGCGCACTAGAATCCGCTGTTATGTTCCTCGATCATAGCTTATGACCCTCCGCCAAACACTTATAGACACAGCACTAGCTTGGCAAAACCGTTATGGCGTGGCGCCCGCCATAACTTCGGCTGTTTCGGAACTAGATGCAGCGCACTTGGTTGGCATGACCGATGACGAATATTCAGACTATATGCAGGACAAGACAGCCGTAGCTAAGGGATATGATTTCATCTACAACGGTGTTCGTTATCAGATCAAGGCGCATCGACCTAGCGGGAAATCGGGTAGTCGAATAACCAACGCTGGAAAAGCCAGAAACTACGAGTGGGATGTTCTAATCTGGATACGCTACAACGTGAACTACGAAATCGAGGAAGCTTGGTCCTGGGATCGGCAAGACTACGTCAATGCGTTCGATTCCAAGTCGCGAATATCGCCAGAAGATATGCGGCGAGGTAAAAGCGTTGCCGGAACATAACCAGCGCAAGCAGTTTGCGCCCTGCGGGCGCGGGACGCAGCTACCACTGCGCCCCTGTTGCGGGCGTTACGGAGCAACCAATGACGTAACCGTAATTTTTACGGATTAGAATTAAATGAGACCCGATACTGACTTTTTGAATATCAGTTAAGTACTGATCAAGATTGAATCTATAGGGGGAAATCAGAATTGCTTAGACTTGTTATCTTAATTGTCATTCTATTATCAAGCGCGTGCTCGACGACTAATATTGCTAATAAAGAGCAATTGCCATATCAGCTAGAGGCAATGCAATACGACAAGGACGCAGGTCGCCCGATACCGGTTCCCACAAGAATTGAGAACTGGTCGGATAAGGAAGGTAACAGCTACTTTTCTGTCGTTGCGGATGGACGTTACGAGAGGTCGAATGCTTTTTCGACAGAATACTTTGACGAGTATATCTATTTTATAGAGCAGTTTTTGAAGATGCCCGCTTTTGATACCGGAGAGCTGAAGGAGTTGGGGCGAGCACATTCAACATGGAAGCATGTGTCACTCGGGTTTTTTGCATTGCCCGATAAGGATGGGTTGCTAGGAGTAACCGAATGCATCCTTGGTGAATGCTCCATGCCTCCGAAAGGCGGCAGCATTTATGATAGAGCCTCAGCCAGAGCACTCGTTGGCTATATCAATGACTATAGAGTGGATCTTCCTCGAACGAAGTACAGCGTTATTCCGGAATCTCCCCCAGACGATAATACTGCCGTAGTTTACATCTATCGCATGAATACAGGTCCAATTAAAGAAACTGCCAAACTCGCTATTGACGGGAATCAAGTTGGAAAACTCCCATCAATGAGCCGCACACATTTTTATTTACCGGTTGGATCTCATGAAATTTCTGCATCGGCTGGGGTGACCAAAGCTGCAGAATATTTTGAGCTTGAGGGCAATAAAACCTATTTTATAAAAATTTCATCAGTAGCAACGAGCGGCGGAAGCAAAATGGTTCGATTATCACTGGGAATTGAGGTGGATCCGGAGCCTTTGCGACTTCAACCAAGGGTCGTCGCAATTAATGATCTGCAGAAATGTAAGTTGGTCGAAATGTCTAATGCGCAACAATAGTTGTGCAGTTGTTCACAATGCTCCGTAACCAGCACAAGCAATTCGCTCCCGGTGGTCGCCGGACCGGCCTTACGGCCGCTGTTGTGGGCATTAGCTTGCTAGCGAGTTAAAAATATGAAGTTCTCTCCCGCTTTGATAAGCCTCTTTCTAACTTCGGTAGCTGTAGCTGGCGATATCCAAGGCTTTGTTACGGATCTCCGAGCATCGAGCACCTCAAATACTGTCATCTTCTCGGTGGGAGGTGTGATCGAAGACCCTGCCAGTTGCAACCAGTGGCAGATGTTTGCAATCAGCCTGGATAGTTCCGGCGGCAGTGCCGTATTTGAGTTAGTTAAATACGCCTTTTTGAATAACCTGCAGATCGAAGTGCACGGCCTGGGCACATGCAAGGCACATTGGCGCTCTGAGGATGTGAAGGATGTTGCAGTTAGCAAGTCCGCAACATAGACAGCTGAAGAAGGGACTCCTTCGGGGCTGGGACCGCTATACCGGCTACCCCTTTTCAGGGCATTAGACATCACTATCACCGTGGCAGCTAACCCGTATATCGCTGAATTTGGATTGTCTTCCAAGACTATCAGTGAACGGGGTCTGGTTGCTTTCGACGAGGCGGAGTTTCTGGATGTAGCAGAAGTCGGCAAGGACGGACGAGAGTATCTGCTGACTCCCGTTGCTGCAAAACACTGGCGCCTTATGAAAAAGGCAGCCATGTCAGATGGTGAATCAATATTTATCGTCTCTGGATATCGTAGTGTTTCTCGGCAAGCCAGGATTATTCGCGCCCAGCTTAAAGCCGGGCAAAGCATCGATGAAATTTTCGAAGTGTTCGCTCCACCTGGTTTCAGCGAACACCACTCCGGGCGCGCCATAGATTTATCTACTCCCGACGCTTTAGAGCGAGGTAAAAAATTCGAGGCGACCACGGCGTTTCAATGGTTACGACGCAACGCCGAGCGCTTCGGCTATCGGCTGTCCTACCCAGGAGGCAATACCAGAGGCTACATATATGAACCATGGCATTGGTATTATGGTGCCGCCTGACCAGTGACTGTGATTTCAAGCCGGGATACTGAATCGCATTTTTCGCCCCGACATACACGGAGTATCATGGCCCGATGGGCAATCGTCTGACGAAGATCTATACGCGCACCGGCGATGACGGCACGACGGGTCTGGGTGATGGCCGACGCGTGGCGAAAGACAGCGCACGCGTGGCAGCCTACGGCACCGTCGATGAACTCAACAGCACGCTCGGCGTGATCCTGGCCGCAGACGGGTTACCACCAAACATCGTCGAGTGCCTGACGCGCATTCAGAACCAGTTGTTCGATCTGGGGGGCGAACTGTGCCGACCCGATGCAGCGGTGATAACGCAGGGTCGGGTCGAAGACCTGGAGGCGACGCTCGACCAGTTCAACGCCGACCTGCCGCCGCTCAAGGATTTCGTCCTGCCGGGCGGCACGCCCGAGGCGGCGGCC